>JAIRSC010000093.1 GCA_031255645.1 Treponema sp. | reverse complement strand
GCAACGCCAACAAAAATTGGTAGCAGACCACGCGGTTAAATAATTTCCTTACAGAACGAACCTCGTAAACGATGTAACGCTTACGAGATACCCTGCCCTTCAGGGCGGGGAGGTTCATTCGCAGTATGGTTTGATACCTCGCCGCTTGCGGCGGGGAGGCTCATTGAGCGTAAACCCAAAAGGATCATTGATAATATCAACAATTGAACCGTTATTTCCATGAATGTTTTCCATAATTACCTCCGAAAAAGACATGCCATTCCTGTCAAGGGGAATTCCACTTGGGATTTTAGGGAATGGTTTTACTGGTTAATTATAAAAAACAAAATTTCATATTATTCTTTATGTAGCATACATTTATCAATTTTGTCAACCTTTTTCCAAAAAAAGTGTATTTCGCAAAATATGCAGCAGTACACGACGTTTGGGCCGGGGAATACGGGCTGTGAGGTAGTTCCGGTTTACGCTGTACAGGACAACAGTTCGGCTGACGGGTCCCGGTTTGCCCGCTTTACACAAAGGAATTATCCGTTATGTGGGTTTATCACTTTTTTTTCTTCGTTTCCTGGCGGTACAAACGGCTCGTTCCCCATCTGAGACTTCCGGCAGGAGAGAGCAGGAATGGACGGTCATAAACAGGCTGTTGATATAGTCCTGCTCTACGAAAAATCCGGCCGGTATTTCTATTTTATTAATAAAGGGGAAAAGCAGGAAAGAATTAATAAACTCATATTTTTGCCAGATTGCGTCCTCATATTTAGAGAACCCCAGATATTTGCACTCCTCGTCTGAATGAATAAAAGTGATAAACAGAAGATGGCCAAGACACTCTTGTATGAAACTATCATGAAGTTGTTTGAGAGCCACAGCGGTGTTGGGGGCATAATCCAATACAGTTATGGGCTGCGGGGAATTGAGAAAACGGTTTATATGCTCGTTCAGAGCGGCATACATTCCTTTGTGGTCTTTATCGGTTGCGGCTATTGTGAGACGGGGGTCGTCAATGGTATACACATTATCTTCAATACGATCGTCAAAATAGTATGAAGATATATTTGTATCCAGGATAAACATTTTGTTGATATTAGGTTTGGAAAGTATTTCTGCCATAATAATAGTCTACCATTCTACCCTTTCTCATATCTACCCTTTCTCATAGGGCTGGCCCGACGCTTTCGGCGCGTAATCTTTGCCGCTAAAAAACACGAGCGTAACCAGCGTAATAATATAGGGCAGCGCGTTAAAAAATTCCGGCGGGAGGAATTTGAGTGATTCAATATTGACGATGTACACGGCTAGGGCCGCGGAAGTCCCAAAGAGCAGGGACGAGCCGAGTATCCCCAGCGGAAGCCAGCGGCCAAAAGAAACCGCGGCCAGGGCGATAAAGCCTTTGGCGTTTATGGTATTTACCGTGTACTGAATAGTCTGGGTAAGGACAAGGCAGCCTCCCGCGAGGCCGGCAAGAAGCCCCGAAACAATCACCGCGGCATAGCGGTAACGAATAACGTTGATTCCCGCCGAAGCCGCCGCCTGCGGATGTTCGCCGCAGGCGCGGAGCCGCAGGCCCCAGGGCCGTTTGTAAAGTACGGTCCACGAAAGAAGGAGCAGCGCCAGGGCAAGCCAGGCCGTAGGATAAATCCCGCCGATCCATGGCGTCATCCCCAGTTTAAAAGGCTGGCTCCGTTCCTGCTGAAAAATAATCTGGCAGGCAAAAACCGTTACCCCCGTCGCCAGCAGATTAAGGCCGGTACCGGAAATAACCTGGTCGGCCTTAAGGGTGATCGAGGCAAACGCGTGAATCATCGAGAAAAGCCCGCCGACGGCGGCGGCCAGGAAAAGGGCCAGCGGAATGGAAACCGCCCCGGCCTGGGTTTCCAAAAGCCGGTGGCTGGCGGCGGCGGTAAACGCGCCGAACGCCATAAGACCTTCAAGGGCAATATTCACCACCCCGCTCCGCTCGCAGATCATCCCCCCCGTGGCGGCGATAAGTATCGGGGCGACTATCATCAATATTGAGGGGATCATGCCAAGTACGATTTGGGAAAAACTCATTGCTCACCTCCGGTCAGGGCGGCGTTCCGGGCCGCGTCCCCGGAATCGGCGCCGCCGGAAGCGGACGTTTCCCCGCCCGGCGTTCCGGCCTTCCGGGCTTTTTCTTTCATCTGCCAGTTCACAATGATCCGTACCCCTGCCCGCAGGGATATAAACACGACCACCAGGCCCATAATAATCGACGTTATTTCCTTGGGGATTTGCCGGGCCTGCATAAGCGGCTGGGCCGATTTGAGCATGCCGAAAAGAAGCCCGGACAGGACCGTTCCCCAGGCCGTACTGTTCCCGACCAGGGCTACCGCGATACCGTCAAAACCGTATCCGTCCTGAACCGCCAGAACCCGGCCGTAGCTGAAAGAACCGAGGGCCACGACGGCCCCGGCAAGGCCGGCAAACGCCCCCGAAATCGCCATCGCGCTTGTAATGCTGCCGTTAACGCTGATGCCTCCGTAACGGGCCGCTTCCCTGTTAAGCCCCGTCGCCCTCAGCGAATAACCCAGCCGGGTCTTTCCCATAACGAGCCAGAAAAACACCGCCGCGGCCAGCGTAAACCAGATGCCGTAATTGAGCCGCGAACCGTTGCTGAGCCTTTCCAGAAACGGGCTGCGGATCATCGCCGTGGCGGGAAAATCGGGAACCCGGTAGGTGTTCGCTCCGGGCATGTTCAGCGTGATAAGCCGCGAAGCGTACAGGGCGATATAGTTCATCATGATCGTGGCGACCACTTCGGAAACGCTGAACTTCGCCTTGAACCAGCCGACAACGCCGCCCCAGACGGCGCCGGCGGCCAGCGCCGCGGCAAGGGCGGTAAACCAGTGAAGCACCGGAACCTGGGGAAAGAAGACGGCCACAAGCTGGGCGACGGTAAGGCCGGCTATGTACTGGCCTTCCGCGCCTATGTTGAACAGCCCCGTCCGGGCGGCAAAGCCCATCGAAAACCCGCAGAGTATAAGGGGCATCGACATGACAAGCCATTCGCCGATATAGCGGACGTTCCAGACATAGCGGCGAAGGTCGATGCCCGTTACGACCTGAACTATGGCGGAATACATGCCCGATGGCTTCCGGCCCACAATCAGTATCAACAGGGTCCCCACGAGGAAGCCCAGTACGACGACGGCCGCGGATACAAGGCCGTCGGAATGGGTAAACGCCTCAAGAAGATTTTTTTTAAGGCTGAAAGAACCGGGAGCCGGTTTACCACGCTGTTCCTGTTTCATGCCTCGACCCCCGCCATCATGGCGCCTATGCGCCGTTCGTCGGCCTCCGCCGCCGGAACAACGCCCACTACATGGCCTTTTGAAACCGCGGCAATGCGGTCGCACAGGGCCATGATTTCATCCAGTTCGAAGGACACCAGCAGCACCGCCCGGCCCTTGTCCCGCTCTTCCACAATACGGCGGTGTATGTATTCAATCGCCCCTACGTCGAGCCCGCGGGTAGGCTGGGCGACAACGAGCAGTTCGGGGGAAAGATCGATTTCCCGGGCAATGACGGCCTTTTGCTGGTTTCCGCCGGACATGCCTTTTACCGGGGTAGCCGGACCGCCGCCCGCCCGTATGTCGAATTCCCTGATAAGGGCCATGGCGTGATCGGATATCGCGGGAAACCGGAGAAACCCCAGTTTGTCCGAATAGGGATTGCGCCTGAAACTTTTAAGGACAAAGTTTTCATCCACGCGGAAATCCAGAACAAGGCCGTGTTTGTGCCTGTCTTCGGGAACAAATCCGATGCCGTCTTCGTTTCTGCGGCGTATGTTTTCGCGGGAAATGTCTTTGCCCTTAAGGAATATGCGGCCCGATTTAAGCGGCAAAAGCCCCGATATGGCGGCAACCAGCTCCGACTGGCCGTTGCCGTCGACCCCGGCAATGCCGACAATTTCTCCCGCGTGGACCTCCAGCGAAAGACCGCTTACCGCGGGTACGCCCTTTGAGCCGATTACCGTAAGGTCTTCTATTTTGAGGATCAGTTTGCCCGGACGCGCGGGTTTTTTCTCAATCCTGAAATTTACCTCCCGGCCTACCATCATTTCGGCGAGCTTTTGTTCGTCGGTATCTTTGACGTTAACCGTTCCGATACAGCGCCCCCGCCTGAGCACCGTACAGCGTCCGGCGGCGGCTTTTATTTCCCTGAGCTTATGAGTGATAAATACGATGGTTTTGGCTTCGGAACGAAGCCTGTTGAATATTTCAAGAAGTTCGTCGACTTCCTGCGGGGCGAGCACCGCCGTCGGCTCGTCGAAAATCAAAATGTCGGCGTTACGGTAGAGTATTTTAAGAATCTCCACCCGCTGCTGCATGCCTACGGTGATGTTTTCAATTTTCGCCCTTGGATCGACGGCAAGGCCGTAGGTTTCGGAAAGTTCCGCGACGCGCTTTTCCGCCTTCGAAAGATCCAGATTCCCCAGGGGATTTTTCGGTTCCATTCCAAGGACTATGTTTTCGGTAACGGTAAAGTTGTGCACAAGCTTGAAATGCTGATGCACCATGCCGATTCCCAGCGCCGTGGCGTCGTTGGGGCTTTTTATGCGGGCTTCTTTGCCCCGTATTTTGATAACGCCCCCGTCACATTCGTACAGGCCGAACAGTATCGACATAAGCGTCGATTTGCCGGCGCCGTTTTCGCCCAAAAGAGCGTGAATCTCTCCATCGGCAACCTCGAGGCTGATCCGGTCATTGGCTACGACTCCGGGAAAAACCTTCGTAATGCCGATCATCTCGATGGCGGGTACGGACACGGCAGCCTCCCTTGTAAACCCGAACCCGGACATTCGCGGGAACGTCCGGGTTCAGGCCGCGGCTTCACAATCGCCGCTTTGCCTGAAAATCCAGGCCCGTTAATCGTCCAGGGCTTTCAGGTTCTGGGGAAAACCCGGCAGGGCTTTGGCGGCCGCGTGGGTCGCCGCGACCTGAATCGCGCCGTTTTTTATCTGTTGGGCGGCTTCGTCGATTGCGGCTTTAACCGCGGAAGACATCGCCGGATTCGTCTGCGCGTAGCCGACACCGTCCGCCCGCAGATCCAGGGTGATTGTTTCGCCCTTGAAGCTGCCGTTCTTTACCGCGGTAAGGCCGTAGTAGGTGGCCGCTTCTACCCGCTTAAGCATGGAGGTATACACCGCCGAATCGGTATCGTTATAAAGGCCGTCCTCAAACTGATCCGAATCGACCCCGAGGGCCCAGACGTTCCTGTTCTGGATGCGGTATTCTTTTGCCTGGGCGATGGTTCCGCCGCCGCTGGCCCCCGCCGCGGAATAGATGATGTAAACGCCCGAATCGTACCAGTTCTTTGCCTGGGATTTCGCCAGGGCCGGATCGTCCCAACTGCCCACATAGTAGTCGACGATTTCCGCGTTGGGAAGGACCGAAAGAATCCCCTGTACATAGCCCACCTCGAATTTGGTAATTGTGGCGCTGGCAATGCCGCCGATAAAGCCGAAACGGGGATTGGGGATATTGTCTTCGATTGCCTTGAGCGCGGCGGCGACGCCGACCAGGTAGGAGCCTTCATGTTCGGCAAAGACCGCCTGGAGAATATTGGGATTCGCGATGTAATCAACATCGACAATCATATAGTTCTGATCGGGACTTTTCCGCGCGGTCTCCAAGGTGGCGTCGGCAAAGGTAAAGCCCGTCGTAATGATAAGGTCGTAGCCGTCGTCGGTAGCCTGTTGAATCAGGGGGATATACATATCCTGGGACGGGGCGTTAATAACGTCGTAGGCGGTTCCCCGTTTGGAAGGATTATCCCAGGTATCGCCGTAAAACTGAAGAATACCCCGCCACGCGGCGGCGTTGAACGATTTGTCGTCAATACCGCTGGCGTCGGTAAGCAGACGGCAGGTTATATCCCCGCTTCCCGCCTGACGGTCGGCCTGTCTGCCGCAGGCCAAAACCAGAACCAAAACCGCGAGAAGAACGGCGGCCAGTACACAAAACTTTTTCATTATATTCCTCCAAAATGAACATGGGCCAATCGGGAAGCCCGAATTGACCGTCTTTTCTATGAGAAGCTGTTCCAAAACTTCAGTTTTTGGAACTAGCTGATGAGATAACCATAACCTGTCTCTGCCCACAGGTCAAGACGACGCGCCGGTCAAGACATACCTTTTGGGGAAGCCCGGAAGGCGGATTAATCGAAAAAAGGCCACAGGTTATTGATAAAATAATGGAGATAAGGGGATTCGGCTTCCGGTCGCAAACTTCCTGTTTGCTCCCTCCAGCCCGCCTTCGCCTGCTGCCGGGGGCGTCCGTGCCCCCTTTTCCTCCCGTTGGTCGGCGCAGGCTGCGGTTCGAATCCCCCCTTTACTGGGTACTGATAACGTTCTGGAGATAAGGGGATTCGAACCCCTGGCCTATAGATTGCGAACCTATCGCTCTACCAACTGAGCTATATCCCCGCGCTTGTAGTTGAGGCTATTCCAAAACTTCAGTTTTTGGAACTGGCTGAGTTCATTAAAGCTGAAGCGCGCTTTTTAGTCAAGAAGTCTGTGTCCGTCTATGGTTTAGTTTCGTTTGGCCCCCCAAACAGGCTATTTGGATATCCGAATAGGTCATTCTCCCGGGAGAACGGACCGAAAGCCGGGAAGAAATACGCCGCGGGCGGAGCGGAAACCGGCGGCTTCGGTAGCTTACCTTGTTCTTCGACGATTCCCATTGCCCGTCCTGTATCAGCGCGCGCCTGAGTACCCCCAACTGATATGTCCAGCCCGTCCCGCTCCATTCGATATCGTCGGTAAATCCGTTCCGCTGAACGCGCTATAAGACATTTTCACTGATTTTCAACATGGCATGGAACGTGTCCGCGTTAGGGAGCGGAACCCGCGCCGGTATTCCCCGAAGGCGGAAAGCCCTTTTCCAGGGCGAGGTAGTTAAGCAGGATGGGGTATTTGCTTAACAGCTCCCCGTAAAGGCTCAGTTCGTCCAGGCGGCGTTTGGCGGCGACGGCTTCCCCGGCCATCCGGTCAAGGCCGGCGCTCAGGGTCTGCCTCTGGCTCGCGATATAATCCCCGTAAAATTCCTTGACTTCCCTGTACAGCGTGAAATCGGGAAAATTGAGAATTTCCAGGCGTATCGCGAGGTTTTCCGCGGCGGGGAACGCGGCCGCCAGCGTCCCCTCAAGTTCCGGTATCGATCCGCCTGTCCGTATCCGTTCCAGAACGTCTTCCCGTTCGGCGTACGTCCAGAGGTTTTGACGGATACGGTTTTCGATTTCCGGCGACAGTTTTTCCACATAGGCGTCCAAATCTTTCTGGGACGACATGTTCCAGCGTTCGACCAGGCCGGGCAGGGCTTCGGGCCGCAGCGAGTAGGAAAAAGAGCCTTTCAGTTCATAGGAAAAATCACCGGCGATTCCGGCCATGGCCGAATATACGTCCCCGGAAGGAAGTTTCCCCCTTATTTCTATCGGAAGCGCCGGTTCCGGCAGCGTGTAAACCTGGACTACCGCGTTGGTCGGGATAAGCCGGTACCAGACCCAGCGGAATTCCCCCGGCCGTATTACGCCGCCGTCGGTTCCGTGCGTTTTGGAGCGGATTACCCCGTAGGCGCCCGGCGGAACCTGAAATTGCACCCAGCCGAGAAAAAAACAAACGCCCGCGGCTCCAAGCAGAATCAGTATTGTTAATACTTTTTTCATAGTATTATGATATGTTATGGGGCGAAATTTAACAACCAAGCCTTTGCTCGGTACGCTTGTTGCCTGGACCGTCCGGCTTGTCTTTGGCTTTACGGTTTTGGTAATCGGACTGTATTGTTTTGGTTCATACGCCGGGTTCGAGGACGATGTCCAGTTTTTTCTGGTCCGGCTGTGCATGTCCGTGTCCGTGCTGCTTTGTCTTGCCTCGTTTTTGGGGATAGTTCTCGATATTTTCTACGCGGTTCGTCATAAAAACCGCCGCTTTCTTCTGGGCGCGGCGGGGTTTGTCCTCTGCCTGATATTCGGAAGCCTTGCCGCCTGCGCAGCGGCGTTTATACTCAGTCTGGCGGGAGGAAACCTGTGAAGAAACTCGCGGCCCTGCGGGGGGCGGTACGGACGGAAAACACCGAAAGCGACATTGCCGGGCAGGTCGTTCGTTTGTACGACAGGCTTCTTGAGTCCAACGGGCTCGCGGAAGAGGACATCGTCTCCGTTGTTTTTTCCGTGACCGGCGATATCGACGCCCTCAACCCCGCGGCCGCCCTGCGGAACGCCGGCAGGGCGGAACGGCTTGCCCTGATGGTGTTCCAGGAAGGCCGGTTTCAGGGCGGCCTTTCCCGGACCATCCGGGTTCTGGTTCACTGCAATCTTGAACAGGCCCCCCGCCACGTCTATATGAACGGGGCGGAGGTTCTCAGGCCGGACAGATAAGCGGCGAAGGCTCCGCGAAGCCGGCCGGGCTTTCGGGCGCCTTTGCCGCGCCGTTACACTTTTTCCGCCGAACCGAGGACGTTTTTGTTTTTTTCCGCGTACATTTTCTTTAACTCGTCCCTGGCCGGGCCAAGGTATTTACGGGGATCGAATTCTTCGGGCTTTTCGGCGAAAACCTTGCGGATCATCGCGGTCATTGCCAGCCGCCCGTCGCTGTCGATGTTGATCTTGCATACGGCGCTCTTGGCGGCCTTGCGGAGCTGTTCTTCGGGAATCCCCACCGAGTCGGGGAGTTTGCCGCCGAATTCTT
Source organism: Treponema sp. (assembly GCA_031255645.1). Classification (GTDB taxonomy): domain Bacteria; phylum Spirochaetota; class Spirochaetia; order Treponematales; family Breznakiellaceae; genus JAIROH01. The sequence continues at coordinate 24,671 of JAIRSC010000093.1, read as the reverse complement.
CAATTATCTTTACATATTGAACCGGAACCGACGAAGAGCCGTGAAGCACGATTGGGAAACCGGGAATCTTTTTCTCGATTTCCTCAAGAATGTCGAAACGCAGCGGGGGCGGAATAAGTATCCCGTTGGCGTCCCTTGTGCACTGTTCCGGCTTGAACTTGGCCCTGCCGTGGCTTGTGCCGATGGAAATGGCCAGAGAATCGACGCCGGTTTTTTTGACAAAGTCGATAACCTCGGAAGGCTGGGTATAATGGCTCTGTTCGGCGACTACGTCGTCTTCGACCCCGGCCAAAACCCCAAGTTCGCCTTCCACGGTCACATAATCCTTGCGGGAATGGGCGAATTCGCAGACCTTTTTGGTCAGTTCCACATTTTCGTCGTAGGGCTTGCTTGAGCCGTCTATCATAACGCTGGAAAACCCGGATTCTATGCAATCAACGCACAGTTCAAAGGTATCGCCGTGATCCAGATGAAGGACGATGGGAATGTCGCAGCCCAGCTCGTGGGCGTATTCCACCGCGCCGCGGGCCATGTTTTTAAGCAGATTCTGGTTGGCGTACTTGCGGGCGCCGGAAGAAACCTGAAGGATAACCGGAGACTTTGTCTCCACACAGGCCTGGATAATGGCCTGAAGCTGTTCCATATTGTTAAAATTGTAGGCGGGAATCGCGTAGCCGCCCGAAACCGCCTTTTTAAAGAGTTCCTGGGTATTGACAAGGCCTAATTCCTTATAACTGGTCATAGCAGCTCCTTACTGAAAGATTTGTTGTTTTGAAGTATAGTGAAAAAGCCGAAAAAGGGAAAGACTTCGCGGCGCGGGATAAGGGGATGACGAATTTACCGGAAAAACTACAGCTTCTGTTCACGCGCCGTTCCGTCCGGGCGCTTTCCGCCGTCCTCTGCGGCCTTGCCGTCCTTGCCGCGGCCTTTTTTTCCAGACGGCCCGTCGTACTGGTGACGGATTCCGCCTTTACCGCCCTTTACGGGAAAAACCGCGCCGGGGTAAAACGGCTGGTTTTGTCGGCGCGGCTTTTCAGGCGGCTTAAAACGGCCGTTGTCGCGGAAAGCGCCGGGCCGGATCTGGTCTCCCTCGCGGCGCGGACGGCTTCGAAACGGCCCTACGCGGTATTTTTCCCGTATCGTTACCGGGACGGGGCGCGCCGCTACCTCAGGGATTATCCCGGCGCTCCGGCGGCCGTGCTGGCGGGCCGCGAGACCGGCCCTGAAACCGGCCGCGGGCAGGAAGCGGTTTCCTCCGGCCCGCCGGACGCTCCGGCCTGGTATTCCACCGATGTCCTTACGGACCTTTACCGGGGGGGCTTCTGCGCCGGCCTTTTGGCCCCGCCGCCTGGGGAAATTTCGGTTTTCCAGGCCAATCCTCTCGACGCGGAACAACGATCGGCCCTGCTGCGGGGGCTGGAAGAGAGCGCCGGGCCGGAAACGGCCTCCCGCGTCCGCTTTACCGGCGGGGATTTTTCCAAAGAAGCGGTCTGCGCCATAGTTATCGGCGGCGGGGAGGCTTTTTTCAGGGAAACTGCGGGTATCCCGTTTGTTCTATATTCCTGGATCGATCCCGCCGCCGCGCCGGCGGAAGCCGAGGTACTATTCAGCGATTCGCCCTGGGAAGTCCTGCCGGAAGCCCTCAAACTGCTCGAAACGGGACAATTCGAGGGCCTTGTCCCTTCAACGCCCCTGGTTTTGGGATCAAAACCGGCGAATATATCGGCTGGACGGATAAAACAGCTGTTTTTTCTCCCCGAAATTGCAGATAATGAAGTTACAGATAATTGAAACGGTTTCAAAACTTCAGTTTTGGAACCAGTTGAATTATTAAAGAAAACCCCGCAAGAGGTTTGACAAAGAAACGTAAAAGAAATATAATCTGATCTGACTTCATTTTCCATTGCAGCGTGAAAAGGAGTATGGGATGAAACATAATATTTTTAGGGTTGTCATTATCGCTTTGTTGGCGGGAGTAACCCTGGCGGCGTTCGGTGATGATTTTACCGTTAATCTGGAATCAAGAATCCTGGAGAATTTCGACAATACGGAAGACTCTCAATATGTCTGGAGAAAAGAGGCCAGCCGTTATACTGTGGGGAAGGACGAAACCGACAGGGATAATCCTTCTTTCACGGATTACGGGTTTGACAAACATTGGAGCACCCCTCCCCAGTACGGATACGATTTTTTCCCCAAAATCGACCATAAGGAAGGCTGGCCGATGGCCCTGTTCCGGAACAACCGGGACGGCAAAGACCTTAAGATACTGGGCATTTGGGGAAAATTCAAAAGGATGGGTTATAACTGGATAGACATCTATCCGACCCTTAAAACAGACGGGGAAGAAGCCGGTCCCTACGAAATCCCGATTCCCGGCCGGGTACGGTACCTGGATATGTGGGTATGGGGTTCCAATCTTAATTATTACGTTGAAGCCTATGTACGGGACGAGCAGGGGGTAATTCATACGATTTATCTCGGCAATCTTAGGTATCGGGGCTGGAAAAACCTTCGGGCTTTGGTTCCTACCTATATTCCCCAGCGCCGGCGGATCATCCTGGATCCAAAAGCGACGAGTATAACCAGCGCGGAGGACAGAAATAGCATCTACCTCAAATTTGTCAAGTTCCGTATTTGGACTACCCCCGCGGAGGCGGTTGGGAATTTTTATATCTATTTTGACCAGTTCAAGGTACTGACCGATACCTTCGAATCCCTCTACGACGGCGACGAACTGACGGATCCCGACTGGATACGGGAAAACTGGGATTCGGCTAATTAAGGAGACGCCATGAAACACGTTATTTTTACCGCGTTGATTGTATTTCTTGTTGTTCCGGGTCTTTTTGCCCAGGATGTTGGGGAGCCGGACGCCGCCCAGCTTGGCATAACCGAAGCTCAGCAGAAGCTTAAGGAGATTTCGGTAGACAAGTTCGAATACGACGGTTTCTGGCTGTCGACGATGTCCGCCGACGAAGGATATACCACGACAAGGCTGTTTGACGGGGGGCCTATGGCGAAAGAGCCGATCCCCGAAGAAGAGGGCCTGGACATTCCGGATAATTACGTTCTTGGCACCAGGGTGGATTTCCTGCGCCGGGGCTATAACAGCTTTACGATTTATCCGACGCGTCCCGTTCCGATTGAAGGCATTACGAAAACCGTTTCGCTTTGGGTAGTGGGCCGGAATTTTAACCACGAACTCAACCTTCTTATCGAAGACGCGTTTGGCCGTTATTTTGAGCTTTATATGGGCAAGCTGAATTTCCAGGGCTGGAAAAAAATGACTGTCGCGATTCCTCCCCAGGCTCTTGACGGAATTCACGGCATAGTTCAGCGGAACTACCACTACAACACGATGATGGGCATTAAAATTATCGGGTTCCGTATCGACTGCGATCCGATGGAAGCTTACGGCTCGTATTACATCTATTTTGACGATCTGCGGGCCGTTACCGACCTTTTTGCCGAAGACATAAGAGACGCCGACGACCCCAGCGATATGTGGTAGCGGGCGCGCGTTTGGGGTAGGGGAAACGGTTCGCAGCGTTTCCCCTACGTCGGCTTATATATCCAGCTTCTGCCTTCTTTTCGCAGTTTTTCCACAAGACCGGCCTTTTCGAGCACATAAAGGGTTTTTCGGGCAAGAACCGGCCTGATTCGCGCGCCGGCCGCGAGTTCCCTCGCGGTAAATTCCCCGCTTACCGGCAGAAAACGCCGCCAGTCCGCTTTTTTTCGCAGTACGACGCTTTCATGGAACAGGTCAAGACGTCTGTCCTCAATGCTTACCCCTTTCCGTCTCCAGGAACCCCGGCCGTCGTCCCGGCGGCGTTCCGTCGCGTCCACAAGGGCAATTTCTACCGTTAGGCGGCGGAGCAGGGTCAAATTCGGCGCGTAAATAAGCTCGCCGAAAATGTCCCAGAGGCTGCCTTTTCGGGGGCTCTTTCTTTTCGAGATCAGATTGCCGGCCGTATCATATAACTCAATGGTTTTGTTGACGATTACCGGGTAAACAAGCCGCGTCCTGCCCCGCGCGGCGAGGGCGGGAAGTTTATTTTTCAGCGCGCCGAAATTACCGGTTTGGATTTCAATCGCCTCGCCGCCGGGGCCCAGCGCGTCGCAGACAAAGCCCGCCCGTTCTTCCTCGGTTTTGCCCGGATCCGCGTAACGGAATTTAAGGGCCCGGTGCAGGCTGCTTTCGTTTTCCGTACCGATTCGGTGTTTTCGCGTTTTCGCCGAAGCCGCGGGGGTTTTACCGGGAACCATCTATAGCGGTCTTTGGGGTTTTACGAATTCAAGAAGTTCCGCGGCGCTTACCAGTTCCAGATGATGGAAGGTTTCGCTTATCCCCTTGTTTTCGGCCGTCCGTACCCGCTGTACCCGGAACGCGATCATTTTATTGGTGGGCAGCGGCAGTGGCAGCGGGCGGCCGTTCATATCCACCAGACTGTTTAGCGGTATTCTCCCCGGAACTTCCTGTACGTCTCCTTCGGGAAAAACAACGTAGTAGTCGTCCTGAAACATGTTTTTAGCATAGCGTTTTCCCGAAATTCCCGCAATTCATTCGCGCTGGGCTTCCACCGCGAATGAAACGCCGTATACGGTAAAGCCACTGCCCGCGGCGGAAAAGATCGGCGATTTTTCCCTATCTCTAAACGACTGTTAAGTAAAATAACAAAAGAAATGACTATGTATAATGATTTTTCTTGAAAAAAATATTGACAGGAAAAAAAATCCCTTCATAATGGGAAGAAAGTGGGAAATATTGGTAAATATACGGATAAAGTGTTATGACGTTGATGAGCGGAGAATATTCGGTAACCCTTGACGACAAGGGGCGCGTGAGTATTCCGGCACGGTTTAGAGAAAACATTCCCGACAACGCGCTTGTCCTGACCAAGGGGATAGAGCGCTGTATTTGGGCCTTTACCCAGGAGCGGTGGGAACAGTTTTCCTCGAAGCTTCAGGCAAACATCGCGCCGATGTCGATAAAAAAAGCCGATATGGTGCAGCACCGTTTTCTTTTTTCGACCTATGAGGCCGAGATTGACAAAGCGGGACGTATCGCCGTTCCGCAAAAACTGCGGGATTTCGCCGGCCTGGTAAAAGACTGCACGGTTATCAGCAACGGCAGGCGCCTTGAATTGTGGGATGTGGAACATTACCGGGCCTATGAACAGGCCAGCGACGAACAGCTGCTAAGCGTTTTGGAAGAAATGGAATCTTTCGACGTATAGGCCGGTTTAAAAAAAGAAGTCCGGCGGACAAAAAACGGATTTGGGAGAAAAAATGGAAGCCGCTCATACTCCGGTTCTTCTGGAGGAGACTATCGCGTATCTTGCCCCCCGCGGAGAAGGGGAGCTTATGATAGACGCCACGCTGGGCGAGGGCGGCCACAGCGAGGCTTTTCTTGAACGCTTCCCCGATCTTACGATCATAGGGATCGACGCCGATCCGCTTATCCGGGAAAAAGCCGGGGAACGGCTTGAAAAGTTCGGTTCGCGGATACGTTTTTTTTCGGGCTGGTCGGAGGATTTTTTCGACGGTTTTTCGGACGGACAAACCCGTCCCGACACGGTACTTTTCGATCTGGGGATAAGCATGTACCACTATGAGCGTTCCGGCCGGGGTTTCAGTTTCCGAAAAGACGAATACCTCGATATGCGCATCGATCCCGGAACGGGAAAAACCGCCGCCGGCATTGTCGCCGCCCTTTCGGAAAAAGATTTTGCCGATTTACTGTGGAACAACGCCGGAGAGCGTTATTCCAGGCGTATTGCCCGTTCCGTGGCGGAAGCCAAGCGAAGGGGAGTTGTCGCCACGACCGCTTCCCTTGTGGAGTGCGTAAAGACGGCGGTTCCCGCCGCGTACCGCCGGGGGCCGGTTCATCCCGCCACAAAAACCTTTCAGGCCCTTCGTATCGCCGTCAACGGCGAACTGGAACGGCTTCCCCGTATGCTGGAAAAGGCCCTGGATATTCTTGGGGAAGGCGGCCGGCTGGGCATTATTAGCTTTCATTCCGCCGAAGACAGGATCGTAAAATTTTTTCTTCGCGGCAAAAGCGGGGGCTGTACCTGTCCGCCCTCCGAGCCGATATGTAGATGTGGAGGAAAACCTTCGGTTAGCGTTCTTACCCGCAGGGCGGTTTCCGCCGGCAGGGAAGAAATCCGCCGTAATCCCCCCTCCCGAAGCGCGCGGCTTCGGGTTGCGGAAAAATTGCGCAAGGAAGAGGCGTGAAAAAAATCATCTTTTATCTTATGGTACTTTCAATTCCCCTGCTGCTCGGCGTCGTTTCCTGGCAGTCGGCCCGTTACGGCGATCTGGAACGGGAGCTCGCGCGGCTTGAAAAAAGCCAACAGGAATGGATCGAGAATAACAAGCGGCTTGTCGCCGGCGTTTCCCTGCTTTCTTCCCCGGACAGGATAGAACATATCGCCCGGGACGAACTGGGAATGGAGAAAAAACAGCCCGAAGAGGTGCTGTTGATTCATATAGCGGAGAACGGGGAAGAATGAGCGATTTTTCAGCGCTTATGGATTACCAAAGCGCCGCCGAAACCCTGTCCGCTTCCGGGCTTCGGGGGGAACTTGTACCCCGGGGCGTTTCGGGGGGCTTTTCCTCCGTAAGCGTCGATTCCCGCGAGGCCGGGCCGGGTTCCCTGTTTGTGGCCCTTAAGGGGGCGAAGAGCGACGGACACCGCTATATCGCCGACGCCTTCCGGCGGGGCGCCGCCGCGGCCCTGGTCGGCAGGCGGGGCATCGAAGAAGCCGGTTTCCGTCCCGAAAGCGCGGACAATGTTCTTGTCGTTTCAGACGACAGCCTTGCCGCCTTCCATTGCCTTGCCGCCGCGTACCTTGACGGCTTCCCCGGCCTGCTGCGGATAGGCGTTACCGGTTCCACGGGAAAGACCACCGTCAAGGAAATCGCCGCGGCGATGATAGGCGGCGAAAAAAACGTATTTGCCAATGAAGGAAACCTTAATTCGGAAACCGGGCTTCCGCTTTCCGTGTTTTCCGTGCGGGAAAGCCACGAAGTGGGAATCTTCGAGGCGGGCATGAACGCTCCGGGAGAGATTGAATCCCTCGCCTCCGTTCTGCGGCCCGGCCTTGCCCTTGTTACCAACATAGGCCCCGCCCATATCGGAATTCTCGGCAGCCTGGACGCGATAGCGTCGGAAAAAAAGCGGATTTTTTCCCGTTTTACGGGAACCGAAACGGCCCTGATCCCCGAAGACGATCCCTTCGCGGGTTTTCTTTCCGGGGGGATAAAGGGCAATACGGTACTTTACGGACAACAAAGCCTTGAGGCAAAAGGGGTTCTTGGAGAGATTCGGGACCGGGGACTCGCGGGGACGGAAATTGTATGGGAGGGGATCCCCGCGGTCTTCGGTCTTCCCGGAAAGCACAACGTGAAAAACGCCGTCGCCGCGGCGGCGATTGCCCTGGAGCTTGGCATAAGCGGGGAATCCGTCCGCGGCGGCCTTGCTTCGGTAAAGCCACTTTTCGGCCGGGGAGAAATACTGGAGGGGAAGACAACGGTGATCCGGGACTGTTACAACGCCAATCCGGTTTCCGCCGCGGAAGCGCTCGACTTCTGCGACGGCGTCCGGTGGCCGGGCAGGAAAATCTACATTATCGGGGCGATGCTGGAACTGGGTACTTATTCGGAAAAAGCCCACGCGGAACTTGGAAAACGTGTCGCCGCCTCGGACTGCGACATGGCGTTTTTTTACGGAAAAGAAACCGCCCCCGCGGCGGAGGTCCTTTCCGCGAAAAAGCTCCCCTGCCGCTACGCCGAGGGTATGGACGATCTGAAAGAAGCGGTGTCGGCGTTCGTAAGACCCGGCGACATGATACTGCTTAAGGGTTCCAGAGGCTGCGCCCTGGAAGAACTCAGCGATATTGTTTCAATGAGGGGAAACTGATGTTACTGGAATTTCTTTATCCGCTGGTCCGCTATTTTACCCCGTTTAACGTATTCCAGTATTTGACCTTTCGAAGCGCGTACGCCGCCCTTACGACCCTTCTTGCCTGTTACCTTTTCGGCCCTTCGATTATAGAAGCCCTCCGCCGGCTTAAAATCGGCCAGTCCGTCAGGGGCGACGGTCCCGCGACTCATCTTAAAAAAACCGGAACCCCCACGATGGGCGGAATCATGATCATCCTTTCGGTAACGGTTTCGTCGCTGCTTTGGCAGGATCTCGCAAGCGTTAAAATGTGGATATGCCTTGGGGCTTTCCTGGCTTTCGGGGCGATAGGCTTTGTCGACGACTACCTCAAGGTAACAAAGAAAAATTCCGACGGCCTTTCGGTCCCGCTTAAATTCTTTCTCCAGACCGTCGTCGCGCTGGCGATAAGCCTTGTGCTCTACCACGGCGGGGACGGGGAAGTAAGCGTCCTCTATATTCCGTTTTTCAAGAACCCCGTTATCGATCTTGGCCCGTTCTGGATTCCCTTCGCCATACTTCTTTTGGCAGGCGAGTCCAACGCGGTAAACCTTACCGACGGCCTTGACGGGCTCGCGACCGGCCTGTTAATCTGGGTGTTTGTTACGCTGGCGATAATCACCTACCTTTCCGGCAGGGCGGATTATTCTTCCTATCTGGGCATTCCCTATATCGAGGGAGCGGGGGAGCTTACCGTTTTCTGCCTTGCCGTGGCCGGCGCCTGCGTGGGCTTTCTGTGGTTTAATTCCCATCCCGCGGAAGTTTTTATGGGCGACGTGGGAAGCCTTTCTTTGGGAGGGATTATCGCCACGGTTTCGCTTATCATCAAAAAAGAAATTCTCGTGCTGATAATCGGCGGCGTTTTTGTACTCGAGGCGGCGTCGGTTATTTTACAGGTCGGCTACTATAAGTTAAGGAAGCGGCGTATCCTGAAAATGGCGCCTCTTCATCACCATTTCGAGCTTTCCGGCTGGGCTGAAAACAAGGTTGTCATCCGGTTCTGGATACTCGGGGCTTTGTTCGCCATCATAGCCCTTTCAACGTTGAAGATTCAGTGACGGCTATGCGGCTTGGAATGGAACAAGCGGGAAAAACCCGCCGGGCGGATCATCTTCTTGTCGCCTCGATATTTTTACTTAGCGGCATAGGGCTTGTTACGCTGTATTCTTCTTCGTACGCGTTTGCCGAACGTTTTTTCGGAAACTCCCTGTACTTTATTTCGCGCCAGCTGGTTTTCGCGGGTTTCGGGATCGTTCTTTTTTTTATCGCTTCGCGGATCGATCTGGAAGCCCTGCGAAAGTGGATACAGCCCCTGGTTATAGCGGCAATGATACTCTGCGCGCTTACCCTTGTTCCCGGTATCGGGGTTATGAAAAACGGCGCGACCCGCTGGATACGCCTGGGTTCTTCCACGTATCAGCCTTCGGAACTGATAAAGCTCGTACTGCCGTTTTATCTGGCCCATATTTTCGGAAAAAAACAGGACAGCCTGGATTCCTTTTCTTCGGGAATACTGCCTCCGGCGATAGTAACGCTGATCTTTTTTACCCTTATCTATCTGCAAAACAACTTTTCAACCGCCGCGTTCATACTCGCGAACGCCCTTGTTGTTTTTTTTCTCGCGGGTTTCAAGATACGGTTTTTTGTCGGGGCGGCCGTTATTTTCCTGCCCCTGTCGACATACTTTGTCCTTACCGGGGATCACAGGCTCAGGCGCCTGATCAGTTTTATAAGGCCCGAATGGGATCCGCTTGGAGCGGGCTATCAGGTACGATCCAGCCTGCTTACGGTAAGCGCCGGCGGATTCTGGGGAAAGGGCATAGGACAGGGGACGCGGAAGATCGCCAGTGTTCCCGAAATTCATTCGGATTTTATTTTTTCGTCGCTCGCGGAAGAAGCGGGATTTATCGGGGTGTTTCTCGTGTTTGTTCTTTTCGCCGTTTTTGCCTTTGCCGCGTACAGGAACGCCCTAAAGACGCCCGATCTTTTCAGGAGGCTTTTGACGTTCGGCCTGGCTACCAGCATACTCGGCCAGGCGCTGCTGAACGTCGCGGTTGTCGCCGGCGCCATTCCCGCCACGGGCGTTCCGCTGCCGTTTTTTTCCGCCGGCGGATCTTCGCTGGCGACGACGCTGATCATGGCGGGCGTTATCGTCAACAATTCGCGCCGCGCGGAAGGAGTGTCCCATGTCTAGCGCCTGGGCCGTCCGCCCCGCGATCCGCAAAGAGCGGATTCTCGCGCGTGTCCTTGTGGTTGTCGCGTTTCTTCTGGGGGCGGAACTACTCTGGCTTTTCGGGATACGTCCCTGCATGCCGTTTTCCCGGCTTGAAATAACCGGCGTTTCCGGCGTGGACAATTCGGCCGTGCTGGCGGCGGCGGGCGTCGGAAAGCACAGCTCTTTTATGACGGTAAACAGGCTGGCCGCCGAAAAGGCCCTTGCCGCCCTTCCGATGGTTGAGTCCGTCAGGGTGCTGAAACATTTTCCCTCAGGGCTTGAAATCGTCCTTCAGCCGAGAAGGGGAGCGGCGATAGTTTTCGTCGAAAACGGCGGAAGGCTCCTGCCCGCCCTGATTGACGGAAACGGCTCGGTTTTCAGCGTCGGCGGCGAAGGTTACGAAGAAGCGGCCCTGCCGGTTGTTTCCGGCCTTGAACTGGACAGGGCGTTTCCGGGGATGAAACTGCCCAGGGTTTACGGCAGGGTCTTCAGGCAGCTTGAACAGATTGCCGCCGAATCCCCGGAGCTTCTTTTGGCCGTTTCCGAAATACGGATCAACAGGAAAAACTACGACGGATTCGATCTTACGGTCTTTCCCGCCCATACCCCGATTAAGGTCAGAATGGGGCCGGAACTCAGGGCCGAAACCATCAGGCACATGCTGCTTATACTGGACGTTCTTTCCGCCAGGGCGGAGGCTGTCGAGGAAATAGATTTCAGGACCGGAACGGCGTCTTATACAATAAAGGAGGCTTACTCTGGCTAACGATGGATTGGTTGTCGGTCTTGACATAGGCACGACCAAAGTCTGCGCCGTCATCGGTGAGCGGAACGAAAACGGGAATCTCGAAATAACCGGCGTGGGAACCAGCGTTTCCACCGGCCTGCGCAAAGGCGTAGTGGTCAACATCGAGGCGACTCTCCGTTCGGTCGCGCAGGCCGTTGAGGCCGCCGAGATGATGAGCGGAAGGGAAGTCCACGGCGCGTGGACGGGTATCGGGGGCAGCCACATCGACGGAATTAATTCCAGGGGCGTGGTGGCCGTTACGGGCAAGACCAGGGAAGTAAGGGAAATCGCGCAGGAAGACATCGACCGGGTGCTTGAGGCGGCGCGGGCGGTCGTTATCCCCATGGACAGACAGGTTCTGGAACTTATTCCCCAAAGTTATATTGTGGACGATCAAAGGGGAATCCGGGATCCTCTGGACATGATAGGAGTCCGTCTTGAGGCGGAAGTGCATATCATCACCTGTTCGGTAACCAGCGCCCAGAACCTCGTCAAGTGCGTCAACAGGGCCGGCTTTCGCGTGGAAGGCCTTGTACTGCAGTCCCTCGCCGCCGGCCGGGCCGTGCTTACCGAGGAAGAGAAAGAACTGGGAGTGGCCCTGATCGATATGGGAGGAGGCACCACCGACGTCCTTGTGTATTCCGAGGGCGCTCCCTATTCGACCACGACGATTCCCGCCGGAGGTTCCCAGGTAACGGGCGACATTTCAATCATGAAAAACATTTCGTTTGAAAGCGCGGAAAAAATAAAAATCGAGGCGGGAAGCTGCTGGGAAGGCGCCTCTTTCGGGGACGACGTTATCGTTCCCGGCGTCGGCGGAAGGCCGCCGCTTCCCATTCCCCGTTACCAGATTGAGGAAATCGCCCGTCCCAGAATGGAAGAGATTTTTTCCCTGGTCAGGGAAAAACTCGACAAGCTCGCCCTTTCAAGGCCCCTGGGGGGCGGAATCGTGCTTACCGGCGGGGCTTCGCAGCTTTTGGGAGCGGCGGAGCTGGCCTCGCATGTTTTCGCCCTTCCCGCCAGGGTCGGCTTTCCGCTTTCCCTCGGCGGCCTTGTGGAAGAATACCGGAACCCGGTTTATTCGACCGCCGTGGGGCTTGTCCTCGAAGGTTTTGACCGGGAAGGCTGGGCGCAGGAAAAAGCCGGAGAGGTTCGGGTACGGGAAAAAGGGCCGCCGCTTTTCGGGCGGCTTGCCGAATGGCTGAAAAAGGAATTTTTCTGATTCTGTCAATATAACGGAATTTAAATAGTGTGGAGGGGAAAATGAACGTTCAAGTTCTCAATGAAAGAATCGCCGGTCCGCAGCCGACGATTATCAAAGTGATCGGCGTGGGAGGCGGCGGCTGCAACGCCGTGAATCGCATGATCGAAGGCGGACTTTTAGGCGTGGAGTTTATCGCCGTCAATACCGATCAGCAGGTTCTTAACGAGTGTAAAGCGGAGACCAAACTTCCGATCGGGGCGAAAATTACGGCGGGGCTTGGAACGGGCGGCGATCCCGAACTCGGCGAAAAAGCGGCGCTGGAAGACCGCGACAGGATCGTCGACGCCATCAAGGGCGCCCACATGGTGTTTGTAACCACCGGCATGGGGGGCGGCACCGGCACGGGGGCCGCGCCCGTAATCGCCCAGGCGTCGCGGGAAAGCGGCGCGCTGACCGTCGGGGTCGTCACCAAGCCCTTCGAGATTGAGGGCGATTACAGAATGAGCGTCGCCTGCGACGGTATCAATAAAATGAGGGAAGCCGTCGACAGCCTTATCGTTATCCAGAATCAGCGTCTTTTTGAGGTGATGGACAAGAACGCCATGATGGAAGACGCGTTCCTCAAAGCCGATGAAATTCTTCACCAGGGCGTACAGAGTATATCCGATCTCATCGTTAAAATCGGGCTTATAAATGTGGATTTTGCCGACGTCAAAAAAACCATGTGCGGTCAGGGCGACGCGCTTATGGGCATCGGCGTCGGGGAAGGCGAGAACAGGGCGAAGGACGCGGCGATGAAGGCCGTAGACAACCCGCTGCTCGAGGACACCACGATAGAAGGCGCAAAGCGGCTTCTTATCAATATTTCCGGCGACGCCGTGGGCATGGGCGAATACCAGGAAGCGGTACGGATCATCAAGGAAAAGGCCGATCCCGCCGTTCAGCTTAAGGCCGGGCTGGTAAAAAATTCCTCGTTCGGCAAGGGAATAATGATTACGGTAATCGCCACCGGTTTCCAGCAGAAAACCCTGCGGATAGAAAACCTCAACGACAGCGCCCCGCAGCGGGACGTTATCAGCGTTGAAGAATGGAACGGCATGACGACGCGGCCGGTAAAAACGAAGACCGAGTTTCTGGGGCAGAGAAAAAACTACAGCGAGGACGATCTTGACGTACCCACGATAATGCGGAACTCTCCCGAATCCGGCGTCCGGGAAGTCATAAATCTATGAACGGTTTTTCCGGATCCGAAGATACGATTCTTTCCGGTTACCGTTCCCGGCTTGTCGCCGTTGAGCGCCGCGCCGCTCTGACGGCGGAAACCTACCTGGGAGAAATCCGCTTTTTCCTCGAATACGGCCGGAACAAGAACGTTTCGGAAACCGGTTCCGGCGTTTCCGGCGGCGGTTCCGACAAGGTGTCCGGAGACGTGTCCGGCGGGGAAACCGGGGACTGGCTTTTGGGGGCCGACACTTCTTTTCTTGTCGGCTACCTGGAAGAACGGCGGAAAAACATAGGCCCCCGTTCGGCGGCCAAGGCCGTTTCCGCGCTGCGTTCCTTTTTCCGCTATCTGGTTTCCCGCGGTATCCGGGAAGACAATCCCGCGGCGATACTGGAAAGCCCCAAACGGAACGAAAGGCTTCCCGCGGTATTGCGAAAAGAAAAAATTGAGACGATTCTTGAAGCAATAGACATTTCAAAGCCTCTGGGCATACGGAACAGGGCGTTGTACGAGCTTGTATATTCCGCCGGGCTTAGGGTTTCGGAAACCGTTCGCCTCGACATAAAGGATCTGTTTTTCGGCGAGAGGATTGTCAGGGTAACGGGAAAGGGAAACAGGGAACGGATGGCGATATTCGGGGACGAGGCGGCCCGTCGGCTCAAGGCATATCTGGAAGAATCTCGGCCTTTGCTGGCGGGAACAAGACGGACGCGGGCTTTGTTTATAAGCAGGCGGGGAAAGCGGCTTTCCAGAAAAGGGATATGGAAGAACTATTCTTTGCTTGCGGCCCTGGCGGGAACGTCTTCGAAGCTTCATACTTTGAGACACAGCTTCGCGACTGAACTTTTGGCCGGCGGCGCCGATCTAAGGCAGGTTCAGGAACTGCTGGGTCACGCGGATATCGCCACAACCCAGATATACACCCACGTGGACGTTTCCCTGCTGCGGGAAAATCACAGGAAGTATCTGCCCAGGCTGAGTTGTCAGGAGCCGGCGAGTCCGGGAACCGGAGGTACACATGGCTGATAAAAAAGGAACCGCTTCCGTTAACGGCAGAACCGTTCGTTCGGTCGTTATTCTCGTTATCCTCGCCCTGGGGATTTGCGGGGTCGTTGTTTACAAGCGTTTCGCGGAACGGAACAGCCTTGCCCGGCAGATAGCGGATTTAAGCCCCCGGGGAGCCCCGCCTCGGAGCATTGAAGACCTCCGCAAGGCAATCGCCCTTTACGAAAGGAAGATTGAGGCCCACGTACAGGACGCGGCCCAGACGGGCGTGTACTGGAAGATACTCGGTTCAAGGCTTATAGACAAGGGCCTTTACGGGGAAGCCCTGGAAGCGCTTGAACAGGCGGCGCGTTACTATCCCGAAGACGAAACCGTTCATTACCTTATCGGGGTTTCCGCGGGAACAAGCGCCAAGTCGGAATATTTTTCCGGGCCGGAATCGGCGTCCCTGTTCAGGACCGCCGAACAGGCCTATCTTCGGGCCATCGACATCGACGAACGTTACAGTAAAGCCCTGTACGGCCTTTCGGTACTGTACGTGTTCGAGTTCAACCGGCCCGCCGAGGCCGTTCCCTATCTTGAGCGTTTTCTGGACATCAACAAATCCGATACCGACGCGATGTTTGTTCTCGCCCGCGCGCATTATATGACGGAAAACTATGAGGCGGCCGCCGACCTTTACGACAGGATTATCAGCGTCAGCAAAGATCCCGAAAAAAAGGCCCAGGCCGGCGCGAACAAACAACAGGTACTGGACAGCTGGTATGGTTAAAGATATGGCGGTGGCCCTGATTCCGGGGCTGAGCTGCGCGGAACGGCTCGCCGTTCTGGAGAAATTCGAGCGGGAAGAAAAATTCCCGTTTCCCAAAAAGCGGGATCTGGAAGATTTCCTTAAACGATCCCTGCGGGGAAATTTCCGCACGATGGACGAGATTTTTAGCCGCGCGGAACGGCACGAAAAAACCGTCCGCATCCGGGGTATCCGGCGCCTGCGCTGCGGCCAGGCCGGGTATCCGCCCCTGCTTGGGGAAATATACGATCCGCCGTTTTTGTTGTATTACCTTGGCCGTCTGCCGGACCCGGAAAAGCCGGCGGCGGCGCTTGTGGGTACCCGAAAGCCGAGTCCGGCGGGTTCCGCCCAGGCCTATTCCCTTGGCAGGGAGCTTGCCGGGGCGGGAATCGCGGTCGTGTCGGGCCTCGCGCTGGGAATCGACGCGATGGCCCACCGGGGCTGCGTTGACGGCGGCGGCCTTACCGTCGCCGTGCTGGGCTCCGGTCTTGATGAGCTGTACCCCTCGTCGAACAGGCCCCTGGCAAGGCGTATCCTGGAATCGGAGGGGGCCCTCGTAAGCGAATATCCCCCGGGGACAAAGCCCTACCGCTGGAATTTTCCGGAACGGAACCGTATCATTTCCGGCATGGCCCGGGGGACGGTAATTGTCGAAGCCCCGGAACGTTCCGGCGCCCTCCATACGGCGCGTTTCGCCCTGGAACAGGGACGGGATCTCTGGGCCGGAAAAGCCGGCCTCGGTTCTCCCCGGGGGGCGGGAACAAGAAGGCTTGTTGAGGAAGGCTGCGGAAAACTGGGCTCGGCGGCGGATATTCTGGCCGAATGGAATATAAGCGGAAGTGAGGAGAAATGGCAGTAAGCAAAAAAAGCGAAGCGGGCGAAAAAACCCGAAAAGCGAAAAAACCCGCCAGGAAAATACTCGTGATTGTGGAATCGCCGGCCAAGGCGAAAACCATCGAAAAATACCTGGGCGATTCCTACACGGTCAAGGCCTCGATGGGACATCTTATCGATCTGCCCAAATCCAGAATGGCTATCGACGTCGATCATGAATTCGAGCCTGAGTACATTACCGTCCGGGGCAGGGCGAAGCTGCTCAAGGAACTTCAGGGAGACGCGAAAAAATCCGGCGAGGTGTTGCTGGCAAGCGATAACGACAGGGAAGGGGAAGCCATAGCCTGGCACCTTCGAAACGCGATCAGCGCGAAAAGCAAAAATGTTCCGATTAAACGGATAAGTTTTAACGAGATAACCCCCCAGGCGATTAAGGAAGCGGTGGGGAATCCCGCCGGCATTGACGAAGCCAAGGTAAACGCCCAAAAAGCCCGGCGGGTTCTCGACCGTCTTGTGGGCTACAACCTTTCTCCGCTGCTGTGGAAAAAAGTAAAGAACGGCCTTTCCGCCGGGCGGGTTCAGTCGGTGGCCCTGCGTCTTATATGCGAACGGGAAAAGGAAGTCGAACAGTTTATTCCCGACGAATACTGGACGCTGGACGCGGATTTCAAAACCGACAAGACGGCGCGGCATCTGCGGGCCCAGCTTGTTTCCTGGCGGGGAAAAAAGCCTGAGCTGAAATCGGAAGCCGAAGTTACGGAAATTATCGAAAAGCTCAAAAACGCCGAATGCGCGGTTACGGACATTCGGGAAACGGAAAAAACCGTAAAGCCAAAGCCGCCGTTTACCACAAGCCAGATGCAGCAGACCGCCGCGAACAGGCTCGGCTTTACCAGCAAAAAAACCATGCAGGTTGCCCAGCAGCTTTACGAAGGGGTGAACATCGGCGAAAGCCGGGTAGGGCTTATCACCTATATGCGTACCGATTCGGTGCGCATTTCCCGTCTCGCCCTCGAGGAAGTCCGGGACTGGATTGCCCGGAACTATCCCGCCGATCTTCCCGAAGCTCCCTGCGAATACGCCGTGGGGAAAAAAGCCCAGGACGCCCACGAGGCGATCCGCCCGACCTATGTGGAATACACTCCCGATTCGCTCAAGGAATTTCTTAGCAAGGATCAGCTCCGGCTTTATTCGATTATCTGGGAACGTTTTACAGCCTGCCAGATGGAAAACGCCAAAACCAAAACCGTCAGCATCGACATAGGGGCCGGAGCGGCCGGCGGCGATTTCGCGGCCGAGGGAATTTTCAGGATCGCCGGAACCAAAATACTGCGAAAAGGTTTTATGCAGGTATTAAAGCTCCTTGCGTCAAAGGACGAAAAGAGCGCTTCCGTTCCCGCGCTAAAGGTCAAAGACCCCCTCAAGGCGGAAAAGTTTTACAGCGAACAGCATTTTACCCAGGGGCCGCCCCGCTATACCGACGCGAGCATTATCAAAACGCTGGAAGAAAAAGGCATCGGACGGCCTTCCACCTACGCGCCGACCATTTCGGTGCTTCTTGACCGTTATTATGTAACCAGATCGAACAAACAGCTTGTACCGACCATGCTCGGAAAAATGATAAGCGGCATGTTAAGCGAATACTTTCCCCATGTGGTCGACGCCGCTTTTACCGCCACAATGGAAACCAAGCTTGACGAAGTTGAAGAAAACAAAACAAGCTGGCCGGAAATGATCCGGGAGTTTTACGATCCATTCAAGGCCCAGGTCGACGAGGTCGGCAAGACCCTTGAATCGTACAAGGGATCCCTGGACGAGATGACCGACCTTGTCTGCGAAAAATGCGGAAAGCCCATGGTAAAAAAACTTGGACGCTTCGGGTTTTTTCTCGCCTGTTCCGGCTTTCCCGAATGCAAGAACACCCGTTCCATTCCGCTTGCCAAATGCCCGAAATGCGGCGGCGACGTCGTCGCGCGAAAGACGCGGGGCAGGGGAAAGGAATTTTACGGATGCGCAAACTACCCGGACTGCGACTTTATCAGCCATTTCAAGCCGCTGCCGGATCAGGTCTGCCCCAAATGCGGATGGTTTATGGTGGAAAAGTACGACAAGAAAAACGGCGCTCACAAGGGCTGTATCAATCCGGCCTGCGATTATCTTCACTCGAGCGAAGAGGGGGAAGACGCGTGACGGAGCGTAACGGGCTTGTTGCCGAATATTTGCTGTACCTCGAAGCCGTAAGGGGCGTTTCCGGCAGAACCCTTGCCGCCTACGGAAAGGACCTGGAGCGCTTTGCCTCGTACTGCGGCAATGCGGGCTTTGCCCCGGAAACCGCCGCCGCCGCCGAAGTCGAACGGTTTATCGCGGATCTGAGCGCCGAAGGGATCGCCGCCGTCTCGGTTAACAGGGCGCTGTCCTCGGTCAGGGGCCTTTACCGCTGGCTTATCCGCTTCGGCCGCAGAAAAGACGATCCGTCCGCAAGTATCCGAAACCTCAAAACCCCCAAAACCCTTCCGGCCTTTTTGTGGGAACGTGAAATGGCGGCCTTCGCGGAACTTCCCGAAAAAGAAGGCATACTCTGGCCGGTCCGCGACAAGGCCCTGATACTGACGATGTATTCGGCGGGCCTCCGCGTTTCGGAACTTGTCTCGCTGGAAGTATCCGATCTCGATCCGGGCTTTTCCGGCGCGCGGGTTTTGGGCAAGGGCGGGAAAGAACGCTTTGTGTTTTTTTCCGACGAAGCCGCCGCGGCGATTGGGGAGTACCTTCCCGCGCGGAACGCCCGGCTCAAAGTTGAAAAAAACGACGCGAAGGCCGAAAAAAACGGCGCGGCGGACGGCGCGAAAAACGAAAAAATACAAATTACCGGCAGACTGTTTATCAGCCGGCGGGGCAGGGCGATTTCCGTTCCCGGCGTCCGCTGGATTATCAGCCGTTACGGCGACCGTTCGGGCCTTGGAAAACACGTACACCCCCACGCCCTGCGGCACAGCTTTGCCACTCACCTGGTGAATTCCGGCTGCGACGTGCGGATGGTACAGGAGATGCTCGGCCACGCGAGCATTTCCACGACCCAGCGTTATACCCATGTGGATATGGAACGCCTGCGCCAGGCCTATATGAAAGCCCATCCGCACGCGCGCGCGGCTTTCGGCGCCGAAGCGCGGCCGGCGGTTTTGGACCCGCGTCCCGAAGGAAC
This sequence comes from Treponema sp., assembly GCA_031255645.1. GTDB lineage: Bacteria > Spirochaetota > Spirochaetia > Treponematales > Breznakiellaceae > JAIROH01. The sequence continues at coordinate 5,467 of JAIRSC010000093.1, read as the reverse complement.
GGGCATACGAAGGAGAAAATCATGAACCGGATACGATCGACCACGGTTCTCGCGGTCAGAAAGTCGGGCGAAGTCGCGATGGCCGGCGACGGTCAGGTAACGATGGGTGAAACGGTGATGAAGAACAACGCCCGCAAGGTCAGACGGCTCTGGGACGGCAAGGTTCTCTGCGGATTCGCCGGCGCCACCGCCGACGCCTTTACCCTTTTCGATCGCTTCGAAAGTAAATTGAAAGAATATTCCGGGGATCTTGCAAGGTCGGCGGTGGAACTCGCCAAGGACTGGCGGACGGATCGTACCCTGAGGCGGCTCGAGGCTCTGCTTCTTACCGCGGATATTTCCAAGACCCTCCTTATTTCGGGAACGGGCGACGTTATCGAACCGGCGGAAAACGCCCTGGCAATCGGCTCGGGCGGGAACTACGCCTATGCCGCCGCCCTGGCCTACCTTGACGGAAGCGATCTTTCCGCTTCGGAGATAGCCAGGCGCAGCCTGGAAATAGCGGGGAATATCTGCATTTATACCAACAGCCAGATCACGCTGGAAGAACTGAAGGGTGGAGAGTGAGGAATGAAGGATATGAATGAGAAAGGCAAGAATCTGGATCGTTTGACGCCCAGGGAAATTGTGGCGGAACTGGACAAATACATTGTCGGGCAAAAGAAGGCGAAACGCGCGGTTGCCGTCGCTCTTCGCAACCGGATACGGCGGATCAAGCTGGATCCGGAAATACGGGAAGACATCGCCCCGAAGAATATACTGATGATCGGCCCCACGGGAGTCGGCAAAACCGAAATTGCCCGGCGGCTCGCGAGACTCGCCAATTCCCCGTTTATCAAGGTGGAGGCTACCAAATATACCGAAGTAGGCTATGTGGGCCGGGACGTGGAGTCGATGATCCGGGATCTCATGGCCGCCGGGGCCCAGATGGTAAAGGAAGAAATGCAGGATCAGGTAAACGCCGAGGCGGAAAAGCGGGCCGAAGAAGCCCTGCTCGACCTGCTTGTTCCCCGTTCCGGGAAAAAACGCAGGGAACCCAAACCCCAGGAGCCGGTTATCAAACCCGTCGGCGCTTTCAGTTTTAACAACGACAGCGGATCGGGCATTATGGGAACGGCGATTCAGGTCGGCATCCCCCTTATGAGAAACGCCTCGGACGGGAGCCTTTCCGCGCTTCCCGGCGGGGAGAATTCCGCCGACGCGGATACCGCCGAAAATTCGGATAATTCCGCCGAAAAAACCGACGGCACACGGGAAAAATTCCGCCAGTGGCTCAAGGAAGGAAAACTTGAAGACAAGACCGTGGAAATTACGGTAAACCAGAGCCCCCAGTTTCCCTCGATGGAAATGATGGGCGGCGGTTTTGAGGATCTGGAATCGAGCCTTTCCGGAATTGCCGGCATATTCGGCGGCGTAAAAAAGAAAAAACTCGTAACCGTCAGCCGGGCGCGGGAAATACTTATCGCCGAAGAAGCGGAAAAGCTTATCGACAGGGACAGGGTAAGCGACGAAGCGCGGCGGCGGGTGGAAGAAACCGGCATTGTGTTTATCGACGAAATCGACAAAATCGCCGTCCGGGGCGACAGGGGCGGCGGCCCCGACGTGTCGCGGGAAGGCGTACAGCGCGACATACTCCCGATAGTCGAAGGCGCCAGGGTCAACACCAAATGGGGCCAGGTAGACACCTCCCACATACTCTTTATCGCCGCCGGGGCTTTTAACGTCAGCAAGCCCTCCGACCTGATTCCCGAACTCCAGGGACGCTTTCCCCTTCGGGTGGAACTCGATTCCCTGGGCAAGGACGATTTTCTGCGCATACTTACCGAACCGAAAAACGCCCTTACGCGGCAGTATACGGACCTGCTGGGAACGGAAAACATCGAGGTTGAATTTACCCCCCAGGCCGTGGAACGCCTGGCCGCCCTGGCCGCGGAAGTCAATTCGCGGCTTGAGAACATAGGCGCCCGGCGCCTTCATACGATTATGGAAACCCTTCTTGAAGAGCTTTCGTTCGAGGCGCCGGACATCGCTCCCCAAAAGGTAAGCATTACCGAAGAATACGTGAACGAAAAGCTTGCCGACCTCGCGATGGATCAGGATCTGGGCAGGTATATTTTATGACGCGACAGTAAAGGAAGGCCGTTATTTTACCGATTTTGAAAGGAGAGGTATAGAACAGAATGAGTGATTTTTCCAAGACCCTCGATTTGCTGAACCGGGCGATGGACGTAAGCATGCTCAGGGATACGGTTTACGCCGACAATCTGGCAAACAAAGACACGCCCGGCTTCAAGCGGACAGAGGTAAATTTCGAGGCCCGGCTTCAAAAGGCCCTTGATTCCCAAAACTACAAACCGGGCTTTGAAATGGCCAGGGCCGGCTCGCGTCATGTTTCTTCGTGGACACAGCTCGACTACCGGAGCGTTCAGCCGAGAAGGGTGCTTGACTACCTTAGTACCTACGACAACAACGGAAACAACGTCGACCCGGAAAAAGAATTCAACCTGGTCCTGAAAAATCAGCTTCAGTACACCTTGTACGCCCAGGCGACGGCGTTTGAATACGGCCAGGTAAGCCTTGTATTGCGGGCCTAGGAGGTAAACGGTGGGACTTTTTTCGTCGATTAATATAGCTACTACGGGGATGAGCGCCCAGAGGTTAAGGAGCGACGTTATCGCGGATAACCTCGCCAATGTGAACACCACGCAGACAAACGAAGGCGGTCCCTACCGGCGCAGCAGGGTGATTATGAGGCCGCGGGTACAGCAGCCTTACTGGCGTTCGCCGTTCCTTCCGGGGATGCTGGACAACGGGCCGGGCGCCGGCGTGCGGGTGGCCGGAATTGAAAGAGACAACAGCCCGCTGCGGGAAGTGTACGACCCGACCCATCCCCACAGGATCCTCGAAGGGCCGAAAAAGGACTACGTTCTTATGCCGAATGTAGACGTGGTTACGGAGATGGTGGATCTGCTCGAAGCCGCCCGCGCTTACGAAGCCAACGCCCAGGTGGTGGAAGGCTACAAGTCGATGTTTCAGAAAGCCCTGGAAATCGGGGGGAGGTAATAAATGACAATTAAACCGGTTTTGGCGCCGATTCCGCAGCCCAGGGTTCCTTCCGGGCTTTCCGATTTCAGGCCGAAGGTGTACAACGAGGAATTTTACAACGCCACGGGAAGCGGCATTTCCAAACTGGGAAAAGCGGCCGGGGCGGAAGGTCTCTACGGGGACGGTACGTTTGATACGGTAATGCTTAAAGCCCTGGACAGGGTAAACGCGCATCAACGGAATGTCGAATCGCTTCATCAGCAGATGATCACCGATCCGGAATCCGTGGACGTTCACGAAATTACCGACGCCCAGGCAAAGGCGCAGATGACGCTTAACATAACGCGGACAATCCTGAACCGGGTGGTTCAGGCGTGGAAGGATATTATAAATACCCGATGAGCGTGGTTTTGGAATTTGATATTTTGAAACGGCCTTGAGGGGAAAGCGGCGGCTAGCCGTGAATTTGGGGAGGGGAAATGGACTTTTTACGCAGACTGCTCGAACAGGTTAAGAACCTCTGGGGCAAATGGAGCCTTATACAAAAGCTGGTGCTTTTGGGCATTGCCGTCGTGGTTGTCGCCGGGTTAATCGCGCTCGTTTCGGTATCGTCGTCGCCGAGCATGGTTCCGGTTATCGACGCGCCCATCGCCGACGAGGACGCCAGGGACCGCATTATAACGCGAATCAACGCCGAAGGTTACAGGGCGACGGTTTCGGCCAACGGAACCGTTATGGTAAGCGACGACGCGGCCGCGAAAAAAATGCGGGGTATCCTGATCCGCGAGGATCTTATCCCCCGCGGAACCGATCCCTGGAGTATTTTCGACCGGGAACGCTGGACAATAACCGATATTGAACGGAACGTCAATTTTCAGAGGGCCCATACCCAGATGGTACGGGAACATATCAAAGCCCTGGACGGGATTGACGACGCCGATGTAACGATTACCATCCCCCGGGACGCCCTGTTTCTTTCGGATCAGAACCCGGCAACCGCCACCGCGATTCTTATTCCCACCCCCGGCAGCGACATAACGGAAAACCGCAAGAAAATCGAAGGCATACAAAAACTCCTTAAATACGCCGTCGAGGGTCTTAAAGACGAAAATATCGTCATTACCGATCAGAGCGGCCTTGTGCTTAACGACTTTGAAGGCTCAAAGGACTGGGACGAACAGACGCTGATTGAACGGCAGCAAAAATACATACTTCAGATGGAAGCAAAATACCGGGCGATCATTTTAGGTTCCCTCCAGAAAACCTTTACCGAAGACCGGGTGCGGGACATCAACATCAAAATAGACATGGACATGTCGAAAAAGGCCGTCAGTACCACAAGGTATCTGCCCTTTGTTGTACGCCCGGATAATCCCAATACCCCATACGACGATTCCGAAATAAAAGATTCGGTTACCTATTCAAGGGAAATCTACGACACCACCTATGAGGGAACGGGTTTTAACCCCGAAGGCCCTCCGGGAGTGGAGCCTAACGTTATGCCGGCCTATACCGACATGAGCAACGTCCAGGGCAAGGTTACCCAGCGCGTCGAAAAGGTAAACGAAAATACCTCAAGCGAAATAACCGAGGAAGAACGTAAACCGAAGATAGACCGGGTAACCGTGTCGGTAAATATTGACGGTGTCTGGACAAAGAAGTACGATGAGAAGGGAAAGCCGATAATACTCCCGAACAATACCCTGGAAAGGGAGTATACGCCCATACCGCCGGAAGAACTCCGGGCCACCGCGGAACTCGTGGAAGACGCCATAGGCTATAACCAAAACCGCGGCGATTCGGTTACGGTGCGTAACATCCGCTTCGACAGAACCAAACAGTTTGCCGACGAGGACACCGCGTTCTTCCGGCAGCGGAACGTACAGAACACGGTTCTTGTGTTCCTTGTCGGCCTCGCGTTCCTTTTGATCGCGTTTGTGGTTTTCCGGCTGGTATCCAAGGCAATCGAACGGAAGCGGCTGGCCGACGAAGAAGCCCTGGCCCGCGAACGGCAGGCCGCGAGGGAACGGGCGCTGCAGCAGGCAGAGGAAGAAGGGGTGGAAGTTTCGATGTCCGTCGAGGAACGGAAGCGGATGGAGCTTCAGGAAAACGTTATCAGCATGGCCAAGGATCATCCCGAAGACGCCGCCCAGCTTATCAGAACCTGGCTTTTGGAGGATTAGAATATGGCCCAGACTACCACTACAGCCCAGGGTGGTTCTTCTTCCAAAAAAAAGGGAGCGAAGGAATTTACCGGCCGGCAAAAAGCCGCGATATTTCTTGTCAGCGTCGGTTCGGAAATTTCCTCGGAAATTTTCAAGTACCTTCGTGAGGACGAGATAGAAACCCTCACCTTTGAAATCGCCCGTCTTGAAACCATAGAGCCGGAACAGAAAGACGCCATCCTTATGGAGTTCCAGGA
>JAIRSC010000091.1 GCA_031255645.1 Treponema sp. | reverse complement strand
CCCGTGTTTCCCGTATCGGCAACAAGGGTAGCCCCCCGGTACTTCGGTACATTGGCCGCGTCTCCGTCCTTTCCCCCGGGTCCCGTTGGTCCCGCGGGTCCTGTAGATCCCGGCGTTCCCCCTTTCGCCTTGGTTATCACGAATACCGCCTCGTACGGCGGCTTTCCGTGGTACAGAGCCCGCACCGTGATACTGTTCATGTCTTTTAACCGCGCGGTAGCGGATACCGTGATATTACCGTACCTGTCTATGGTCACCCCTTCGGGCGCATCCACGAGCGTCCAGGTTACCGGGTAGCCCAGAGTAGGATAGAAGCCGCCCAGCATGGGATCGAAAATATTCCCCGGATAATGGATTATGTCCACTCTGGCCGCCTCTGAAATCTCCTTGGCGGCGGTGATTTCCTGCTCCCCCTTGTAGAGCGTGGCCTTTGCCGTCAACGGCGAACTCATCATCAGATTGCCCAGATAATCAGACGGGATCTGATAAACGGGGGGAATGATATCGAGTTTCATCGGGCTTTCCCCGTCCAGAACTTTAACGATGGTAAATATCCTGGTGTAGGTATCCCCCTTGTATGCGGCTTTAACCTGAATCCTGTTGTGATTGGCCAGGGCGGCGTTTGCGGCAACGGTGATGATCCCGCCGCCCGAAATGCTTATCCCCGCGGGCGGCGATTCCAGCGACCAGTCCGCGCTTACCGGGGTTTCACCCGCATACAGTTTTACATTCGTGGTGGCAGGCAGATCCCCCGGATACGGAACGCCGTAGGCGTCGCAGTTCACGAATATTTCCTGGTCCTCAATATCAACCGTGATAGCGTCCTCCCCCTTGAAGAGGGACCACTTATAGTCGGCCTTGTTGTTCGATTCCGTAGCAGTAGTTTTATTAACGGCTATTCCGATGTACTTAGTGCTCTCTTTGGGCTGCTGATACATCCCGGTCCCGTCGGCGCTATCCGCGTACTTAATCCAGGTATAGTAAGTAACGCCGTCCGCGCCCGGTTCTCCGGGTACGCCGTCGGCGCCCTTAAAGAGGGACCATGAGTAGTCGGCCTTGTTGTTCGATTCCGTAGCAGTAGTTTTATTAACGGCTATTCCGATGTACTTAGTTCTATCGGTAGGCGTGTCGTATAGCCCGGTTCCATCGGCATTGTCGGCATACTTAATCCAGGTGTAGTAGGTAACGCCGTCCGCGCCCGGCTCTCCGGGTACGCCGTCGGCGCCTTTGATGAGGGACCATGAGTAGTCGGCAGGGTTATTGCTTTCTGTTGCGGTAGTTTTGTTGTATGCGAAGCCTATGTAGTTCTTTCCCGTGGGGCTGTCGGAGATACCCCCGCCCTGGGCATTGTCGGCATACTTAATCCAGGTGTAATAAGTAACACCGGCCGCGCCCGGCACGCCGTCAGTTCCCTTGATTAGCGACCACTTATAGTCGGCGGCATTGGCGCTCTCCGTGGCGGTAGTCTTGTTGTACGCAAGCCCGATGTACTTCTTTCCCGTAGGACTGTCCGATATGCCCCCGCCCTGGGCATTGTCGGCGTACCTAATCCAGGTGTAGTAGGTAACGCCATCTTCGCCCGGCTCTCCGGGTACGCCGTCGGCGCCGTTCGATATGACGGGGATGCGTTCCATGTCCAGCAGGACATCATTGGTATCGTACAGGCGGAACTCTATCCAGTCCCAATCCACGGCAACAGGGCCGGAGTAGACGGTCTCCGCCGGAGAAGACGAGGTGACGTACACCAGCTTCTTGTCCGAAGGTTCCGGGGGGTTGTTCCCGACGATCTTCTGCCGGGCGCAGCCGATGGTTTCCGGCATACAGTTCCCTTCCGCGTCCCGTCTGATGACGTTCGCCCCGGGCAGCAGTTCGTATACCGTTGCCGTGAAGCCTTCCAGGGTTTTGGTTACCGTGAACATCCGGCTGTAGGTCTTCCCCCGGTACATGGCCAGTACTTGGATGTTGTTGACCCGTTCAAGTTCGGCATCTTTGGATACGGTAATGGTCCCGTCCGAATCAATGCCGATTCCCCGCACCGGGGAGCTCAGGAACCAGAACGGGTTTACCTTCTCCGTTCCCTTGTAGAATATGGCCCTGGTGACAAGCGGCAGCGAATTGGGATACGGGACGCCGTAGGCGTCGCAGGCTATCGAAGTGTTTTCGTTCTCGATATCGATGACCGTCGGAGACTCCCCGTCTTTAACTTTTATGAGGGTCAGCGCGGCGGTATACTCCTTGTCGCCGTAGAAGGCGCGTACCTCGATTTCCGCCCTGTCTTCCGGCAGTTCGGAGACGGTGATACGGCCGTTTTGATCGACGGTTCCCCGCGATACGCTCCACTGTACGAAGCGCACGGGATAGAAGTCCCCAAGCATGGGGTCAAAAATATTCCCCGGATAGCGTACGATATTTCTGGCCGCGACATCGGCCTTAAAGTCGGCGTTGGTTACGGGGGTGTTGCCGTTGTAGAGGATCGCCTGGGTAATTATGGGAAGGCCGTAGGGATCTCCGTATTCGTCGGCCCTGACGGTGATATTCTGGTTGGCGAGATCGAGATATATCGGGGAGTCGCCGTCGGACAGGACCGGGACGCGCTCCGTATCCAGGAGGGTATCGCCGTCATACAGGCGGAACTCTATCCACGCCCACCGGGGGTTTACGGGTATCTCCCCGGTATAGGGCTGTTCGCCGTCAAGGGAAGTGGCGTATTTCAGCGTTTTATTCGCGGAAACCGGCGGGGAGTTGCCGGTAACCAGTACCTGGGAACAGGATATTTTGAACGGTTCGGTTATCCCGTCATAGACCCTGATAACCGACGCTCCCGGCAGCAGTTCGTATACCTCCGCGGGTTTGCCTTCCGAAAGGACAAATATCCGTTCCTGATCCAGGAGCCGCGAGCCGTCGTACAGGCGGAACTCTATCCAGTCCCAATCCACGGTAACGGGGCCGGAGTAGACGGTCTCCGCCGGAGAAGACGAGGTGACGTACACCAGCTTCTTGTCCGACGGCGCGGGCGGGTTGTTGCCGGTTATAACCTGCTGCCCGCAGGTTACGGCAGAGGGGCTGGCCGCCCCCGAAGGGTTCCGTACAATCATAGGAACGCTGGGGACAAGCTTGTACACCGTAGCCGGGGGCCCGTCGGACAATACCGGGATTTTCCACCGGTCAAGGAGCGTATTCCCATCGTAGAGGCGGAACTCTATCCAGTCCCAATCCTCGCCTATCGATACCGCATCCGAGTAAAGGGTTTCAGTTTCGTCTTTCGAGGTGACGTATACCAGCTTCTTGTTCGACGGCGCGGGCGGATTGTTGCCGGTTATCGACCGCTGGACGCAGGTAATCTCCGGAGGATCGGTCACGCCGGAATGATCGCGTTTAATCACGGTAACCCCGGGCAGTATCTCGTACACCGTAGCCGGGACGCCGCCGTTCCCCGTATCGCCGTAAACCGCCGAAAGCGTTATCGTGTCCTGGAAAGCGCCGTCGGTGTATGTCATACGTTCGATTGACCACAGGTACTTGCCGGCCGCGCTCATTCCGGGAATGACCGTTGACCACCCGGCATCGTCCCATCCCTGAGTCGGCGGGACGGAACCGGCCGTCACCCGGTACTTATAGGCATGGCCGGACACGCCCCTGCCCTCCCTTCCCGGAAGGCCGTCATACACGTCCCGTTCAAAGGTATCGTATACCCTGGGCTGTTCCGCGATAAGCCGGGAACGGTAATCGGGAACCGGGCCGCTGTCATAAATGGCAGGGTCATAATCTATCAGCGGCAGTTCAAACCCGTCGGCGGTCTCGGCCGCGCCGGCCCCGACCAGGTACAGTTTTGATTCATAGGCGCGTAACGAAACCGACACGATATTTCCCATTTCGGGAATACCGGCGCCTTCCGGTTCTTCGGGAGTTACGAACATCAAAATATCGGTGTATTCCCCGGACGGCGCTATCTGTTTTTTCATCACTTTATTTTGAACGGGGGTCGTTACCTGATACTCCGCGATGTACTCCCGGTCCGCGGCAAGGTCGAACCGTTCCAGGGTACGAAATCCGGCCAGCTTCCCGCCGTCATAGATAAGCGCGGCAATCTCCCCGCTGCCGATGCCGATTCTGAACCGCTCGTGCTGCACTTTGATAAGGCTGTTTACCGGATAGTGCCGGCCTTCCTTTCCCACGGTGACTTTCGTTTCGGCGGGGCGCAGTATTTCTTTCGCCTGCATCCTCCGGGCCAGCCACGCGGCCTGAAGGTATTGGGTCACGAGGTAGAACTGCACCGGAGTATAGGTATACTCCAACGCCCCGGGGTCCGCCCCGCTTTTCCCCTTCCGGAGGATCCTGAAGGTGTCCACCGCGAAATCCTCGTCCTGGTTTATATACTCGATTTTGTACCCGTCGGCTTTCCGCGCAAGGTTCCTGTTCACGCTCATTTTGACGATGCGCTGCGGGTTCAGCAGGGCCACCGGGATTGTTTGGGGCCGGTCGGTGTAGAGGATCAGTTTCCCGAATTCGTTTATGTACAGGCCGCCCTCGCAGGTGGAAAGTATCTGTTTAAGAATATCGATTTTCTTCGTCGTTTTGGTCAGATACCCGTTGGCCTGTAATACGACCGGTTTCGTTTCTCCCGATTCGAGGGTTATCTGCTGGTTTTCGCAGAAGTCATATACCGCCCCGAAACCGGGCTTATCCAGTTCGTCGTCGGTAAACCCGCTCGCATCGTGGATAAGGCCCGTCAGCACCTCAAGGGCCACCGCGGCGGAGTTTTGGACGGCGGTTTTATCGTCGGACCAGCCGGACCCGTCCCAGGTCCGGCCGGTCATGGAAGCCGTGACATTGAATTCGTCCAGGCCCTCCTTAGTCCGGTCGTCGGCTTTTATCTTAATCCCTATGCGGCAGAACTTGTCCCGGATCCGGGCGTCCAGGTTTTTTGCCGGGATTAAATCGGAAGCGGAGGACGTGGAACCGTAAACCTGCGTCCGTATGGCGGTGACATATACTTTATCACGGGTCGAACCGCCGCCCTCCGGATTGCAGCGCATGAACTTGATATCGATTTCGCCCCGGTCAAACACCGCCTGCCGGTAGGCGGAGGCGTCGTTAATATCCAGCCTGGCGATAAACCGCATCTGTTTGTTTTTATTACGGGTTATTTTGGAATGTTCGGGGATGTCCTGCCCGGTCCCTTCGGCATCGGCAATTCCGGGGACCCGGTCGCCGTCAAAGCCCGTTATGGGGATTTGCCGGTAATTTTCCCCGTCGGCGGACCAGCCGATGTAGACTTCCGCCGTGGCGTCTGCCGGGACCCCGTTCTGGCTGTCCCACGCGAATAGCCCCTCAAAGGTTAATTCGATTTCGACAACCACCGGGTGTTTCGCCGACCGCCGGACAATGACCTTGGAATCGTCCCATTTTTTACCGCCGTTTTGTTCGTCGTCGGTGACGGGGTAATCAAGGGCTATCTGGGACTGTAAAGAATCCACCCATTTCTGATCGAATACGGAATCGGAAAAAAGCCCGTCCTGCCGCAGTTCTATTTTGTTATCCTGGTCGTAAAAATGCCCCGGATCGAAAGAATAGGTCTCCGACGGCGTTATTCCGTTTCCGGAAAAGGATTTTATGATCTTGGTTCCCAGGCGGATTTTCTCAAAGCATAAATCTTTCTGAGCCACCAGGAAGGTCCCGTACCAGTCCAGCCGTTCCCCGTCGGTTCCCGATATTTTCATATAGGGGTTGGAGAGGAAATAGGGCGCGAAACTATGCCGCCCCAAAAGAATGGGCGCGGCCTGCCCCTCGGCGGGGATGTTTTTCGCGTTATTGATAAAGGGGATTGTTTCGGTCTGTTTGGTATTGGTTTTCGCGTTCAGCCTGCTCAGCGCCTCGTCCATCTGTCTCCGGGCCTTGGCCGTCTCGACCGCACTGTTGACAATAGAATACACGCCGCCGGTCAGGATGCCGAGCGCGATGTCCCCGAAGACGTTTCCGGTCGATTCTCCCGGATACTCCTGTATCAGGATAATATCGCCTTCGCCTGCGGAATAATCCGGCGTGATTTCTTCCCCGCCCCTGAAGATTTTCGTATAATCCCAGTTCAGCCTGAGGTTGTCGCGGATTTTCCCGGTGAACGTATATGTCGTTCTGCGGGTATCCAACCCCGTAATGACGCTAATCAAACCCATAATATCCCCTGACCGGCAGTATCCCTATTTCGTCAACGCATACGCCGTCGCGTATGGTCACGTGGATCATCCGTTTCTCATCTATCGCATAGCCCAGGTGCAGCCGGCCTTTTTCTTCCATCTCGATAACGCAATCTTTTTCGACACGGGACAATGCATGAACCTTCATTGACTTTGCCAGAATCATCAAGGCGGGGTCGCTCTTTTCATACCATACGTCCGGTATGGGCGTTCCCCGGCGCCGGGCGATAATCCGGATCAGGCCGAAACAATCAAGGCCCGTTTCATTCCGTCCGTGGGGTTTATACGGTATCCCTATCAGGTCCGCCAGTTCCACGCTCATTCATTCCTCCAGAGAAACAGAATCAAGCGACCAGGGGTTTATCACCATCTGCAGCCGGTCATCCTCCCCAAGGTTCCAAACGACCCGTTCCCCGTCCCAGCTTACCGTACCGTACCGGTGGCGTAATTGGGCAATTTTTTTGATTTTTCTCTCTTCCGTTTCCTGTTCGTCAAAAATAACCGCCTTTACGATTAGTTCAATCCGCTCGTCCGAATTATCCAGGAAATTGAGCAGCGCGGAATCGTCCGGATCGCTCTCAATCTCAAGGCTTCCCCCGGTCCGTATCCCGTCCTGTGTCGAAGGCGGGGTATACGTCATGGACGCGGCTTTATATACGGCGTTTTCAAAGGTTACGTCGGTTTGATTGTTGGTAAAATACAGGGATTCAAAGCCCGGGAATCGTATCTCGATGAGTACCGGAAGGGTATAGCCGCCGTGAAGCTGAAAGAGCCGGTAGAAATCGTATAAATCCATTACCCTGTCTCCTTGAGGCTGAACACGGCGGCGACTATTGCGCCGGTGTCGGAATATTGCAGGGAACCGGGGACGAATTGGTAGATTCCCGTTTCTTCCGGGAACTTCAGGCGGGGGAAATAAAAGGGCAGTATCCCGTATCGCAGCCCGTATTCGTACCAGTATTTAAACTGTAAGTATTCGGTGTTGTATCTTCCCGCCGTAACAACGGCCTGGTTGTCCAGTTCTATGCCCAGGCTGTAAACTTTCGGGACAAAATTATTTTTTAAATAGAGCCGTTCCTTTCCGCTGTCGAACCTGAGGGACCGGACGTAATTATCATCGTAACCTGTATCGCTTTCTATTGAGAGTTTCCGGTTGACGAAGGGGTTCCAGTTTAAGACGATCATTCTAATATTATGCCTCTGTCGCGGGATTCTTTTTGGGCTATTCCCCGGTTGAGCTCGCCGGAACCGTACATGTTGTTCACTTCGTCCCGGATGATCATGTGGAGGACCCCCCGGTCAAAGACGGGTTTTTCAATCACGGCGCGGGAAGCGTAGTTTTTTACGTCAACGCTTAACGACACGCCGTTGCCGCCGTTGCCTCGGCTCAGCTGCGCTATGGCGGCCATGGTGTTTTGAAACTGAGAGGGGGTAAGCACTATTTCGCCCGCTTTGAGCACCGCCGGAACCTCCTGGCCCGACGCGCCCCGGACCATGCCGCCCTGGTGGAACCGCGGCGGCTGCGGCCTCGCGGCGATGACGGCGGCCACTTGCAAACCGCCCAGGATGCCGGCCATTACCATCCGCGGAACCATCGAATACGGATCTCCCGACATTTGTGAAAGCACGCCTAATGCGGCCTGGGCGTGTGCGGTTAGAATGTTCGCCGCCCACTGGACTATTTCGGCTTCATAGCGCATTTGCGCGGCTTCTTTGAGTAATTCCTTTTCCCTTTTCGCGCGTTCCTCGTCGCTTTGGATAATTTGGTCGTTTTCCCGTAATTTCGCTTCAAGTTCCGCGTCAATGGCGCTGTTCCAGATGGAGAACATGCTGTTCATTGCCTGGCTGAATGAATCAAGATAGCTTTGCATATTAGACGCTAGTGACGACATGAGAGCGGCATTTGCTCTTTTTATTTCTTCATTAGCCGCTCTGTGTATTTCTACTTCACGGTCTGCCAAGTCTCGATCAAGGGCTTCGATTTGGTTATTTGCCGATGCCCGGGCCACTACATCGTCGCCGGCAGATTCACGCATCTCTCGTTTTCTTTCTTCATTAATCTTCCGGAGGGTTTCAATTTCCTGGTTTGCAATGGCTTCTATTCGGTCTTGAGCACCCCACCCTGACTGCTCTTTCATTAAATCGGCGTATATTTTTTTTACTTCTTCTACGTATTTTATATTGGCATCACGTTTGATTATCAATACCTGTTTTTCCATTTGTGCAATCTTTTCCGGATCTGTTTCATTAAAGATTGCAACATTAAATTCTGCGATTTCTTTATCCCGTACTTGTTTTGCCGCCTGTATTCTATATTCCGCTTCCGTATTTATCGCTTCCCGTGCTACCTCCAATCCCTGTTTTTCGACTTCTTTGCGGGCCTCAATAAGTCTATTTAAATTTACGGTATATTCAAAGGAGACAATACTTTGTTGTGCCTCCCCATACATATCGCTTACTTTTTTTCTCAATTCCTCTTGCAGCTTTATCATTTCCTCAAGCCGCTTTTTCTGTGTTTCGGCGGTCATCTGCTCGGCGCGGTACTGGTCCCAGCTCGCCTGTAACGCCCGGCGGCGTTCCGACTCTTCTTCGCCGGTTCCGTCGATGAGTTCCCGGAGTATTTCAAGCTGTTTCCCATACGCCTGGACTTCCGCGTCGAGGAGTTCCTTCTGAACCTCAAGGCTGCCCGCCGCCCGGCCTTCCAACTCCGCCTTTTCGAGTACCGCCTGTTTCTGCCGCTCCAGATTTTTCAGGTTGTCTTCCTGTAACCTTGCCGCGGCGTCGATTTCCAGCCGCGCGTATTCCGCGCGGAGTTCGGCAAAAACCCGCTTCTCCTCTTCCCCGGCGTCGCCGATTTCCTTGATCAGCGCCGTGTATGCGTTGACACGGGCATTGAGTATTTGCTTTTGGATTTCTTCCGATTGGATGTTCTTCCCTTCCAGCCTGGCTTTTTTGGTTATGAGGACGATTTCCTGTTCAAGGGCCTTCCTGCTTTGTTCGCGTTTTCCGGCTATGGTTTTTTGTGCGGCAAGTTCTTCGGCCTGGGCCGCCTTGGCTTGCGCATCGGCGTTCTTTATAAACTCGGCCCGCTCGAGTTCGAATCTCCTGATCGCATCTGCCGCCTCGCGTTCTTTTTGTATCTCCCTGCTTGCCTCTTTTACCTGCGGGATAAAGTTACCGTAGGCGCCGGCTATTTCCGCGATAAAAGATAATTCGTACCCCTTTTCCTCGTTTATCTGCCGGTACAAACGTAATAATTCCTGTTGTATCCGTTTTTGCCTTTCTTCCGTGTTTTCGGCGGCCATCGCGAAATTTTCAATGCTTTGAAACGCCTCAAGATACTCGGCTTTTAATGAATTTATGAAATTCCTTGACGCACTTTCATTCTCTCCCAATACCTCGCTGAAATTGGTAGTAATATTTTTTCCCAGCGCGTCCAATTCATTTCGTTTGGCTATTGCCTCATTGTACTTGGTTATTATTTCGGTCAGCCAGTTGCGCGCCGGGGCGGTCGCTTCCTGCCACCCCATGCCGATATTCTTTTTTAAATCCTCCAGGGCGGTATTGTACCGCATCTGCGACCGCACGGCCTCGCTTGCCGCCGTGGATGCGCCGCCAAAAGCCATCTGGACCTCTTTCAGGATAACCCGCTGCGCCTCCTCGTGCCGGCCGGTTTCCTCAAGGACTTTGATCAGTTCTTTCTGCTGTTCGGTGAACACAAACCCCTGCCTTGACAAGGCCCCCATGCCTACAAGTGGGCTGTCCAGCGCTTTCCCCAGGGTGTTTGCCGTGCTCACCAGACCGCCGCCCATCACCGCCGACATATCGAGAATCGCCTGGGTAGCGTCCCCGAACACGTCCCGGGTAACGGACCGGAACCCCAGGAGAACGGCCTGCATCTCCATTATTTCTTCCCTGGATTTCCCGGTCGCGGTCCTCTGTTCATTCGCCATCTTTTGCAGGAGGGTCGAAGACACCCACGCATTCGCGCCGGTAGACTTTAAAACCGCGTTAAGGCGGTCTGTTACCGCTTCCTGCCGCAGGGCCTCCTGCCCCCATTCGCCCAGGGCGGAAACCGCCTGCCTGATGCCCGCGGCGGCGGCTCCCAGGCCCAGAACCGAAAGGCCGCCGGTGGCAAGGAAGGAGCCGAGTTTTGAAAGAGACCGGTTTGCCTGTTCCCCGAATTCCTTTATCTCGTTCAGTTTTGACCGGCTGCCTTTTTTTATTTCCTCAAGCTGCTTCTTCTCCGCGTCCCTGACCGTCTTTACCTGCCGTTCAGCCTCTTTCTTTATCAGCGCTTCCCGTTCTCTTGAACTCCGTTTTATTTCATTTATCTTCGCCCGTTCTTCCCGGCGTACCGCCTCGACCCGTTCGTTATATACCGATTCGCCAAGGCTGCTTTTATCCAGTTCCAGTAACGCCTTTTTTTCATTTGCCGCCTTGGTAATTTCCTCTATCTGGGCGGCTTCCCCGTTTTTTACTTCGTCAAGCTTTTCCCGTTCCTGGCTTTGTATGGCCGCTATTTGTTTGACGGCGGCGTCTTCCAC
>JAIRSC010000060.1 GCA_031255645.1 Treponema sp. | reverse complement strand
TCAACGCCGAAGCTCTGGAAAAAACCATCGAAGCGGTGTTCGCCGCCAAAGATCCGAAACTTGCCGAACTAAACAAACTGGCCTTTAACCTGGGAAGAAGCGCCGGGTAAGGAATTTGCCCTGGACGCTCTTTGCCGAACGGCGGCCTTTATGGTAATCTTTCCCCATGATCTACCAATACTGGAACGAAAAATTCGAAAAGATGCCCCGGACGGAGCTTGAAGCATGGCAGCTTGAGCGTCTCAGGGAAACCGTGGCCTGCGGTCTGCGTACCCCGTTTTACCGGAAGCGGCTTGCCGAATCGGGAATTACGGAAGCGCGGGACATCAAAACCCTGGCGGATCTGCGGCGGATCCCCTTTACCACAAAAAGCGATCTGAGGGACGGCTTTCCCTACGGTTTCCTTGCCGTCCCCAAAGAAGAGGTGATTCGCCTTCACGCCTCAAGCGGCACCACCGGCATTCCGACGACGATATACCTTAGCCGGGGCGACATCGCCCGCTGGACAAGTTTTGTGGCCCGCTGTATTTACGCTACGGGCTGCGACAAAACCGACGTATTCCAGAACATGATTACCTACGGCCTTTTTACCGGCGGCCATGGTTTCCACGCCGGCGGGGAAGAGGTGGGGATGCTCGTAATCCCTTCGGGGCCGGGCAACACGACCCGGCAATTCCGGCTGATGCAGGATTTCGGAACGACCGTTGTCCACGCCACGCCCAGCTTCCTGCTTCATGTGGAATCGAAGATGAAGGAAGAAGGAGTCGGCCGGGATTCGGTCAAACTTAAACGGGCCTTTGCCGGGGCCGAGCCGTATTCGGAAGACACCCGCCGGCGCATTGAGGAACTTCTCCGTATCGACGTGTACAATTCCTACGGCCTTTCGGAGATGAACGGCCCCGGCGTCGCCTTTGAATGTCAGGAAAAGAACGGCCTCCATCTCTGGGAAGACGGCTATATCGCGGAAATCATCAACCCGGAAACCCTGGAACCGGTCCCCGACGGGGAGCGCGGCGAGCTGGTACTGACGATACTGTGCCGCGAGGCGACGCCGATACTCCGCTACCGTACCCGGGACCTTACCGGCTTTATCCCCGGCCCCTGCCCCTGCGGAAGAACTCACCGCCGGCTGTACCGCATTACCGGCCGCAGCGACGACATGCTTATCATCAACGGGGTCAACGTGTTCCCCAGCCAGATCGAGGAAGTGATCATGGCGATGAAGGAAGTGGGCAACAATTACCTTATCGAAATTGAAAAAGACGGTGTCCTCGACAGGCTTACGGTCAAAACCGAGGTAACCGCGGCGACCTTTATGGACGATACCCGTCCGCTCAACGCCCTCAAGGAAAGAATACGCCGGACACTTCAGGCTTCCATCACAATCAACCCGCGCGTAGAACTTCACGAATCGGGGAGCCTCCCGGTAAGCGAAGGCAAAGCGGTACGGGTCAGGGATTTACGGCCCCGGGATGTGTAGAACCCCGGCTTTTTCGTTTTTTGCTTTTCTCTTCACGTTTCTCCGGTTTTCGTGTTACAATAACGGTAGTTTAGCGCGAAAAAGGATAACAACATGATCTTCAATCCGCAGTATGAATGTATGGAACGGGGGGCGCGGGCGCGGCTCCAGCTTGCCCGGCTCAAAAACCTTGTAGAGATGCTCTACGAAAAAGTACCGTTCTACCGGAAAAAAATGGACGCGCTGGGGGTAAATTCCCGGGACATTCACAGGCTTTCGGATATCGAAAAATTCCCGTTTACGACCAAAGACGATCTGCGGGAAAACTACCCTCACGGGCTTTTGGCCTGCCCCAAAGACAGGATCGTGGAAGTCCACATGAGTTCGGGAACTACCGGAAAACCCGTCGTGGACGAGTATACCCGCGGCGACATCGACATCTGGCGCGAATCCATGGCCAGGACAATGGCCGCCGGGGGCTGCACCAGGGACGACATAGTGCAGAACTGCTACGGCTACGGCCTGTTTACCGGCGGTCCCGGCGCTCATTACGGGGCAATGACGCTGGGCGCCGAAGTCCTGCCCATGTCGAGCGGCAACACCGCCCGGCAGCTTATGTTCATGCAGGATTTCGGCTCGACAATGCTGACCTGCACCCCTTCCTACGCCCTCTACATGGCCGAAGAAGCCGCCGAAGCGGGCATAGACCTCCGCGCGCTTCCCCTCCGCAAGGGCTGTTTCGGCGCCGAGCCGTGGAGCGAAAACATGCGGAAGGAAATCGAGAACCGTTACGGGATGAAAGCCTACGATATCTACGGCCTTACCGAAATCATCGGCCCGGGCGTTTCCTTTGAGTGTGAAGCCCAGGACGGCCTTCACATTAACGAAGACCTCTTTTTCCCGGAGATCATCGACCCCGAAACCGGCAAAGCCCTTCCCCCCGGAGAAAAAGGCGAACTGGTGTTTACCACGCTGACCAAGGAAGGAACTCCCCTGCTTCGCTATAAAACAAGGGACGTTACCTACTTTATGGAAGAACCCTGTTCCTGCGGGCGGACTACGGTAAAAATGCACCGTCTTTTCGGCCGTACCGACGATATGCTGATTATCCGGGGGGTGAATGTGTTCCCCAGCCAGATCGAGCACGCGCTGTTTGAAATCGAGGGCGCCGAGCCGGCTTACCTGATTGTCGTCGACCGGGGAACGACCCATCTTGACGAAGTGGAACTCCAGGTCGAGGTAAAAAAAGAACTTTTCAGCGATGACACCAAAGGCATCGAGGCGCTTCGTACAAAGATTCAGAATGTGATGAGGAGCAAACTGCAGATAGCGGTCAAGGTCAAACTTGTGGAACCGAAAACGATAGAACGTTCTATCGGCAAAGCCAAGCGGGTTATCGACAAACGGAAAATTTAATCGGGGGAAAAAATGGAAATAAAGCAGATTTCGGTTTTTCTTGAAAATAACGCCGGCCGTCTGGGGGAAGTTACCAGAGTGCTTGCCGGCGCGGGCATTAACCTTCGCGCGATATCCATTGCCGACACGGCGGATTTCGGGATTCTGCGGCTTATCGTCGACGATCAGGACAAGGCCGTCAAGGCTCTTGGCGGCGCGGGTTTTACCACGCGCATTACCAATGTCGCCGCGGTCGAGATTGACGACAAACCGGGCAGCCTTGCCGGAGTAATGGAACTGTTCCGGAAAAGCAACGTCAATATCGAATACCTCTACGCATCTCTTGAAGGAAAGGTGGGAAAGGCCGTGGTTATCTTCAAACTGGAGGATCATGAAAAAGGCCTTGCCCTGATTGCGGAAAACGGCCTTTCGATGGTGGATTCCTTCTAGCCATGAAAATCCTTATGACCGCCAGCGAAGCGGTTCCGTTTGTCAAGACAGGCGGCCTTGCCGACGCGGTATCTTCACTTTCCGCGGCCCTGGCGGCCCTTGGCCACGAAGTGCGGATCGTCATTCCCCGCTATTACGGCATAGACAGGAAAAAGTTAACAAAGCTGGAAGGCGCCATGGGCGTTCCCGTAGGCAGCGGGGAAGAATGGTGCGCGGTATATACGACCAGGCTGCCCGGAACATCCGGCAAAAAATCCTCGGCGGAAAATCCCGTTACGGTGTATTTTATCGACCACGAAGGGTTTTTCGGCAGGGACGGGATCTACGGCAGCCACGCGGAGCCGGACTTTCTGGACAACCCCCGCCGCTTCTCGTTTTTCTGCCGTTCCTGTTTTCAGCTTTGCCGGAAAATACACTGGTACCCCGACGTGCTCCACGCCCACGACTGGCCCGCCGCCCTGGTTCCGGTTTTCCTCAAGTACGGCGAACGCCGGGGAGTTTCCAGCGAGGAGGGCTCGTTCGCCAATACCGTTTCGGTGCTCACCATACACAACCTCGGCTACCAGGGTATTTACAGCAAGGACAACTTTTCCTGTACCGGCCTCGGCTGGGACGTATTCTACGACGCGGGTTTTGACGACTGGAACATGATGAATCTTCTGAAAGCCGGAATCAATTCGGCCGGCCGGCTCAATACCGTTTCTCCCAACTACGCCAGGGAAACCCTGACCCAGGCCCAGGGCTTCCGCCTTGACGGCCCGCTTAACTCGCGCCGCGCCGATTATTCGGGGATACTGAACGGCATAGATACCGTCGTGTGGAATCCCCAAACGGACAAATACCTTCCGGCGCCGTATTCGGCAAAAGACCTGGGCGGCAAAGCGCGGGCCAAGGCGGCCCTCCAGCGCCGTTTCGGCCTTAAAGAATCCGCCGGCCTGCCCCTTATCGGCATGATTGGCCGCCTTGCCGAACAAAAGGGAATCGGGGAGCTTTTCGGCCCCTCCTACGGTTCGGCGTGGTCAATCTGCCGGGACATGGATCTTCAGTTCGCGTTTCTTGGATCGGGGGAAATTTGGGCGGAAAACGAAGTCCGCAGCCTCGCGTCGCGGCTTTCCAACTTTAAGGCCCATATCGGCTACAGCGAGGAAATTTCCCACTTAATAGAAGGAGGAGCGGATTTTTTCCTTATGCCGAGCCGTTACGAACCCTGCGGCCTCAACCAGATGTACTCTCTGGCCTACGGGACGCTTCCCATAGTCCGCAATACCGGGGGCCTCGCGGATACGGTGGCAAACTACAACCAGGAAACCGGCGAGGGCACGGGCTTTATGTTCGACGACCTTACCCCCAGCGCCATATACAATACCGTCGGCTGGGCCGTTTGGGCATGGTACAACAAGCCCGAAGACATTCTGGCCATGCGCATACGCGGCATGAAACAGGACTTTTCCTGGAAAAAATCGGCAAAACAGTACCTTGAACTGTATAAAAGCGCCGGCGCTTAAGTGTTCTTCATTCGGCCAAAATTATCAGAGTGGGCTTTTACTTACAGAAGAGGGGCTTGTTGAATCCGTATTGGACAGAACACTAGAAATTTTGAAATAGATACATTATCTTGATACAGTAAGCGCAGGTAGTATCTTTGGAACAACAGGCCCTAAGACAGGTATTGGATCCCACTCCGATAAAAAACACGGAATTGTTCGGTTCGCTTCTGGATCGGGAGGTGAATTATGTCATCGAAAGATCCAGTGTTATCCATCTGAGGAAAAAAGCCCGGTTGTTTTCCGTCGGCCAGAAGGCCGAACACTTCTATATGCTTGTCGAAGGCGGTATCAGGGTTTTCAGGCCCAGGGACGACGGGGACAGCGACGAAATGGCCCGCTACGCTCCGGGGGATACCATAGGCGATTTCGATTTTGCCAGAAAAGCCGAATACGACGCGAACGCCGAGGCGTCGGAAGACTCGGTGCTTGTCATGTTCCCCGCGATGGGGCTGACGACGAACGATTTTATTGCCGAAGAACCCTATATCGTTTCGCGGATACTTCTTAATTCGATTCTGATGATGACAAACAGGATCAAAAGTACGCAAAACATCCTTCTGGAAAACCTTTCCTGGGTAAACGAGCTTCACCGCCGGGCTTACGAGGATCCCGGCACGGGTTTGTGGAAACAAACCTTTCTTACCGACGAGATTGACCGTGTTCTTGAGGCGTCCACCGCGCTTGTTATGCTTAAGCCGGACCGCTTCAAAATCCTGGTAGATTCCAGGGGGCACATGGCGGGAGACGAAGCCATGGTACAAATCGCCATGATACTCAAAAAAATTACCCGCCGTATGGGCCGCGGCTGGCCGCTCCGTTTCAAGAGCAACGAAACCGGGTTGTTGATCAACAAATGCGACGCTTCCCAGGCCGAAACGATTGTCAAGGAATTGTCCACGGCGATTGCGTCGCTTGCCCCGGTTCCCAAACAGGGCGATATTCCCGCTTTTTCCTTTTCGGGAACCATTGCCTACACCCTGTGGCCCGAAGACGGCCGCAACTGGGAAGACTTGTTCGCGGGCTGTTACTCTCTGCTGCTCGATACCTGGAAACAGGGCGGCGGCAAGATTACCCGTTATCACATTCCCAACAAGGAGGCGCAGTGAGTACGGCCCCCAATGCCGATCCGGTATTGATACACTCTCCCCTCTTTGCCGAATTAAGCGAGCTTGAGTTCAACGCTGTCATGGCCTTTATGGAAAGGCGGCGTTTTATGAAGGATGAGAAAGTTTTCAGCGAAGGAGACAAGGGCGAGGATATGTTTATCCTTTTGTCCGGGTCTTTAAGCGCTTACCGTGTTCAATTGGACGGAACCCAGCAGTTGATGTTTAACATAGCTCCGGGAGCGTTCTTTGGGGAAATGTCAATTATCGCCAACGAACCCCGTTCCGCGACAATTATAGCGAAAGAAACCGCCGATCTTATGGTGCTCCAGGGCATAGATTTTTACCGTATCATTTTTGATCATCCGATGATCGGAATCAAAATGCTCAGTTCCATAGGGGCGGTCCAGAACGGCTGGTTCAAACAAAACTCAAGGCACCTTACGGAGCTGGTAACCTGGGGCGAAACCGCCAGACGCCGGGCCATTACCGATGAATTAACGGGCCTTTACAATAAAAGCTTTCTTGAAGAGTCGATCAAGGATAAATTCAAAATGGGCAGCGTCGGGGCCAGGAAGATGTCGCTGATCATGATGGATCTGGACAAGGTTCATGAAATCAACAATACTTACGGCTCCCTGGCCGGCGACAAGGTAATTATCGCGGTGGCGAAGATACTTGAAAAAACAACCCGTTCGGGTGATCTGACGGCCAGGCTTTCCGGCGATGAATACGCGATACTGCTGCCGGATACCGACGAACAGGACGCCCTGCGGGTTGCCGAACACATCAGAAAGAGCGTGATGGACAGTTCCGTACAGGTACCGAAAAGTCCCGGTTCCCAAGAGACCGTGGAACTCAAAATCAGAACCAGCCTGGGGATTGCCGTTGCCCCGACGCACGCTTCCAACGAGCGGGATCTTGTCTTCGCCGCGGACAGCGCCCTCCGCAGGGCAAAAACACAGGGCAGAAACAGGGCGGAAATCGTCAGATAACAAAAAAATGCGTTTGGGCGCTTGCGTCTTGACAGGTACTTGACCAAAATTCGCCCTTTTGATATATTGTTTAACAGCGAAAAAACCATGGGGTTTTGGAACTGACTGAAGTATTTGGGGGCGTAGTGAAGCTGGTTTATCACGCTGGCCTGTCAAGCCGGAGATCGCGGGTTCAAGCCCCGTCGCTCCCGTCAACGGAAAAAACCGCCCTAAAGCGGTCCTGAAAAACGCAATCCGGCGTTTTTCAGGCGTCCCTGGGACGGTTTTTTGTTGAAATTCCGCTTGACATTTTTTTGCTTGTTACATTATAGTAAAGTATCATTCCCCTGTAGCTCAGCTGGCAGAGCAAGTGGCTGTTAACCACTGGGTCCGTGGTTCGAACCCGCGCGGGGGAGCTTGAGGCCGTCCGAAAGGGCGGCTTTTTTTATGCTTTTTTATGTTTCATTTTGTTATGTAATTCCTTATCCTATAAAGAATTAGCTATATCGTTAAGCGACACCGAACCTTGTTTTTCAACGGACGGGCGGAACCTTTATTTTTTGTATCTTGTGTTATTTTTCACCATGTTTTATACTTTTTTGTAGCACCCATGTAGCAGGAAGTAAAACAAGTGTGATATTCAGGAGCGGGCATGAAAGCGTCTTTACACCCCATAGCGGAAAAATACCTGAACCGCTTAAACGCGAATGACAGGGACCGTATTGATGACGCAATCGAGGGGCTGGAAAAAGAACCGCCGAAGGGCGACATAAGGCCGGT
>JAIRSC010000032.1 GCA_031255645.1 Treponema sp. | reverse complement strand
TCGGGATTTTTTGCATGAAAATGCAAAAAATCCACAAGTACAATAAGCTCCCAGTGAAACTGGGACACAGGGTTCGAAGGGTTCAGCCCGCCGACCAAGTGGGAGGAAAAGGCCGCACGGATGCGGCCGCCAGGGCTGAACCCCGGCCTGGAACGAGCAAACAGGATGTTTGCGAGAGGAAGGCGAACCCTGTCGTCCCAGGAGTTTGTTGCGCTTCGCGCATAAAACCGTACAAAAATTCACGAGAGTGAATTTTTGTACCTTGCAAACTCCCAAGGGAGCCCGGCGATCGGGATTTTTTGCATGAAAATGCAAAAAATCCACAAGTACAATAAGCTCCCAGTGAAACTGGGACACAGGGTTCGAAGGGCTGAACCCCGGCCTGGGCGTTTCCGGCTGTTTGCCGGACAATTTTCGCCGTTTGTTTTAGGTTCATCATTAAGAGGAGAAATACGTGAGTAAGGTTATTGTTAAAGCCCGCGGCCGAACCGGGTCCGGTTCGGCCGAAGCCAGAAGGCTTAGAAAGACGGGGCGCATTCCCGCGGTAATCTACGGCAGGAAGGGAAATCCCGTTTCCATCGATCTTGATTCCGGCGAATTTATGAGCAGCATAAAGGGTATATCCGAAAGTACGATAGTAAGCGTCGATATTGACGGTCAGATTCACGAAGCGTTCGTCAAAGCCGCGCAAAGGAACATCAGGGACGGTAACATCCTCCATGTCGACTTTTACGAGGTGGAAAGCGGCGTTCTGCTCAGGGCGAAGGTTGCCCTCAAGATTCACGGCAATCCTGTCGGGGTAAGAGAGGGCGGCGTTCTGGAAACCCCCCTTCACGACATTGAGGTCGAGTGTCTGCCGAAAGACCTTCCTGAACGTCTTGATATCGATATTGCGGCGCTCAAGGTCAATCAGTCCATACATGTCCGGGATCTGAACCTGGGAAGCGGCGTCAGGCTTATTTCCAACCCGGATCAGGTTGTGGCGCTGGTCAAATTCGCCAAAGCCGAGGCCGTCGCCGAAACGGACGAAACCGCCGAGGCCGAGGCCGCCGCTCCCGCCGCCGCGGAAACCGAGAAAAAAGCCCAGTAGGTTTTGGGCCAGGCGTGTGGATAGAGGCGCGAAACTCAGGAACCAGACGCGCCGCGCCGCGTTGTCTTCGGAGCGCCGGGAAAACCGCTCCGCCTTCACCGATCGGCTGCTTGCCGTTTTGGGCGGCTGTCCGGGCTTCGCTGAGGGAGGAACCCGGCCGCCGGTGTTTCTCGCGGCCCTGTCGGGCGGCGCCGATTCCACGGCCATGGTTGCCGCGTTGGCCGCGATCAGGGATTCCGCCGGAACGCCGGGTTCAGGCGGCGCTTTTCCGTTTGTTCTCCGCTGTCTGCACGTAAATCACAATATCCGCGGCCGGGACGAATGTTTTGGGGACGAGCGGCGCGTCGTCTCTCTGTGCAAGACCCTTTCTGTTCCATTGCGGATTCACCGGATACGGCCCGGCGCGGTTAAGGCTTATGCCCGCCTCCGGGGAACGGGGATAGAGGCCGCCGCCCGGCATTTCAGGTACGGCGCTCTCCGCACGGAAGCCCGCAGAAAGGGCGCCTCGGCGATCCTTGTCGCCCATACGCGGGACGACCTGCTGGAAACCATCCTTATGGCGGTTCTTCGGGGAGCGGGCCCGGCGGGGCTTGGCGCCATGGCCGCTTTCTCGGCGGAGCCGGGCGGCGGCCTGTCTGTTCCCCCCGTCGCGCGGCCGCTTCTGGAGACGACGCGGGCCGAGGTCGAAAATTACCTTGCCGAACGCGGCCTTTCATATTCAACGGATTCTTCCAACGACGACATCCGCTTTTTGCGGAACAGGATACGGCGGGTTTTTGTCCCGTTTTTGGACAGGGAATTTCCCCACTGGCGGACGCCGCTTCTTTCGCTGAACAAAACCCAGGCCGCCGTCGCCGCCTTTCTCGCCTCGGAAGCGCCGCGCCGCCTCCCCTGGAACCGGGAAGGCGAAACCCTTTTCGTCGCGGAAGCGGACTTTTTCGCCCAAAGCCCCGCCCTGCGGGAAGAAGCCCTGTTTCAGGCCCTGGACGACCTGTGCCGGATACGGGCGCTTCCCTCCGCGGCGGAACCCCGCGGCTTCCGGCCCAGACGGGCGGCGCTCCGGCCCTTTGCCGCCGGGGAAAAGGCTACCCTCGATCTGGGCCCGTTCCGGCTTGAACGGAAAAACGGCAGAATCACCGCCGGGGCGCGGGAAGATTCCGCCTTTGACGGAATTCGGGGCTCCCGAAAGGGTTTTTCGGTGTTGATTAAAAGCCCCGGACTCTATAAGCTTGAAAAACTGACGCTGCGTTTTTTTCCGGCGGACACGACGACGGAACGGCCGGCCGCTTCCGGCTTTTTCGCGTCGTTTCCCCTTGTCGCGCGTTCCCTGGAACGGAACGTCGAAATCCGGGACAGGGACGGCAGGGCGGCGATTGCCGGTTTTCAGGGAGAAATTGTATGGCGGCGGGGCAAAAGCCGTAACGGTTCCTGTATCGGGGTCGTGGAACTCCCGGAGGGATCCGGCGGCCCCGAAACCGCGGCCAAAAAACCATCGGGGGAATAGTGTGGATAATCAAAACAGGAACAAGCCTGTAAAACCGGCGATGAAAAACGGGCCGAACCGCGTCGCCCTGTTTTTCTTTCTCGCGATGGTAATTCTTTTCGGCGCGTACTACTTTCGCAGCGAGACGCCCGCTTCCCAGCCGATAGCCTATTCGGATTTCCTCCTGTATGTGGAAAACAACGAAATCGGGGAAGTTACGATTTACGACAACAATACGATTGAAGGCCTTCGCCGAAGCGCCGGGGGAGAGGTCCGTTTTAAAACGCGGATTCCCTATAACGATCCCGGCCTGATTTCCGCCCTGAACCAAAGGGACGTCGTTATCCACGGCGCGGAGGCGGGCATCAGCGTCTGGCGGATCATGATTGAAATTATCCCCTGGGTTCTTATCGTCGGCTTTATCTGGTTCATGTTCAGGAATATGCAGGGATCGGGCTCCAAGGCGTTTCAGTTCGGGAAAAGCAAGGCAAAGCGTTACCACGACGAGGGGAAAAAGATTACCTTCTCCGACGTGGCCGGCCAGGTAGACGCCAAGTACGAACTTGAGGAAGTGGTTTCGTTCCTCAAAAATCCGCAGAAATTCACCAAAATGGGGGCGAGAATTCCCAAGGGCGTGCTCCTTGTCGGAATGCCCGGAACGGGCAAAACCCTTATGGCGAAGGCCGTCGCGGGCGAGGCCGGAGTCAACTTTTTCCACATGTCCGGCTCGGATTTTGTCGAGATGTTTGTCGGCGTCGGGGCGAGCCGCGTGCGGGATCTGTTCGACCAGGGCCGCCGCAGCGCCCCCTGCATTATCTTTATCGACGAGCTTGACGCCGTAGGCCGTACCAGGGGCGCGGGCTACGGCGGCGGCCACGACGAGCGCGAGCAAACCCTGAACCAGCTCCTCGTGGAAATGGACGGCTTTGATTCCAAGGACGGGGTGATAATCCTCGCCGCGACAAACAGGCCCGACGTGCTTGATCCGGCGCTGCTCCGGCCCGGCCGTTTCGACCGCCAAGTCGTGGTCGCCATGCCGGACATCAAGGAACGGGAGGCGATTCTCACCATTCACGCCGCCAAAATCCCCCTTGACCCGGACGTAGACCTGGCCCGCGTCGCGAGGGCGACTCCCGGCATGAGCGGCGCGGAAATCGCCAACCTGATCAACGAGGCGGCTCTGTTCGCCGCCCGCAAGGACAGGGAAAAGGTCCTGATGAGCGATATGGAAGAGGCCAGGGACAAGGTGCTGATGGGCGTCGCCCGCAAAACCCTGGTGATAAGCGACAAAGAGCGGCGAATGACGGCGATTCACGAGGCGGGCCACGCCCTGCTTCACTATTTCCTGAAAAACGCCGATCCCCTGCACAAGGTAACGATTGTTCCCCATGGCCGGGCGCTGGGCATGGCGATGTCGCTCCCCGAAGAAGACAGTTACAGCCGGACAAGGGGATGGATCAGCGACCGGATCGTTATCTGCTACGGGGGCTGGTCCGCGGAAAAACTCTTCTACAGCGAAACCACGACGGGCACGAAACAGGATCTGGAACAGGCCACCGGCATGGCCCGGCGTATGGTCTGCGAGTGGGGCATGGCCGACGAACTGGGGCCGATTACCTACGGCCAGGAAGACGAACCGATTTTTCTGGGCAAGGAAATAGCCCGTCACAAGGACTATTCGGAAGAAACCGCCCGGCGGATAGACGAGGAAGTCAAACGTATCCTCGAAACCGCAAAGGATCAGGCCGGGTCAATCCTCGGCAAGCACAAGGCCAAAGTGGAAAAACTCGCCGACGCGCTTTTGGCGCGGGAAACCCTTACCGACGACGAAGTGCGGGAACTGTTGAATCTGGGGCCGAAGGCCGACAACAAATGAACGGCCAGCGCTACCGGAGGTTTTTGGCAGGTACGCCCACGAAAAAGCAGCGCGGCGTGGATTTTACCATTTTGTCATTAATTTTGCCGGAACTTATGGCAGACCGAAAATCTTGACTCCCTCGTCGGGGAACTGTTCTTTTACCCTTGCCACGGCCCGTTCTATGCCGCGGGCTTCTTCTTCTTCGCACCAGACGACAAGGGCAAAATTTTCTTCGGGCCAGACGGCGTCCCCCATACGGGGGCCTGAATTGCCGGTTCCCAGCACGTTGGGGTAGAAGGTATAGCGTTTGCCGACCCCTTCGTCTTTCATCGCTTCAAGGATGTTTTCTTCCACAGAATGATTGGCTATTACTTCAATCCGTAACATTGTTTCCTCCGTAACTCATTCCGCTCCGCCGGCGCTTTCCGGCAATTCGGGGGCGGTCTCGTTTCGTTTTCTTCCCGCCGCGATGGCGTTCCGTCTGGCCTCCGCCCTGGCTTTGCGCCTGTCGTCGCGTTTGTTCATTACCGCATAGATCGTCGGCATAAGGAAGAGGGTCATAAGGGTTCCGAAAGAAAGGCCGCCCAAAACGGTCTTGCCGATGGGCGCCACAAGTTCGGAACCTTCGCCGGGAAAAAACGCCATGGGGACAAGGCCCAAAATGGTGGTCAGGGTCGTCATCAGTATGGGCCGCAGGCGGTTTCCGGCGGCCTCGACGCAGGCTTCTTCGAGCGCGTAGCCCCGCTTGCGGAGCAGATTGGTATAATCCACAAGCACGATGCCGTTATTGACGATAACGCCGACAAGCACCAAAAGCCCCACGGCGGTCAGGATATTGAAGACCGTAAACGTGATAAGGTAAATCGCCACAATGCCGATGACCGAAAGGGGCAGCGTAAATATGATGATAAACGGATCCCTGAACGATTCGAAAAGGCTCGCCATAACCCCGAATACCAGGAAAGCGGCCACGACAAGGATCAGCACGAAGTTGATGAACATTTCCACGAATTCCGCGTTGTCCCCCTCGTACTCGATAACCACGTCGTCTTCCGTCGGAATCTCCGAGGTAATAAGATT
This sequence comes from Treponema sp., assembly GCA_031255645.1. Lineage (GTDB taxonomy): Bacteria > Spirochaetota > Spirochaetia > Treponematales > Breznakiellaceae > JAIROH01. Next base: position 13,673 of record JAIRSC010000032.1, on the reverse strand, counting down.
GCGGACTTTTTCTTCCAGCATGTTAAGCCGCGTTCCGGGTTTTGAACCGGCGGTAACGTGTATTACCCTGCTCTGGTTTTCGCGGTTGATGGTAAGCGGCCCGGTTCCTTCCCTGTACGAAGCGAAGCTCGAAAGCGGCACCCGTCCCGCCGTCTGGCTGTTGATAAAGATATGATCCAGGGCGGGCCGGGAACTGCGATCCGCCTCGGCGAGGATAAGTACGACGTCGTATTCGTTCCCGCCGGATTTAAACTTGGTGGCCGTTACGCCGTCCACGGCGGCCTTTATCTCGTTTCCCACCGTATAGGTGTTAAGCCCCAAATCGTAGAGTTTTTCCCGGTCGATTTCGATTTCGATCTGCGGAAGGCCGTCCTGAAGATCGACCTGTGGTTCGGTAGCTTCGGGGACTTTTTCCCTGAGAAGTTCGACAATCCTGTCGGCCAGGGCCTTGCCTTTAACAAGATCGTCGGTACGCAGCACAATATCAACCGGATTGCCGCTGAATCCGCCGCCGCCGAATCCGCCGCCAAAGTTAAAAGTTACCCCCGGAAATTCGTTGAAATGCCGGCGTATCATCGCCTGGATTTCGTCGGCGGTAATGGTTCTCTCCTCGTAGGGGACAAGGTTGATCCGCAGCGATCCCGAATTGCTTCCGCCGCTGCTGAACATTCCGCCGCCCCCGGCGCTTAGCACGATGCGTTCGTAGGCGGAACGGTCTATCTCCCGTTCCACGATTGCCTGAAGCTGCCTGAGCCGGGCTTCGGTTTCCGCCAGCGGGGTTCCCATGGGAAGCGTCGCGCGAATGGAAACGTTGTTCGCTTCCTGGTTCGGCATATACACCCAGCCAATCACGGGAATAAGGCAGACGCTTCCCGCGAAAAGAACCAGAAGCCCGATAACGATGATTTTCTTGTGCTTGAGGACTTTCCGCACGGCCCGGCGGTAAAGCTCGTCGAGCCACCTGAAAAAGGTTTCGAATTTTTTGTCGAGTTTTACCAACAGGGCGCCGAAAGGGCCTTTGGCGGCGAGCGGCTTTTGTCTTCTGGTAACCAGGGGCAGGTAATGGCTTGAAAGCACCGGCACCAGAACCATCGCCACGACAAGAGAGATGGTCAGCGAAATAACCACGGTAAACGCGAGTCCGGCAAACAGTTCGCCGGCAATGCCCAAAAGACTTTGAAACATCACCAGCGGGGCGAATACGCAGATCGTCGTCAGCGTGGAAGCGGTAATCGCGACGATCATTTCGGAGGTTCCCAGAATCGCGGCGGGTTTTAGCTTGGCTCCCTTTTCCCGGTAATGGTAAATGTTTTCAAGAATAACGATGGAATTATCCACCAGCATACCGATGCCCAGAACCAGCCCCGCCAGCGTCATAAGGTTGAGGGTAAGGCCCGCGAAGTACATAAGCATGATTGTGATGATAAGCGAAACGGGAATGGAGATGCCTATGATCAGGGTCGGTTTTATTGAACGGAGGAACAGGAAAAGAACCAGAATAGCCAGAACGGCGCCGCTTATCGCGGTGGATGTAACCTGTTTTATCGAATTTTCAATTTCATCGGTGGTATTGAACATTTCGGTTATTGTAATGTCGTGGGGCAGTTCCCTGGTAATTCTGGGCAGCCTGGCCCGCAGGTTTTTGGCCGTCTGTACCGAATTCTTCCCGCTCTGTTTCTGCACCTGGATCATGATCGCCGGCGTTCCGTTAACCAGAACCGTACTGCTCTGATCCCTGTAGCCCTCGAATACATCCGCCAGATCCCTGAGGTAAACGCTGCGGGGCAGCCCGGGGCCGTCAGATGTCATTCCGCCGCCCTGGTAGGAAATGACGGTATTTTTTATTTCGTCGATAGAAGCGTATTCGCCCATCGTCGTAAGGATATAGGACATGCCCCCTTCGGTAATCGTACCGGCCGCCGTCTGCATGTTGTTGGCGGCAAGCATCTGCTGAATCTGGGTAACGGTAAGCCGGTACGCCTCAAGGCGGCTTTGGGGTATCTCTACCCGTATTATTTTTTCACGTCCCCCCATGACGCTCGCGGAGGCGACGCCTTCGGTCTGTTCCATCCGGGGAACGATTGTGTCTTCGGTAATTTCCCGCAGTTCTTCGGAACTGCGGTTTCCCGTTACCATAAGGCCCATAATGGGCATCATCGAAGGATCAAGTTTGAAGATCATCGGCGATTCGGCCCCGGCAGGAAGATAGCTTCTGACCAATTCCAGATAATCCCGGACCGAATTGGTGGCGTCGACAAGGTCCGTGCCGTAGGTGAATTCGAGAAACACGGTGCTGGAACCTTTTGAGGAACTCGAATTTATCTGTTCAAGGCCCGAAGCGCTCTGCAGGGCCGCTTCCATGGGCCGGGTAATGGTCCGCTCCACCTCTTCCGGGCTTGCCCCCGGGTACTGGGTCATTACCAGAATATACGGAGGGTTGATTTCGGGAAAAAGGTCGATGGGAAGGTTGACAAGGGCGAAAAATCCAAGCCCGATAAGGAGAAGAAAGATGATAAAGATCGTCGTCGGTCTGCCGACAACCGCTTTTGCGACACTCATATAATCCTCCTACAGTCCGGAATCCAGCGGCTGTACCCTGTCAACCACGTTGACCCTGGCGCCGTCTTCAAGCAGCGTCTGTCCGCGTACGATGACTTCTTCTCCCGCTTTAAGGCCTTCCTGTACTTCAAGAATCTGGTCGATAAGGATACCGGGTTTGACAATGCGCTTCCGGGCGGCGTAGCGCTTTGCCGGAGCATCGTCCGGTTCCGGCGCGGCCGCTTCCCGCTTTTTGCCGAAAAGGGAGGCAAAAAACCCTTTTTTCTCCGGGGCCTGTTCCGCGGCTTCCGCCCCGGCTGCCTCCTGCGGGGAAAGCTCTTCCACGACAAACACGTAATTTTCCCCGAAGCGCTGGATCATCGCGCCGGCGGGTATTTTCACGATACCTTCTTTCTGTTCGGTAATAACCTTGACTTTGGCGAACATGCCCGCCTTGAGCTTCGCCCCCGGATTGTCCACGTTTACCTTGACTTCCATGGTTCTTGACGCGGGATCCACTATGGGGCTTATCTCGGTTACGCTGCCCCGGAAAATCTCGCCGGGCCAGGCGTCAAGGGAAATTTCGCAGCTTTCGTTTAGGGCTATTTTGGAGATAAACCGTTCGGCTACGTAGAGCTTTATTTCCAGCATATCGCCCGAAGCCGCGCCCCCGGCGATTCTTGCCAGGGCCACGGCCGGGCTGACCGTCATGCCCACCTGGGCCGGAAGGCTTATGACCGTTCCGCTTATCGGGGCGGCCGCGACGCCGGGCACGTAGGTCATGCCGGGCTTGGAAGGATCCACCGCGGCGATAGGCGCTCCCCGCTGAACATAGCTTCCTACATCAACGTAGAGCCGCGTTACCTTGCCGGCCACGTCCGAATAAACGTCGACGGTAGACCCGGAAACGATGTCCCCGGACAGGGGCAGGTAATCCGCTATCTGGCCCTGCGCCGCGCTTGTTACGCTTACCGCGAAGACCGACGCTTCTCCCGGCCCGCCGGGAAGGTCTTTGCCGCCGCAGGAAACAGGCAAAAGGAAAATTATCGCCAGGGCCGCCGCGCAGACAGCCGTTTTTACCATAAGGGCAATACCCGTTTTTCTCATTAGTTCCTCCCTCCAAGGGTTCCGAAAGGAACCCCAATGGCGTATTCAAGATCAAGAAGACCTTTCAGGTAATCAATATTTCGTCTAAGCATATCAAGACGGGCTTTGCGCAAATCTTCCTCCGCGCTTTGTACGTCAAGAAGCTGTTTTAACCCGCCCCGGTAAGCCTGTTCGGTAAGCCGGTAACTCCGTTCAGCCAGATCCACCGTAAGCTTCTGTACCTCTGCCTGGGATCGTATCTGTTCGAGGGATAAAACGGTATTGTAGATTTCTATTGTGGTCTGCTGGGTAAGCTGGAGAAGTTTGGTATTCAGATCCGTAACGGAATCGTTAATATCCTTAACCCCCTGAGCGCCCTTGCCGAAGGGAAGCAGATTATCCAGGGAGAAACGAAGGCCTATGGTAAGGGCGCCGCCGGGGGTCCAGTTGCTTCCGTTGAACCATTCGTTTTTCCAGGGATCGCTAAGGCTGCGGCTAAGGTTCCAGCTGAAAAAAAGAGTCGGGGTATAATTCAGGTAGAATTGAGTCCACTTGGCGCTTTGGACGGAAAGGATGTTTTTCCGCAGGGAAGCTATGCCCCAGTTCCCCGAAACGGCTTTTGAGCGCAGATCCTCCGCGTCAAGCTGAAGATAGGAAATTTCCGAAGGCGCGCTGTCAAACTCAAATTCGGTATCCACGGGAAGCCCAAGCAGGAACGCGAAGTTTGCCGTAAGGGTTTTAAGGCCGTTTTTCGCCATATCCAGATTGGGCCTGAAAATTTCCACCGCCACCCTGGCCCGGAGAAAATCGACTTCGGGTATCAGGCCGGCCCGGTAATTCGCTTCAGCCATAGCCGTTTGGCGCTGTATATTGACAAAACTGTCTTCGAGAATGTCAATCTCTTCCCTTCGATAGACGACTTCATAGTAGGTTTGGCGGACCGCTTTTTCGGTCTCGGCCCTGGCCTGCTCGTAACTTAAAAGCCCGCCTTCATAATCCAGCCTGAGCCGTTTTATCTGCTCGAACATGGCAAGGTTGATTCCCAGTTCAAAAGCAAGCTCTCCCTGCGCGGCCCATTGCGTGCCCAGAAGAGGGTTTGCGGGTTCTTCATTAAGCCTGTTTACCAAACCCTGAATCCGTGTCGTGGGTATGAACTGGTTCCAGGAAGAGCTTGAAGCCCGTTTTTTTGTACCGGCGCTGAGCCGGGCGCTTTCCAGGCCAAGGTTGTTTTTTATCGCCAGTTCTACCGCTTCATCGGGAGAAAGTTTCCGTACTTCCGCCGGGGATTCGTCCGGCGGACCGTAGCCGCCGCTTTCCTGGGCAAAAAGCCCCGCCCCCCGGTAAAGGGACGGGAAAGCAAGAAAGACAACCAACAAAAGACAAGACAGCCGTTTTTTCACTACAAACACCCCGTTATTTTATAGCTTTATTTAACATTTATTGCAATATCATTGAAAATAGCGCATCCAGTACGGTTAAACGCTATTCCAATGATGTTACCGACCGGTCGGTAACATACTACTATACCGATAATCAACTCGCAGCGCAAGATAGTTACAGCGTAATTAAATTTTTTTTCATTTTGAGGCTCTTTCCTGTTTTTGGGAACCGCCGCGCCCGGCGGTCCGTTTTCCGTTACCGCCTGAATTCAAAAACCCCTCTACACCCAGCGAAACAAAGCGGAACAGTTTTCGCAGCGCCTCGTTGGGCAAATCCAAACTGTTTTCCGAGTGGTAATACCGCATCAGCATAATGCCGATGAGGAGAAACACCCACTCGGAAATATCCGTGGAACTGATATCCAAATCCACGGTAAGGCCGGAAAAAAAGTCGTGAAGCTGAAGGGGCAGCGAAATGTCGAGTTCCAGCCGCTGTATGCGGACCCAGTCCATTGTAACAAGAACCTCCGGCCGGCTTCTGAGGTACTCGGTGACGGAAAATATTACCAGATAAAGCCGCTCTTCCCAGAGCGGGGAAAGACCGGAACAGGCCGCGGCGATTTCCGCGATCCGCTCAAATTCGGTCATAAAGAGCCGCGAAAGCATATCGCGCTTGCTCCTGAAATGGGCGTAGAGCCCGCTTTTGGACAGCCCGGACCGCCTGGCGACGGTTTCCATCGACGCGCGCCAGGGCCCCGCCTCGGCGACGACTTCCGCCACGGCCTTGAGCAGCGGATCGCCTTCCGGGGATTTGGCAAGGCCGGCGGCGAGGCCTTCGAGCTTTTCAAAAGGAACTCCGTCAATCAGGTTTTTGTCGAAACGGAGACCGCGCCAGATTTTTTCGACAGTGGAATCCACGGAAGACCGCAATTCTTCTTCGGTCAGGGAAATTTCCATCAGGACGCCTTCCGTCAGGGAGATATTCGGGTCGCGGTATTTTGTATAGAGAAGCTTTACCCCGAAAAAGACAGTCATACCGGCAAGAAACGCCAGGGAAGGATATTCGTTTTTGGGAATGGGTACTTTGCCGAGAAACGGGAATTTGATACCCCGTTTTTCCACTTCCATCAAAAAACGTTTAAGATGAAAGCCCGGCTTGCCCGTTTTGTTCATCGCGAAAAGGACAAAGATAAAAAACGAAAAATTGCCGGCAAAGTATTTTATTATTATTCGGAGCATGATAAGCAGTTTTTCCCGCTTGTCGCTCACGGTCCTGGCCCTGTCCATTTCCGGTTTCAGGGCTTCGGCGTAATCGTCAAAAAAGCGGCTGTTCATGGCTTCGAACAGGGCGTCTTTATCGGGAAAATGCCGGTACAGCGCCGCTTTGGACACACCCAGGGCTTTCGCCAGCTCGGAAAGGCTTGTCGTTTTGTAGAACCCCCGCCCCCACACGTTGAAGGCGGCGTTGATTATGTCGTTCCTGGTCATGCCCTTTTGTTCGCCTTTTATGACCGGTTTGTTACCGAATGGTCGGTAACAAACACTATAGCCTGTTCGCGGCGAAAAAGCAAACTACCGGGAGCCTGTCTCAAAACCAGTTGACCGCGCGCCGCGCGCACGGTTTTGGGAAAGCGTCCCGGAAAAAGCTACAGTTTTTCCAGATCGTAGGGCGTTTCCTGATAGACAAAGTTAAGCCAGTTGTTAAAAAAAAGATGGGCGTGGGCGCGCCAGCGGACGACCGGTTCCCGCGAGGGATCGTTTTCCGGGTAGTAGTTTTTCGGCGCTTCGGTGGAAAGGCCCCTGGCGAGATCCCGCCTGTATTCCCTGTCCAGGGTAAGCGGATCGTATTCAAGGTGGCCGGTAACGTAAATTTCCCGGCAGTTACGGGCCGTGGCGATAAAGATTCCCGCTTCGGAAGTTTCGGATTCTATTCTCAGTTCCGGGCAGGAACGCGCCGCGTCCCGGTCGGTTTCGGTATGCCGGGACTGGGGTGCGAGGAATTCGTCGTCGAAGCCCCGGAACAGCGGGGTATGCCGCTCGTGTTCGCTCAGGCCGTGGGGAAAAATCCCGAAAAGTTTTTTCGAAAGGACTTTTTTGCCGATACCGTAACGCCGGTACAGACCCGCCTGGGCGCCCCAGCAGATATGAAGGGTGGAAAAAACATTGTCCGCCGAATAGTCGATAACCCGGACAAGCTCGTCCCAGTAATCGACTTCTTCAAATTCCAGGGTTTCTACCGGCGCCCCGGTGATAATAAGGCCGTCGAATCTTTGGCGGGCGATATGTTCGGAAGCGGCGTAGAATTTTTCAAGATGTCCCGGAGGGGCGTTTTTCGATTCGTGGCTTCCCATGTGAAACAGGGTGATGTCCACCTGTAACGGCGAATTTCCCAACAGCCGCAGAAGCTGTATCTCCGTATCGATGGTGGTAGGCATAAGGTTTACAATCGCGACTTTAAGGGGACGAATATCCTGGTGAATCGCCCGATCCGCGGTCATGATAAAGATATTCTCGTTGTTCAGCGCGTCAAAAGCCGGCAGACTTCTTGGAATTTTTATCGGCATACCCGGAAATGTAAGAAATAAGACAAAAAAAGACAAGCCTCCGCGCGCTTGTTTCAACCGAGGCTGTTCCAAAACTTTAGTTTGCTGAACTGTTCTCAAGTTCACGGCAGGCGCAGACCCCGGCGTCTGTCCACGGTGTTTATGATAAATCCCAAATCCACGGCGTATACCGGCGTTTTTTTCAATTTCTCTTGTTTTTTTCTTTGCGGAATACTATATCTAGACTAAGTAGATCATTTTCAAAATTCGATGTTTTGAAGATGAAGAGTCAAAGGGCGTACCGAAAACGCGGCCGGGCGTTTTTCGGCGCTCCCCAAACGACCTAAACGATAGGAGATATTTATGAAGAAACTACTTGTCCTGCTGCCTTTGGCGGCGCTGCTCTTTTCCTGCGCGTCGACTCGGCCGGCGGACCAATCGGAAAAGGAACTGGCGGAACAGGCCCGCGAAAGGGCCCTCGCGGTAAAGGCGGATGTCGCGGCGAAAAGCGAATTTACCGCGGCCCAGGCGGTCTTTGACGAAGCCGCCGGTCTTGAGGGCGAAGCCGCCGCCGCCGGGTACCGGGAAGCGGAACGGCTTTTTACCGCTTTGTATGAAACGGTAAAAGCGAAACGGGACACCGCCCAGAAAGAACTGAACGCCGCGCGGACGGCCATTAAGGATGTGGAAAACTCGGCGGCGGAGCTGGATCGGCAGCGGGGAGGGAATCAATGAAAAAGGCATTGTTGTTTCCTGCCGTTCTTTTTTTGACGGCCGGGCTTTTCGCCCAGTCTCTTGAAAAAAACGAATACTACAAAAAATCGGTTGAATTGGCGAATCAGTCCCAGGCGGCTTTGGAAGCGGCCGATTACGACGCGGCGGCCGAATACGCCATTGAGTCCCAGAAATACGCCGCTCTTTCCAAACAGTATTTCGACGAAGCCCTCGCGGCCCTGCGGAATCGCGGCGCTTTCGCCGCGGAGTACGAGGTAAAACTCAACCCCGAAAAACGGGACTGCCTGTGGCGCATAGCCGGTTTTGACTTTGTCTACGGAAACCCGGGGGAATGGAGGCGAATTTACGAACATAACAAAAATACGTTCCGCCATCCCGACAATCCGGACCTTATTTACCCCGGACAGATTCTGGAAATCCCTTCGCTTGACGGAGAGCCGCGTTCCGGCCGCAGATAAACCTTCCCGCCCCGGGGCGGCGGAGGCTCATTCAAAACGAAGCCCGCCGCCCTTTTCCACCCGGCCTATTTCCCGGGCGGGATAACCCCGCCCGTCAAGAAATTCGACCGCGGCGGAAAGATCTTTCGGATCCAGCGCGAGGACAAAGCCGATTCCCATGTTGAATGTGTTGAACATCCGGCGGCGGAGATCGGCGTCCGTTTTCAGCGCGTCTTCTCCCGCTTGTTCCGTTTCGGATCGCCCTGTTCCGGGCCGCCCTGTTCCAGGGGCGCGGCCCGCAGCGCCGGCGGCGATCCGGGCAAAGATCGGCGGGATCGTCCAGGCGCCGGTTTTGATTACCGCGCCAAGGCCCGCGCCGGGCGGAAACATCCGGGGAATGTTTTCGTAAAAGCCCCCTCCGGTGATGTGGGCCATACCGTGAACGGGAAGCAGCCGCGTAAGTTCCAGCACGGGCCGGACATACAGCCGCGTGGGCTCAAGCAGCGCGCGGCCTATGGGCATGCCGCCGAAATCTTCGTTAAGGTCGGGAATCACCTTGCGTATAAGACTGTAGCCGTTGGAATGAGGCCCCGAAGACACAATGCCGGCAAGAACGTCCCCTTCGCGGATCGCCCGGCCGTCGACAATATGTTTCCGGTCGACAATGCCCGCGGCAAAACCGGCGATATCGTATTTGCCTTCGTCGTAGAAGCCGGGCATTTCGGCGGTTTCCCCGCCCAACAGAACGCAGCCCGTTTCCCGGCAGCCCGCGGCCACGCCTTTAACCAGGGCGGCGGCCGTTTCGGCGTCGAGTTTTCCGCAGGCCAGGTAGTCGAGAAAAAACAACGGACGCGCGCCGTGGCAGAGTATGTCGTTGACGCACATCGCGACGCAGTCGATACCCACGGTATCGTACTTGCGCATCCTGAACGCGATCTCAAGCTTGGTTCCCACTCCGTCCGTTCCCGACACCAGAACCGGATCTTCCATCGCCGCGCCGTCCGGCCCGCCTTCGATCAGGTCCTTGAGGGAGATCATGCCGGCAAAACCGCCGATGCCGTTAAGAACGGCGTTTTTCAGGGGGCCGAGCGTTCCCGAAGCAAGGTCCCGGTATTTTTCCACGGCCCGGTAGCCTTCTTCGATATTGACGCCGGCTTCTTTGTAGTTCACCTGTCTTCTCCCGCGACCGGAATCGGGTATTCCCCGGTAAAACATCCAAGGCAGTAGCCGGAATATTCGCTCCGGGACGATCCGGGGTCGATGGATTCAAGCAGCCCCTCGACGCTGATAAACGCGAGGCTGTCCGCCCCAAGGGACGCGCAGAGTTCGGCGACGCTGTTCATGTTGCTGATAAGATCCTTTCTGTGGGGAGTGTCGATGCCGAAGTAACAGGGAAAGCGTACCGGCGGGGAACATATCCTCATGTGGACTTCTTTCGCGCCGGCGGTCTTTAATATGGAAACAAGGCGGCGCGAGGTGGTACCCCGGACGATTGAGTCGTCGATGATGACGACCCGTTTTCCGCGGACTTCGCTCCCGATGACGTTGTGCTTTACCGAAACGGCCCGTTCCCGCGATCCCTGATCGGGGGCGATAAAGGTTCTGCCGACATATTTGCTTTTGACGATCCCCAGCCCGTAGGGAGTGCCGGTCGCCCTGCCGTAGCCGATTGCCGCGGGAACGCCCGAATCGGGCACGCCGATAACAAGGTCGGCGCTTACCGCCGATTCCCTGCCGAGTATTTCCCCGGCGCGGATTCTCGCCCCGTATACGTCCACCGAATCTATAAGGCTGTCCGGCCGGGCAAAGTATACGTACTCAAACGAACAGACGGCCCGCCGGGTTTTTTCGCTGAAGGTGAACGAAAGCAGATCGTCTTTTGTTATGATGACGACTTCTCCCGGCTCGACATCCCGCACGAACTCGCCCCCTACGGCGTCTATCGCGCAGGATTCGCTGGCCAGTATCCAGCCCGCCGCGCCTCCGGGGCCGTGGCCCGATCCGAGTTTTCCCAGGCAGAGCGGCCTTATGCCGTTGGGATCCCGCGCGCCTACCAGGGCGTCTTCGGTAAGGACGGTAAGGGCGTATGATCCTTTGATAAATTTGATTGTATCGGTTAAGGCCTTTTCAAGGCCCTTTTTGTAGTTTTTGGCGATAAGGTTGATAATCACTTCGCTGTCGCTGGAAGAGGTAAAGCCGACCCCGGCGTCTTCCAGAAGCTCCCTGACCACGTCGGCGTTGGTGAGGGTACCGTTATGGGCGACCGCGATGGATCCGAGCTTGAAATGGCTGACGAAGGGCTGGGCGTTTTCCGGGCAGCTTCCTCCCGACGTGGAATAGCGCACGTGGCCTATGGCCGCCGATCCTTTCAGTGACGAAATGACCTCCTGGGTAAAAACTTCGCCGACAAGCCCCATGCCTTTACGGTATTCAATCGCGTTCTCGTGGAGGGCGGCAATACCGGCGCTTTCCTGGCCCCGGTGCTGCAGCGAAAAAAGCCCGTAGTATACCAGCGACGAGGCGTCTTTTTTCGGGTCGGAAAAAAATACCCCGAAGACGCCGCACTCTTCGTTCAGTTTGTCGCTGGTGTTCACGATTATCCGGGGATGGCGAAACGGAAATCGCCGACGCGATTCCACACTTCGGCGTAGGCTTCTTTTTCGCCGCCCATGTCCCGGCGAAAACGATCTTTGTCGAGTTTTTCGCCGCTTTCGGAATCCCAAAAACGGCAGGTGTCCGGCGATATTTCGTCGGCCAGAACGATGTGCCCCTCTTCGTTGCGTCCGAACTCAAGCTTAAAGTCGACAAGCCTGAGTTTTTTTTCCAGCAGCCAGGGGTAAAGCGCTTTGTTGACCTGAAGGGCCATATCGCAAATCGTGTCTATTTCTTCGGCTTTTGCCGCTCCCATCGACACGGCCTGTTCTTTGCTTACCATCGGATCGCCCCGCGCGTCGTCTTTGTAGCTAAGCTCGACAAGGGGTTCGGGAAGCTCCGTTCCTTCGGCCTGCCCGCTGCGCTTTGCCAGGGATCCGGCGACGACGTTCCGCACAATGACCTCAAGGGGAATAATGGCGACTTTCCGGCACAGCATGTCCCGGTCGTTTACCCTGGTTATAAAATGCGTCGGTATGCCCGCCGACTCGACCAGACGAAAAAAACTTGAGGAGAGTTTGTTGTTGATGATTCCCTTGTCTTCGATCTGCCCTTTCTTTTCCCCGTTAAAGGCCGTCGCGTCGTCCTTGAAATGAACGATTACCAGGTCTTGTTTGTCCGTGGCGAAAATCTGTTTCGCTTTTCCCTCGTAGAGCAGTCCGCCCCGGACAATGTTTTTATCCGCCATATATTCCTCCGTTCAGGGATTGTTGAAAGCCCGGCGCTTTTCTAAAGGCCGCCTTCCGCGTTTTTTGCCAGTTCGTCTTTTAGCGTGTCCCTGAACGCCTCAAGTTTTTTCCTGAGTTCAGGGTATTTTACGCCGAGTATTTCCGCCGCGAGATAGGCGGCGTTGGCGGCGTTATCGATTCCCACGGCGGCGACGGGAACGGGCCGGGGCATCTGCGCTATGGAAAGCAGGGCGTCCGCGCCGTTCAGGGCCCCCGACGCGACGGGAACCCCGATGACGGGGACAAGGGTTTGGCTCGCGACGAGCCCCGGCAGGTGGGCGGCAAGGCCCGCGCCGGCGATAATAACCTCGACCCCTTCGGCCTCGAGCCGCTTGACGGTTTTTGAAAGCAGTTCCGGCGCCCTGTGCGCCGACACGACCCAGGACGAATACTCGATGCCAAAATCCCGAAGTACGCCGGCGGCTTTTTCCATAACCGTTTTGTCGGACGCAGACCCGAATATGATCGCCGCTTTCACGGTTCAATGGTATCATACAAGGCGGCGGGAATTCAAGTAAACGCTATGGGGGCACGGACGCCGCTGTAACCGGGGCTTTAGCTTCGTTTCGGAAAAAAGGATCTCCTTTTTGGAAAAAAGGATCTCCTATTTTGGAAAAAGGATCTCCTTTTTGGGAAAAAGGATCTCCTTTTTGGGAAATAGTAGCTACTATTTGGAAAATGGGAGCTACTATTACACCTTTATGTTGTGAAAGTTCCGATTGTTCTGTTGTCGACGCCGCCTTTGTACACTGTGAAAGGCCCACCGAGCAGCACAGCGCCCGAAGAACATAACGGGCGCTGTGTGTTAGTCCGTGGGCGTTTACAGAAAAACCTTGACAAAACACGGAAGTCTGTCATAATAAAATTATCCGGCCCCGAAGACGCGGACAAATTCGCGGCGGATAGTGGGCCGATCGCGAACAAATTCTGGAGGGTTTATGAAAAAGGTAGTATTTTTTGCGTTGGCGCTGATTCTCGCGTCCGGCGCGGTTTTTGGCGACGACGCGAAAGCCATGCCCAAAATGGTCGGCCGCCTGTGGATCGCCCCGACCTTCGCGTTTGCTCCCGGCGCTTACGACACCGACGGGGACTACAATACCTACGGCAGCGGCGACGGCGAGCTTAAAATGTTTAACCTGGGCTTTGCCCTGGAATACGGGATAATCGACTGGATTACCGCGGCAATCCAGTGGGCGCCCGGCGTAACCGTCTGGTCCGAAGTGGACAATGCTCAGTTAAAAACTTTTGGAAGCTCAGTCAACGTGAACGGCGTCGCGGACCTGTTTGTCGGCGCGAAAATTCAGATTGCCGGCGAAAAAGCCCCGTTAAAGACCGACAGGGTCCGTCTCGCGTTGGGCCCCGGCGTTAAAATTCCCCTGCCGGGCCAGGATTTCGCTGACCAGGTTGTAAATGCCGGGACCGGCGACGCGGTAACCGCCGCCAATGTGGACAAGCATGTGTTCGGACTGGGCGCCAGGGTGTATTTCGACTATATCTTTAACGAACATTTCTTTATCAACCTCTACAACGAAACGATCTTCTATCCCGTTAAGGGGGCGATTGACAAGTCAAGTT
>JAIRSC010000230.1 GCA_031255645.1 Treponema sp. | reverse complement strand
TGCGGGAAGTGGATGGCGGAAAATATTGGCGCGGACTTTGTCAAGGCGGGACTCATCTCTGGTCTAATCGGGAATGCCGTGAGCGAATCACGCCGTTATGGCCTGATCACAGGTATTGTGGAAGGACAGTTGAAAAAGTTGGGCATGGATGCAAGCCCTGAAAACATCAAAAAATATGCGGATGAGATGTTTGACGGGATTCGTGATACAGGCAAGTATAAAATTGATGCTATCAAATTTGAGATTGCTAATCAAGGCTGGGGCAACTGGACGGACGAAGGTGGCCTCAAGGCTGGTGAGGATATCCTAGCTGGTAATCCGGATGTCAATCTCATTATGGGAGAAAATGATTTTATGGTGTTGGGTGCAGGGAAAGCCGTGCAAGCCAATGGCCTTTCAGACAAGGTACTCCTTGGTTCTTGTGCAGATGGAGCGCGTAGTACCTTGGATGCTATCCGCAAGGGTGAATTCGGAGTAGTTGGTTACAATAGTCCCCGCGTTTTGGGGCGTTCCGCAGTGGAATTGGCTTATAAAATTCTTGTGGAAGGCTATGATGCTAACAATATTCCGTTCTACACATACACGCCGGCGATTGCTATTAGTGCAGAAAATGTGGAAGAATACTATCCCGATACGCCGGACAATGACTTTCCGAAAGATTTGCCTATCGCGTGGAACCATTTGCCGAAAAGAAGTGATCTGAAATAATCCTTTGCAGAAAGTCGGGTTGCCCAAAAAGCGGTAACATGGGCGATAAACTTGGCGGTACAAAAGTCCGCTATACGCTCGGCAGCAGAAAGTATTAGTCAAAGGCAATGGTGTCCATGTGAGACGGAATCTGGGAAGCTGAAGACAAATTCTTGAACTGACGAAACCGTATAGAAGGCATACAGGGTGGACAGGCTTGGCTTACGAAGTAAAATCTGATACTACGAACCCTGTGGTGTAAATGCGGTGGTTGTGCGGAACATCCCGCCAAGTAAAAACCTCTCCGATAATGAAATGGGGAACCGAAATGTAAGAAGTTATAGGGATACTGATGGTGATAAACCGAGATGATGTAATAGACGTTGGCACAAATCGAGCTTGTTGATAGTTTTGTGTAAATAAAATTCAAAGGAGTGGAACCAACTCGGAAAAAGAGCCTGTAAGTGAATACCAAGAAGAGACAGATATAAATATCGGTGGGGCATGACTATGGTAAAGACTTGGGAGCAACGTGAATGGGACCGGTGGGACGACCAGTCGAACAAAATCAATTTCAAGGGGTTGGCCCAGGAAGAAAATAGATCAGGGAGGGCTATTCGAGCAGCAGAATGTGTTCTCCAAAGGACACTGGAAATGGAAAAGGCCGAACACGTGAGGCATGAGAAAAATGATATAACTGGGAGTACCCCGACCAAGGATCTGGTAATGGAACCCTCGAAAAGGTTACAGGTGAAGAACCAGGAGCGACTTTCTCATTATATGCTTCTTTAATTGGTATTTTCGTAATTTATACGGTTTTGGCAGTTTATGACGAATTGTGTAAAATTATGCAAATTTGGCTGGATCAAACAAGAGAATCATGATATTCTACATACAAAAGATAATCCTAAAATGATATAATAAGGCCGGTTTTCGCCGGATTTGAACTGAGAGTAAGGAGTGAGAGGTATGGATATCAACGAAATCGTAAAAGAAGTAACCAAAAGCGTTATGGAAAAGGTCGGCGTCCAAAACGCCCCGTCTTCTCCGTCCAGCCAGGGGCCCGCGAACAGCGCCGCCTACGATCCGGGTTATGCCCAGTATATGGACCATACGGTGCTTAAGCCGGAAACCGTCAAAGCGACCTTAAAAAGGTTTTGCGACGAGGCAAAGCAGTACCATTTTGCTTCGGTCTGCGTTAATCCCGCCAATGTTTCCTATGTCGTATCCCAGCTTAAGGGAAGCGGCGTTAAAACCTGTTCGGTTATCGGCTTTCCGTTTGGGGCCAATACTTCCTTTATTAAGGCCGCCGAGGCCACCGACGCGATAAAAAACGGCGCGGAAGAAGTGGACATGGTTATCAATATCGGCGCCCTTAAAGACAAGGAATACGATGTCGTGTACAACGATATACTCGCCGTGGTTAACGCCGCCCATCCCCAGGCCATCGTCAAGGTGATTATCGAGACCTGCGCCCTTACCGACGAGGAAAAGGTTGTCGCCTGTACCCTGGCAAAGCGGGCCGGGGCGGACTTTGTCAAAACCTCTACTGGCTACGGAACCGGAGGCGCAACGGTCGCCGACGTCAAGCTTATGAAACAGGTTGTGGGCGATTCGGTTAAAATCAAGGCCTCCACGGGGATTAACGACAGGCGCATCTGCGACGAAATGCTCAAAGCCGGCGCAGTGCGGATGGGTACCAGCAAGGGAATCAAAATCGTCAAGGGCGAACTGGACATAGTTCCGGGAGACTGTGAAAAGTGCGGTAATTGTTCCGTCAAATGTCCTTCCGGCCTGGTAACGATTACCAAGCAGTCTTACTGAGTTTTTTGAACCGGGGAAAGCTATTCATTATAGCTATTCACTATCAATATATGGAAGAAAGATGGAAGAGACGGCGCTGAGACAGTTTGTAAGAAACACGATTCTCACCGGTTTCGCGAAACAGGGGCTTTTCTATCTTCCCGTGGCGGTTTCAGCCCGCCATGTGCATCTTTCCCGGGACGATTTTAAGACGCTTTTTGGCGGCGGCGCGTCCATGACGGTATACCGCGGCCTTTCCCAACCCGGCCAGTTTGCCAGCGGGCAGACCGTGGAGTTGGCGGGGCCAAATGCTTCCGGCGGCGGGAGCCGGGGTTCTTTCAAAAAGCTGAGGGTTCTGGGGCCCGAGCGGGGGAAGACCCAGGTGGAAATTTCGATAAGCGACAGCTTCGCGCTGGGGATAGAGCCCGTTATACGGATGAGCGGAGATACCGCCGGAACCCCCGGCTGTATCCTCAAAGGCCCCGCCGGAACGGTCGAACTAAAAGAAGGGGTGATAGTGGCGGCCCGCCATGTCCACATGTCGGAGGAACAGGCCGCCGCCTACGGGCTCAAAAACGGCGGCCTTGTCGCCATTAAAACGCCGCCGCCCCGGGAAGGGCTTATCGGCGGCATTGTCGTCCGCTGCGGAAAAGGCCATGACCTTGAAGTACACCTGGACACCGACGAGGCAAACGGCAGCGGCATACCTGGCGCCACGATTCTGGAGGCGCTTGTGGGGAATTCCGTGAAGGCCGGGCCCGCCGTTTCCGGCCGGACGCTGGAACTGGTAACCGAAAAAGACGTTAACAACGCCGCGGACAGGGGAGAAAAAATAATCCATGTTACGCTAAAAGGCTTTATCAGCCCCGCCGCCGCCGACAGGGCAAAAACAAAAGGAATAGAGATATGCAGATTGCAAGGGTAATCGGAACTGTTGTAAGTACCAATAAATCGGAAAAACTCAACGGTCTAAAACTCCTTTTGACAAGGGCGATAGATCTCGACAGTTTCGAGGAAAAAGGCGCTCCCGTGGTCAGCATTGACGCCGTCGGAGCGGGAGAAGGAGAAGTCGTGATGATTGTCGGCGGTTCTTCTTCCCGGCAGACAAACGTTACCGAAAACAAACCGGCGGACAGTACGATTATCGCGATCATAGATTATATCGACATGAACCAGAAACGTATCTTCGACAAGCATAGGGAAAAAGCCGAGAGTTAGAAATCCCGGATTTCGCCGCGGGCGGAATCCAAACGAGGGCATGAAAAATGACAAGGGAAGAGATAGAAAAGATTGCGTCGCGGGTTGCGGCAAGGCTTGGTCAGTCGGGGGCCGCGGCGGACGGGAACGCCTGGATCTTCGACACCGTCGACGACGCCGTGGCCCAGGCGGTTTCCGCCCAGAAGCGGCTTTGCAAGATGACCCTGGAAGAGCGGGGCAGGCTTATTGAAGCAATGCGCCGGGCGGCCCGCGACAACGCGGTAAAACTTGCCGAAATGGCGCATAACGAAACGGGCTACGGCCATGTGGAGCACAAAGTCCTCAAAAACCTCCTTGCGGCGGACAAGACCCCCGGCATCGAAGACCTTCGGACGCAGGCCTGGTCGGGTGATTACGGCCTTACCCTCGTGGAAATGGCCCCCTTCGGGGTTATCGGTTCAATCACCCCTTCGACCAATCCTCCCTCGACGGTGATCAACAATTCAATCAGCATGATAGCCGCGGGAAACGCCGTGGTGTTTAACCCTCATCCCGCGGCGAAAAAAGTTTCCCAGGAGGCGATGCGCGTCCTTAACGAAGCGATTGGCGGCGCGGGCGGGCCGGCGGGGCTTATCACCACAGTCCGGGAACCAACGCTGGAAACCGGAACGGCGATTATGACCCACAAAGACATTCCGCTCCTGTCGATTACCGGAGGCGAACCGGTAGTCAGGGCGGCGATGAAGACCGGCAAAAAAGTCATCGCCGCCGGGCCGGGGAATCCGCCCGTAATCGTGGACGACACGGCGATACTGGAAAAGGCGGCGAAAGACATTGTGGACGGCGCTTCGTTCGACAACAACGTGCTCTGCGTCGCCGAAAAGGAAGTGTTCGTTTTTGACAGCGTCGCCGATTCGCTAATGGCCGGTATGGCGCGGAACGGGGCCTTCCAGATTCGGGGGGAAGACATCAACAAGGTGCTTGCCACGACCCTTGTGAACAAAGACGGCAAATACGTTTTCAACCGCAATTACGTGGGACGCGACGCCGCGCTGATACTCAGGGACAGCGGGGTTGCCTTTGACGGAAATCCCCGGCTTATCATCGCCGAGGTGGATCCCTATCATCCTTTTATCATGACCGAAATGCTTATGCCGGTACTCGGCGTAGCCAGGGTCGGGAACATCGACGACGCCGTGGCCCACGCGCTGCGGGCCGAACAGGGCTGCCAACATTCGGCGCTGATCCACTCGACCAACATCAAGAACATGAGCTATGCCGCGTCGGCGCTTAATACGACGATTTTTGTAAAGAACGCCCCGTCCTACGCGGGACTGGGCTTTAACGGCGAGGGTTATACGACCCTTACCATCGCGACTCCCACGGGAGAAGGGCTTACCGCCGCGCATTCGTTTACCAGGGCGCGGCGCTGCGTGCTCTACGGAGACTTCAGGATTGTATGAGGATGAAGCTGATGGAGATTCGCTAGGCTATGAGTTTGATTGATCTGGTTCGTGACGCGGGTATCGTCGGCGCCGGCGGCGCGGGCTTTCCCACTCACATAAAACTGGACGCGAAACCGGAGTATCTCATCGCCAACGGCGCCGAATGTGAGCCGCTGCTTCGTTCGGACAGGCGTATTATGGAAAAAAACGCCGCCGGAATTATCCGGGCAATGAAGGCCGTCGCGGAGCACAGCGGGGCAAAAAAACTCGTCGTCGCCACCAAACGCCATTACGAAGCCGCCGTCGCCGCGCTGGAAAAAGCGGCGGCGGGAACCGGGGTCGCCCTTCATCTGATGAAAAGCACCTATCCGTCGGGCGACGAGCAGACCCTTGTGTACGACATAACGGGCCGGGTGGTTCCCACGGGCGGCCTGCCCCTTGACGTGGGGGTCGTGGTTTCCAACGTGGCGACGCTGCTCAACATAGCCGGCGCTCTGGACGGAAAGCCCGTGACGAACAAGGTTATCACGGTTTCCGGCGCCGTAAAAAATCCGGTCACTGTCGAAGCGCCGATAGGAACGCCGATAGGCGACCTTATCGAGGCGGCCGGCGGCTTTGAGTCGGGGAATCCTGACGATTACGAGGTGATCATCGGCGGGCCTCTGATGGGCTTTGTGGCGAAGGGCCTGGACGAGCCGGTAACCAAAACGACCGGAGGGGTGCTGCCCCTGCCGAAGGGCCACAAGCTGCTTGCCTACAAAAAGGTCAACATCGAAAAGCAGGCGAAACTCGCGAAAGCGGTCTGCTGTCAGTGCTCCGTCTGTACCCAGCTTTGTCCCCGGGCGGCCCTGGGCCTTGGCGTGGAGCCGCACAAGGCCATGCGGGCGCTGTCCGCGGAAAAAGGAAAACTCCTGGGAAACCCCAACGGCGTTTTTAGCTGCTGCGACTGCGGCCTTTGCAGTTACTATGCCTGTAATTTCGGCCTCGCGCCCTCGGTGATTATGGGAACCTTCAAGAAAAGCCTTATGGGTCAGGGCGTAAAGGCAAAAAAGGAAGTAAGGGGAAACGTGGATCCCGGCATCGAAAGCAAAAAAGTTCCGGCCGCCCGGCTTCTTTCGCGGCTTGCCCTTTCAAAATACGACAGGGACGCCCCGCTTGTTCCGTTCACGGTCAAAACGCCGGAACTGCGGATTCCCCTCAAGATGCACATCGGCGCTCCCTGTAGGGCCGTCGTCGAAAAAGGCGCGGCGGTAAGCGCCGGAACGGTGATTGGGCTTCCCCAGGGTTTGGGGGCGGTCATCCACGCTTCCCTAAGCGGAACGGTTACCGAGGTAACCGGCGAATATATTGCGATAAGGGCGTAACGGAATGAGAAACGCGTTGGGAATGATAGAGACCATGTCCATACCGCTGGGGATTCTCGCGGGCGACGCCATGTGCAAGGCCGCCGGGGTGGAACTGGTGGCTTCCCAGGCGGCCTGCGCGGGAAAGTACATCGTGATTGTCGAAGGGGAAGTCGCCGCGGTACGCTCGTCGGTCGAGGCGGGAACGGCCGCCGCGGGAACGGCGCTCGTGGATTCCCTGGTGATCCCCGGTATTCACGAACAGGTCGCCCCCGCCATAGCCGCCGCCGCCGAAATAGAAAACATGAACGCGCTGGGGGTTATGGAAAGCTACAGCATGTGCGCGGCGATTCAGGCGGCGGACGCCGCGGTCAAAGCCGCGGCGGTCGAGCTTGTCGAACTGCGGCTTGGCCGCGGGCTTGGGGGAAAAGCCTTTGTAATTCTTACCGGAGAAGTCGCCTCGGTCGAATCCGCGGTAAAGGCCGCCGAGGCGCTTCCCGAAATTCAGGGGATGCTTGGGGCAAGCGTGGTTATCCCTTCACCTCATAAAAAGATAGCGGACGCTATTTTTTGATATATGAAACTGTTCCAAAACTTCGGTTTTTGGAACAGTTTCCTTGAACACAGGACGTTTCGCAAGCCTTAAATCCTTTTATGGGATTTAAGACAGAGAAACTCCAACGCCAGTGAAAAACCACAGGGTTTTAAAACCGGCGCATATATATTCATAGGAGAGTGCGATGAAAGAAGCATTGGGAATGGTAGAAACCAAGGGACTTATCGGCGCCATTGAGGCCGCCGATGCCATGGTCAAGGCGGCCAACGTAGCGCTTATCGGCAAACAGCAGATAGGTTCCGGGCTGGTTACCGTCATGGTTCGGGGCGACGTAGGAGCGGTCAAGGCCGCGGTCGACGCCGGCGCCGAAGCGGCGAAACGGGTAGGCAACCTTTACGGGCTTCATGTTATTCCCCGTCCCCACAACGACGTGGAAGGCATACTGCCGTCGATACCCGCCAGGGCGGCGAAATAGGTGTACACAGGCAGGGTCACCGGTACCGTGGTCGCCACGGTCAAGGAAGAAAACCTCCAGGGGATTCCTTTTCTTACCGTAAAGCTTGTTGAAAACGGGAAAGAGGGCGCTGCGATAGTCGCGGCGGATTCAACCCGTCAGGCAGGGCCGGGTGATTTTGTGTATCTTATCGGATCTAAAGAAGCCGCGAAAATGTTCCGCAGAGACCTTTGTCCGGTTGACGCGGCGATTGTCGGCTTTATAGATACATACAACGAAGAACTGTAACCGTGCCGGACCGGACAGTATCGCGGCGGGCGCGGCAGCCGTCCTTATGGGAGGACGGAACAACAGGAGGAAACAAGATGAAAGAAGCGTTAGGAATGGTAGAAACCAAGGGACTTATCGGCGCGGTTGAAGCGGCCGACGCCATGGTCAAGGCCGCCAATGTGCGTCTTATCGGCAAAGAGCAGATTGGGTCGGGACTGGTTACCGTTATGGTCAGGGGCGATACCGGCGCGGTCAAGGCCGCCGTTGACGCCGGAGCGGCCGCCGCGAAGGTGGTGGGGGAACTTTACGGACTTCACGTGATTCCTTCTCCCCACGACGACGTGGAAGGAATACTGCCCTCCAAATAAATCCCGCGGGGCAGCGGGGGATCGTCGATCCGCGGCCAGGCGGGCGGATATGGGTGTTGAACCCGCGACGGATTAAGGTTGTTGTGAAAATAGCCAGAGTTGTCGGAAACCTCATCTCTACGATAAAGGATGAGTGTTTTTACGGCTACAAACTGATGATTGTGGAATTTCTCAAACCCGACGGAACTCCCGACGGAAAGCGTCAGATTGCGTTTGACGCGGCCCATGCCGGGATCGGCGATGTCGTGCTGGTGAATATTGACGGGGGCGCCGCCAATATGTTTACCGGCGACAAGGAGCTTATCGCCGATTATACAATCTGCGGGGTTTTGGACAGCTTCACGATCAACGGGAAACAAACGGTGGTTGAACACGGTAAAAAGGGTAGTCCATGAATGTAAATGATATTGTAAGGCAAACCAACGCGGAACTGGAACGGCTTATCGGCGGAACCGCCGCGGCCCCCGGGCCGGACTTCGGCGGAATCCTGAATTCCGCGCCGGCCCGCGCGGCCCCCGCCTCTATCGGGCCCGTCCCCTCAAGCGCGCCTCGGCAGGCGGCGCACGGCCAGGGCATATATTCCGCGGCGCCGGGAAAACTTGAACATTCCCTGCTTGATCCGGGAATAAGCCGCGAAAAGATCGTTAAGGAATGTGAACTGGCCGGACAGTACGGCGTCGCCAATGTCGTCGTATCTCCCTATTTTGTGGAGTGCGCCGCGGACATACTCAAGCGGACGGGGGTAGCCGTGTGCTCGGTCGCGGGCTTTCCCCACGGGGCCGCTTCCCAGGCGGCGAAAAGCGCGGAACTGCGGGAGTGCATACGCCGGGGCGCGACGGAGATGGACATAGCGATAAATATCCTGGCGATTAAAAGCGGCGAAACGGACGCGGCCCGGCGCGATTTACAGGAAATACTTCAGATTGCCCGGGGCCGCTGTATGATCAAGGCGATCTACGAACAATCCCTCTACAACGACGAAGAAAAGAAAACGGTTCTTTCCCTTATCCGGGAATGTTCCTGCGACTTTGTCAAAATTTCCAACGCCCTTTCGGGAAAAAAGGCCGAAGAAGCCGATTTACAGTTTGTCCGGGGCATTGTGGGAACCAAAGTCGGCATTAAAATAGACGGCGGGGTAAAAACCCTGGAACGCGCCCTGCAGCTTTTCCAGGCCGGCGCGGACAGAATCGGGCTTTCCGCCACGATTGCCGTCGCGAAAGAAGCCCTGGAAAGCCGGACGAAGTAACCCGCCGATACGGCGTCCGAAGCTCCGGCCGACAATAGTGGCGGCGCAATAGCGGGCAATAGGATTGAAGCAATTGTTCGATGTGGATTTCACTTATAATTCAACGGCGATAGAAGGAAACACCTTTTCTTTTCAGGATGGGAAAGCCTCAAGTATCAGCCGATTCGCAAGCGGGTCTAATACCTTGCCCTTCAGGGCGGGGAGGTTCCTTCAAAAATCGCTTAAAAACCGGCCGGCCGGCCGGCAAATTCCTCAAAAACAGGCTTTTTGGCGGGTTTTTGGCCTTTTCGGCGGGCCTTTGGAACGTCGCGCTGCTTGAAACCCCGGCGTCCGAGGACAGGCGGCGGAACCGGGAACTTTGGTTTCCGGGGCCATAGGGTTTTGAAATCTCCCCGATCATAAAAAAAATCACGTTAATTGGCATATCCGCTTGACAAAATATTGTTAAGTTGGTATAACACAGTTAACGGTTTCTATCAGAGTTACCAAATACTAACTAAAGGATGCCTGTATGCCTGAATATGACGCCAAAATCGCCAAAAATGTTAGTTTTGTCTACTATAGATATAGTGTCCCGGCCGAAAAGGAGGCCTCATAATGAAGAAATTCCCGTTTCTGCCGGCGTTGATCCTTCTTCCGGTTTTCCTTTTTGCCGAAGTTCCTCCTCCCGGTTCCTGGCTTGAGGCGGAGGCGGAAATGAGGCTTCTCCTTAACGAGGCCTTTTATTCGTATGTTTCTTCCGATGTCGAAGGCGCCTGCGCCCAGGTGGACAGGGTTATCGACGAGTATTACCGGGGCAGCGGCTTTGAGCGGAATGTCCTGGAAAAGATATCCGCGGAACGGGATCAAAACATCGACGACTGGTTTGACTACATAAAAAGTTCCATGCGCCAGGGAGTTTCCCAGCGGGACGCGCGGGAAAGTTTTAATCAGCTTACCACCCTTCTTCGAATAACCGCCGGACGCCTCGACGGGAAAGAAGAACCCGTGGCGGAGGCGAGAAACTGGACCAAAACCGCGGAAGAAATGGCCGCCATTTTGGACCGGGCGTACGAAAAATACCGGGCGGGGGATCCCCAGGGCGCGAAAGACGAAGTAGACGTGGTTTATTTTCAATATTATGAAAAACTCGGCTTTGAAAGAATCGTTATGACCCGGATTTCCGGGGAACGGGCCAGTACCGTGGAATATCAGTTCAGTACGGCAAAAAAAGCCATTACCCGGGGGAGCGACGCGGAGGTAAAACAGAGCCTCGATACCCTTTCGCGCTACATTGTCGAAGACGCCGCCCGGCTCGACAGCAAGGTGGAAAGCGCCCTGGGAGTTTTTCTCGGATCGCTTCTTATTATACTGCGGGAAGGCTTTGAGGCGATTATCATCGTTGGGGCGATTATCGCCTACCTGATAAAAAGCGGGAACAAGGACAAAACCAGGCACGTATACTGGGGATCGGCCGTCGCGCTGGTTTTCAGCGTCATCATGGCCCTCATACTTAACGCCGCTACCAGCACCGCGAGCGGCAAAAATCAGGAAATTATCGAAGGGCTCACGATGCTCCTTGCCGTGGTAGTGCTGTTTTATGTAAGCAACTGGATGGTTTCCAAGGCGGAAGCCGAAGCCTGGTCTCAATACATAGAAGGAAAAGTACAAAGTTCCATCACCAGGGGTTCGATGTTTTCCCTTGCCTTTGCCGCGTTCCTCGCCGTATTCCGCGAAGGGGCCGAAACGATTCTGTTCTACCAGGCCCTGCTCGCGGGAAACACGAACTATGTCAACATGATCTGGCTCGGATTCGGCATCGGGGCGGCGGCCCTGGTGGTGATTTATATCCTCATCAGGCTGTTAAGCCTCAGACTTCCGCTTAAACCGTTCTTTTTGGGAACAAGCGTTCTCCTCTTTGTAATGTCCGTTTCTTTCGTGGGATCGGGAATCAAAGAGCTTCAGGAAGGCGGCGTTGTTCCCGTTACCATGCTGCCCTTTAATTTTACCGTGGATATTTTGGGTATTTATCCTACCCTGCAAACCCTTATCCCCCAGGCGCTGTTTCTGGCCCTTACCGTTGTAACCTTTGTCTTTCAGCTCAGGAAAAATAAACGGCTTGCCCTTGAGCGGAAAGGGCCTGGCGGCTCGTCCGGGTCGAACCGGGCGCGGGATTAAAAACAGGTACATACGCGAGGTCGTTGACCATGCGAGAAAAAATGCAATTTAGGAGAAGGTACATGAAAAAGGTAATGGTACTTTTTTTGGTTGTGCTGTGCGTCGGTTTCGCTTTTGCCGGGCCCCAGGCGGAAGGAACACGCCCGCCCAGTATGGTGAATCCCGGAGAAGAAGCCGGGTTTGAGGAATTCCCCCTTGGGGACGATATTGAACTTTTCCCGCTGAACGTGGCGGGGGTTTATTTCCAGCCGGTGGATATGCTGCCCGCGGGCAACAGCCTCCCCGCGGCCCAGGCGGACATGCACATGGAAGCGGATATTTCCGCCCTGGAAGGCAACGGTCTTGGCTACGGCGCCGGCGACTTTGTCCCGAATCTGACGGTTCGCTACGAGATCACCAAGAGCGGTTCCAGCTGGAAGATCGACGGAAACTTTATGCCGATGAACGCCAGCGACGGGCCGCATTACGGCAATAACATCAAGCTTGACGGCGCGGGAACCTATCACATCAGGTTTGTAATCATGAATCCCGAATCGCAGGGCTATCTTCTTCACGTGGATCAGGAAACCGGCGTTCCGGGCAGGTTCTGGAACCAGCCGCTGGTAGCCGAATGGGATTTTGACTGGATTCCCAGAGTATGGTAGTCTAAACCGCGTGACAAAGTATCTTATACAGGCAGCGCAGAACGCGCTGCCTGGAGCGATTCTGGTTTCCCTGCTTTCGGCCGTTCTTGACCGGGGCGGGGAAACCCGTAAACGCTCCGGGCCGGCTTTCAATCGTTTCTTTTTGGGTTTGGGAACGGCCGCGGCGCTGGTTCTTTCGATTCTGCGGGGTACTACCCGGCTTGTTAACCGCGAGTATGTGAACACCGTCGTGCTGTCTTTGGCGATTCCGGCGGCGCTTCTTTTTATCCTGGTTTTGCCGGGACGGAAAAAACCCTCTTTTGAAAAAATCCTCGCCCGGACGGGGCCGGTTCTCGCCGCCCTTGTTTTGTTTTATACCCTGCCCACCGTTTTTTTGTATGTCAGGGAATTTGTCCCCCCCGGAGAAAGCGCCTTCAGTACCGAAGTTCTTTTCAGGTTCGCGGGCTGGGCCGCGGGTCTCGCGCTCGTGGTTTTTTCCGCGCTGGCCCTGTTCCACGCCGGCAAAAACGCCGGTTCCCGCCTGACCGGAATCGTCCTTTCCGCCGTCCTTATGGTAAGCGTACTGCAGTATCTTTCCGTAATCGTTCAGTTTCTTTTGGCGCGGCGGATCGTCAGAGTGCCGCGCTGGATCTTCAGAATTCTTGTCGAAGTTATCAACCACAACGTGGTTTTTCTCTATATTACGATGGGCCTTTCCCTCATTCTTCCGCTGGCGCTGTTTGTAAAAAGCCGGCGGATCACCGAATCCTGGCGGAACCCCGCGGAACACCGGAAGCTCAGGGCCCTTAAGCGATCCCTGAGACGCTGGAGCGCCGCGGCTGTTTCGTGTTACGCGGCCGCCGTTTTTACGCTGACCGCGGTAAAGGCCTATTCGGAACAGGCCGTGGTTTTAAGCCCGGCCGAACCCATGACAATTCAGGGAGAAGAGATCGTTATCCCCATTGAAAAAATAAACGACTGGCATTTGCACCGTTACAACTACAACGCCGGGGAAAACATCGAAATGCGGTTTATCGTAATTAGAAAAAACGAAGCCGCCTACGGGGTGGGCCTGGACGCCTGTGATATTTGCGGCCCCACCGGTTATTACGAGCGGAAGGACGGCGTCGTCTGCCGTCTCTGCGACGTGGTGATGAACACCTCGACGATAGGCTTCAAGGGCGGCTGTAACCCCGTTCCCCTGGCCTATACCATGCGGGGGGGCAATATGGTGATACAGATCGCGGATCTTGAAGCCGAACGGCTCAGGTTCAAATAGGGGCGTATCAAGCCCGTAACAGGAGTAATCATGTTTTGGAGAATGGTCCGGGGCGCGCTTTTCAGACAGCGGGGAAAAATGCTGATGGTTGCCTTTACCATCGCCCTCGGCTCTTCGCTGGCCACGGCGATGCTTAACGTCATGTTCGACGTGGGCGACAAGGTAAACCAGGAACTGAAGACCTACGGCGCCAATATCAACGTCATGCCGAGGGGCGCGTCCCTGCTGGACGATCTTTACGGGGTAAGCGAGGGCGCCGGGGTTCAGGACAAGTACCTTTCCGAGGCGGAACTGGGCCGGATAAAAACAATCTTCTGGGCCTTTAACATTGTCGATTTTACCCCCTACCTTTTTGCCAGAGTGGGCCTTGATTCCCGGAACGCCGCCGCGCCGAATGGCGAAGCGGCCGGCCAGCTTCGCCTTGTGGGGACATGGTTCGACCGCCGCCTGGAACTTCCCACCGGGGAAATCCTCAACACGGGAATGCGGCCCCTGAAAAGCTGGTGGGATGTCGAGGGAAGCTGGATCGGCGACGACGATACCGGCGCGGTTATGGCCGGCCGTGAGGCGGCCCGGCGTTACGGCCTTGCCCTGGGCGACGTTGTAACAACGGAGGCCGGAAACGCCACGGAACAGCGGAGCTTTACCGTTAAGGGCATTTTCCACGCCGGCGGGGACGAGGACGACTATCTTTACGCGCCGCTGGGCGCCGTTCAGGAACTCGCGGAAAAGCCGGGGCTGGTAAGCAGGGTCGAGGTGAGCGCCCTTACCACGCCGGATAACGAACTTTCCCGCCGGGCCGCCCAGGATCCCACAAGCCTTTCGATAAAGGACTGGGAGACATGGTACTGCACGGCCTATGTCAGCGCGATCTGTTACCAGATCGACGAAGTGCTTACCGGCTCGGTTTCCAAACCCATCCGGCAGGTGGCCGAATCCGAGGGGGCCATTCTTGAAAAGACCCAGCTTCTTATGCTGCTTATCACCATCCTGAGCCTGGCCGGTTCCGCCCTGGGCATTTCCAACCTGGTCACGGCCGACGTTATGGAACGCTCCGCGGAAATCGGCCTTCTCAAGGCCGTGGGCGCGTGGGACGGCCCCGTTTCCCGGCTTATCCTTACCGAAGTCCTTATCACCGGAATCGCCGGCGGGCTGATCGGTTACTTCGCGGGCCTGGGCTTTGCCCGGATCATCGGGGAAACGGTGTTCTCTTCGGCAATCACGATAAAGCCCGTAGTCATCCCCCTGGTAACGGCGCTGGTGTTTTTGGTAACCATGGCGGGGAGCGTCCCCTCGATACGGCTGCTCCTTTCACTGCGCCCCGCGGAAGTGCTTCACGGACGGTAACGAATCGGCATGAACAAACAGCGTTTTTACATAAAGATGGTAGCGAGTTCCCTTGTCAGGCGAAAGTCCCGGATGTTGGTGGCCCTTTTGGCGGTCACCATCGGGGCGACAATACTTTCGGGGCTTGTTACGATCTACTACGACATTCCCCGGCAGATGGGTCAGGAATTCCGGTCTTACGGGGCCAATTTCGTGATCCTCCCTTCGGGGAACCAGTCCTCGATGAGCGTTGAGCTTATGGAACGGGCCGTATCGTTTCTGCCCGAAGAAAGCGTTACCGGAATCGCCCCCTACCGGTACCATCTGGTAAAAATCAACGAACAGCCTTTTATGGCCGCCGGCACCGATCTTTCCGGCGCGCGAAGGACAAGCCCCTACTGGCTGGTTCAGGGCCGCTGGCCCGAAGCCCCCGGAGAAGCCCTTGTGGGGCAGGAGCTTGCCAACGTTATCAGGCTTCTTCCGGGAAACGGTTTTACCGTAACCGGAACCGGCCCCGGGGGCCCCTTCGCCGTCGATTTTACCGTTTCCGGGGTTCTCCAGACAGGCGGCGCCGAAGAGGCCTTTATCTTTATGTCCCTTCCCGACTTTGAAACGATGATCGGCGAAGGGGACAGGATCGACGTTGTGGAGTGCAGCGTTTCCGCCGCCGCCGGTATTCTGGAACGCCTTGCCGGGGAAATCGGCGAAAAGGTTCCCGAAGTCAGCCCGCGCCTGGTAAAACGCCTTACCGATTCGGAGGGGGCCGTGCTGACCAAACTCCAGGCCCTGGTGGCCCTGGTAACGGTTATCGTGCTCCTCCTTATTATGATATGCGTGGCGACCACGATGATGGCGGTCGTAGCCGAGCGCCGCGGGGAAATCGGGCTGCGGAAAGCCCTGGGAGCTTCCAACCAAAGCCTGGTAACGGAATTTATGGGAGAGGGGATATTCCTCGGCGGCTTCGGCGGCGTTCTGGGCGCCGGCGCGGGCTATGTTTTCGCCCAGGCCGTGGGGATCAACGTGTTTAACCGGTCCATCGCGTTCAACCCGCTGTTCGTTCTGCTGACCCTGGCCGCGTCGATTGCCATCACCGCCCTGGCCTGCGTCATTCCGGTACGAAACGCCACCGAAGTAGACCCGGCCATTGTGCTGAGAGGAGAATAGGGATATGGATGTACTGGAATTGAAAAACATCTCGAAAGTGTACGGGAACCTCAAGGCCCTTGCGGATATCAACCTTGGGGTTAAACAGGGCGAATGGCTCGCGATTATGGGGCCTTCCGGTTCCGGCAAGACCACGATGATGAACATTATCGGCTGTATGGACAAACCCTCGTCGGGAACCGTGTTTCTCGACGGCGCGGATATTTCCAGGGAGAGCGGCAGAAACCTTACTTCGATACGGCGGGACAAAATCGGCCTTATCTTTCAGCAGTTCCATCTGGTCAATTACCTGAGCGCGCTGGAAAACGTTATGGTGGCCCAGTACTACCACAGCCTCCCCGATGAAAAAGAAGCCCTGGAGGCCCTGGCCCGCGTCGGGCTTTCCGGCCGGGCAAAGCACCTTCCCAGCCAGCTTTCCGGCGGCGAACAGCAGCGGGTCTGCATCGCCCGCGCGCTGATCAATTATCCCAAACTGATTCTGGCCGACGAACCCACGGGAAACCTTGACGAGGCCAACGAAAATATGGTTATCGACATTTTCAAAAAACTCCACGCCGACGGCAGCACGATCATCGTGGTAACCCACGACCCGGAAGTCGCCGAAGACGCCGAACGGACGGTCGTGCTGGAACACGGCCGGATAGCGAAAATCGTCGAAAACGGAGGAAAAGATGCGTAACCTGGCCCTGGTTTTGCTTGCCGTTGTTTTGCTGCCGGCGCTGGTAACAGGCTGCGGAACACGGAGTTACGCGGACGGAACCTACAGGGGAACAAGCGGCCCGGACGACGACGGCGCCGTTGGGGAAGTAACGCTTACGATTACCGAAGGCAAAATCGCCGCCTGCGTGTTTGTTACCCGCCAAAAGGACGGCTCTGTCAAAGACGAACAGTACGGAAAGATAAACGGTGAAATTTCGAATCAATCCTACTACGAAAAAGCCCAGCTTGCCGTGGACGCGATGAAAAAATACGCGGCGGATCTGGGCCGCGCGGGCAGTCTTGACGGCGTGGAAGCCGTAAGCGGCGCGACTGTTTCGTATAACCAGTTTAGCGAAGCGGTGGAAGAAGCCCTCGAACAGGCCGTGAAGTAAAGGCGCCGCGCCCGTTACCTTCTCCGGGGACGCCTTTGACCGGAGGGGGGAGGGGGGCAGCCCCTCGCAAGGGCGTGCGATCAAAGCCCGTGCCGCTGGGGTTTTTGGCAGGTACACTTACAAAAAAACAACGCGGGGTGGCCGCAAAACCGGGCCCGGACTTGCTCCGGGACAGGTTTTTGCGGACAGGCCCCCCAACTTTTTGTGTACCTGCCTCGATAATCAGCGGCACGGACATTACACCCCGCAATTACGGGATAATCTCACTCAGAATCTCGCTCCAGCCGCTTTCGCCCGATTTACCGCCCCGGCGGACCTCCCACTTAAGGGCGAAGTACGCCCGCCGGCCCCGGTCGGTCTCGCGGAACGTGATGGCGTGGGGGCAGCGCGTCGCCCAGACCGACGCGGGGAGCGCCGCCTGTTCAGCCGGGGGCGCGTCGAGGACCCCGTAGTAGATACGCGCCCCCTCCACGCCGCGGGGCTTGGAGCCTTTGCGGCCCGGGCCGTACCAGTAGTTGATCCCCAGCATCCGGGGGCCAAGCTGGACAAGGCCGTAGTCCGGCCCCTCTTCGGGCGGGTTTACCGGGGTCCTCGTGCCGTCGGGTATGTGAAGGCCCATGTTCTCCTTGTCTTCGGCGGTCACGTCGGGGTGGTAGCGCAGGTAGATGTTGATAAAGTCCCGCAGCGCCTTTTCCGCCAGCTTGTGCTGCCGGGTTTTTTCCGCCCGCTCCGGGGGCGTGCAGGGCTTGAAGGTAACGGCGTAGGCCGTGTACCAGGCCGTGTACACGTCGACCAGCGCGGTCCGCGCCGCCTGGGGGATATGCGTCCAGCGGGGGCTGCTTCCGCCGCACTGCTGGGCCACATACTGGTTGATGTTCTTGAAGAACTTGTCGAAATCCGCGTCCCCTCTGGGGATAGTACTGTGTTTGCCGGCCATAGCCGCTCCTTCCGTTCCCGCGCCGCCTCGGACGGCGGGGCCGGAACGCTGTTATAGATACCCCGGATCAGGTCCGGGGAGGTTCCCCGTAGGCCGCGGGGGGTTCCCCCAGGATCGCGGGGAGTTCCCCCAGGATCGCGGGGAGTTCCCCCAGGATCGCGGGGAGTCCCCCCAGGATCGCGGGGAGTTCCCCCAGGATCGCGGGGAGTTCCCCCAGGATCGCGGGGAGTTCCCCCAGGATCGCGGGCGCGTTCCTACGTTATCGTTCCCGTGGGATTCCCGCCGGTGAGGGTGCCGTTGCTTGTCGAGATAACCGCCGTTCCGTTGCCCCAATAGGCATTACCGCCGCCGATGGTGATCGACAAGGACGCGCCGGCGAGCTGCTGCGCGAGGCTGAACGCCGGGATTTCCGGAGTTTCCGGGGTTTTATACAGGGGCGCCACGACGCTCCGCATCCAGGGGTTCCCGCAGCCCGCGAAAACCGCGAAGACAACGAAGCAGAGTAACCACGGACAACAGGGAATAGCAAACAACA
>JAIRSC010000229.1 GCA_031255645.1 Treponema sp. | reverse complement strand
CGGGCGCCCAGTGACGGCCCTCCCGGAGTAAAGACAGTATGGATAGGGCTGATGAAGCTGCATATCCTACTGGCGTACCGGGAGTACCTCGCATGATTCTGTGGGTCAAGTTTAGCCCTTCAGGGCGGGGAGGTTCATTTATCAAAAAATTCCTCTCTTATTTTTATTGTCAAACCAAATATGCCCAATCCTCCTATAACCGCTGGCGCCGTATAATATAAGAACGCATTTTCTTTGAATGAATTTTGCATACCTGGTATAGCAAAATTTATTATTGAGCCCCCAATAATTCCAACAAAAGTAAAAATGAACGGAGTTAATATAGAGTCATGACCATTATTTGAAAAATACCATAACAAGAATCCTAAACCGCCTCCAATACCTGAAAGAGTAATAAAACTGTTAACAGATCCCATCCAATTATTTGAATAATTATTTTTATAAACCAATTCACGCATTAAAATTGAAGTAGTTGTGTATAATAAACAATAGGTCCCGATTGTTAATCCTTTTTTTGTATCCTCGTCCATGCTGACTCCTCGTTTAGGTTCATTATAAGTTTTGGGATTAACCAAAAAAGTATAATCTGAAAAACAAGTAATATTATTATTTATGCTTTCATATTTTAAATCGTTTGCCAGTAGAGATATTGATGAGTAAAATGATAATACCAATATGAGTTTTTTCATAAAATTTACACTACCCTACACTATTTATTTTGTCAACCATGTTATGCGTAGTTACCCCGTATTCCATTATTTCTCAAAACCGCTCCGCCCGAAGCGCGCAGCGCCTGTTATGCGCGGGTTTTTTAACCATGAACTACTCGAACAGACACGAACGCGGATCTATCAGGTAAGGAATTGGCTAATTCCTTACCTGATAAACTCTACTGCAAATGAACGTCTTTTGGGCGTCAGGAAATTACGCGAAAAAACCCGTGGCGTAACCAAGCCATGTAAGAATCAAGGCCAGCGCCAAAATGATACCCATCAACGCCAGGGGAGAGAATTTTTTCTTGGCGTAGAGGTGGTACACCCACAGGGTCAGGCCCAGGGAAAGGATTTTGGGGAATATGGCGTTTACCACCCCGTCGGCGTTAAAGATCACCTGGTTTTCCAGTACCGTGTTGTTTACCGCGTCGTACACATCCCGGGTAATCTGGATAGGCAGGGTTACCGACACAAAAGAAGCGGTAAGGGCGCCTACCACAATAAGCCCCAGAATGGTCATGGTTTCCGTCAGGGTGTTGAGTTTTCCCGTGACCATAAAATTTTGCATTCCCTCAAGACCCGATTTCTTTCCAAGCTTGAAGAGGGACCAGCTCAAAAGGCAGGTTCCGACAGGATAGATGATAAGGTACAGTACCGGCCCAAGCCATGCCGTGGCAGGGTTTGCCTGGGCTATGGAAAGACAAATGGTCAGCAGTATGGGGATAACCGTGGCCACCCAGAGTGAATCGCCGATGGCCGAGGTGGGACCTATCAGGGCCACCTTGGCGCTGGAGATAAGTTCCGGGGTACATTGCTTGTTGGCATTGGCCTCTTCAAGGCCGCAGACGATTCCGTTACAAATGGAACCCACCTGGGACTCGGTGTTGAAGAGGGTGATATGCCGCTTGAGGGCTTCGGCTTTTTCTTCCTGGCTGTCGTAGAGCTCGTCAATTACCGGAGCCATGGCCTGACCAAAAGCCATGCCCAGCATGGATTCGGCCTGTTGGGAACAACCGTTCCAGAAAAACCAGTTGAAAAACGATTTTTTCAGGGTTTTATCGCTGATGGTTTTAGGCATTGCCGGCCTCCTTTCTGCTCGCCGCCGCGTAGTAGAGTACGGCGGTGATAATCGCCACAACGGCCACCGCCATGACGTTTAGTTTAAAGTATGTTACAAGAATAAAGCCCATCAGGAAGATCACAATGTGATACTGTTTTTTGTAGAGGAATGAAAGGATAATACCCATCCCCAAAGCGGCCATCATACCGCCAAAAACTCCCAGGGCGGTGGTAACCCAGCCGGGAATCAGAGACGCGAAATCCGTTTGGGCGGAAGCGGCGGTCATGGAAGTAAGAACGATAAGCGCCGGAACAAAACGGCAGAGGAAGCCGATAAGCTGGCCCAGCACCACGTTGGGAATAAACATTTTTTTAACGGCGCCCGCTTCGGCGTATTTATTCGCCACCCGGTTCAGGGGCAGGTTCAGGGCATAGGAAATGTTCCACATCAACTGCCCCACAAGACCGCCAATACCGGCAAACACCACCGCCAGGCCTATCACCTCGGTGGAGTTCATGCCCTTCCCAAAAACCAGCGCCCCCGCGGTACCGATATACGTGGCGTAAGACAGATCCCAGGCCACCGCGCCGCCGGGAGTTACATTCCCCATGTACATGATTTGCAGCGGAATACCTACCGTCATCGCCAGTGGAACGTCTCCCAGGATGACGCCCACCACAAAGGAAGCGACCAGCGGCCTTCCCAGAGCGTACCAGCCTATGGTGTTTCCCACGATTGAGCCTATGGATCCCAGATAGATGAACAGGCCAATCAGAACAATTTGAGCCATCGTCATGTTCTTCTCCTTCTATATAGTTTTTCTGAATGAATCCCAACTGGTTTTTACCGTGTTCGGCAACTGTTGGAAATTCACCGTAAATCCCTGTGCTGCCAGATTGTCGATATCCTTTACATCCTGTTCGCTTAGGTAAAAAATCCCCGTCGCGCCTCCCAGTTTGTGTACCGAGTCCGCCCGTTTGGAAATATTGCCCAGCATGATAAACTCGCAGCCTTTGAGAACGCCGGCCATGCGGGGAAGTACGCCGGGAAATTTTACGATAACAAGCCGGTTCCCGGCGGAAGGCTCGCCGAGCAGGACGGCGGCTTCCTCGACGCTTACAATGTGGGTTTTATAGGTCGAAGGGACGCTCATCACCATGATGGATTTGATCATGGGATTTTTCGCGCTTTCGTCGTCAATGCCGATAATTTCCTTTATGCCCAGTGTAGGACACCAGGCGACGATGGTTTGACCGTGAATCAGCCGGTCGTCAACTCTGACATAAACTTTCCCCATGATTACTCCTGTCAAAAAGCGGCCGCCTGAGGCCCGCTCGCGTTAATCGCCTTCCTATAAAAGCCTGTTCTCGATCAAACTGGCGTACATATAACAGACGGTAAATTCCCTGTTGTTGGATTCAACGGCCCTGATTTTTCCGTTGGTCGTATAGTAAGGGATGTAGGGAAAGTCGTTGATCTCTCCCCGGAACACCTGGTACTCTTTCAGGGCGGAAAACCACTGTTCCACTTCCCGTTCGTCCAGGCCAAAGTACGCCTGGGGAATAAAGCCAACCAGATCCTCGAAAGTTTCACCGTAGAGAAGCCGGATGGGGTTTCCCTGTTCGCGCAGACGCTTGACCGCTCCGGTAACGGCGTCGTGGGTATTGATGTGTCTGGGATGCATGGAACCCCGCCAGTGTGTAATTGCCAGCTGAACTTTTTCTTCCGTAAAATATGTTTCCAGCCGTTTCTGGAATTCCTGAAGAGAGGGCATGTTGCCGGAAACATAACCCAGCCACATGGTATCGGCTCCCAGTTTTTCCGCGGCCCGCCTGTTCTGGTTGAGCAGTTCCGCCAGGTACGCCTTTTTGGCTTCTTCGGCGGCGCCGGGATCTTCCAGCCTTCCCTGGGTTACGTGAATCAGGGTACAGCGCGCCCCTTCCCGGGCGTATTTCAGTATCAGGGGGCCTCCCAGCAGTTCCGCGTCCAGGGAATGAGCGCCGATGCTGACCACCCGTTTTATTTCACTCATCGCTTACAGCTCCTTCCGGTAATCGGTAAAAGTCCGAAACACGCTGAGCCCGTGGCGTTCGTAAAAACGGCGGCCCGGCCTGTCGGTGGACAAAAAGAAAAGCTGATAAAGCCCCCGCCGGCACATCTCACCCTGCATGATGTCGAGGAGTACGCCTCCAAGCCCGGCGTTCCGTTCCGCCGCCGCCACCCCTATGGGGCCGAAACGCAGGGGATTGCCGTCGATCATCCTCATGCAAAAACCGGCAATACGGCCCGCCCTGTTCAGGGCAAGGAGTATGGCGTCTTCCGCCAGGCCGTTCCGCATGCTGATAAGGACGTTCCGTTTCCAGCCGCCGCCGAATTCGGTTCTGGCAAATTCCAGCAGTTCCAGGGCATAACGGTAATCAAAGTTGATGAACCGGTACCCCTTTTGTTCGGCTTCTTCTTTTTTTTGCCGGCCTTCGCCGGACATACGGTAAGCCTGAAGATCCTTTTTCATGGAATAGGCTTCTTCTCCCGCCCGGTAACCGCGCTTTTCAAAGAAGGCCTTTGCCTCCGGAAAGTTCCCGCAGTCCACGCCGGGAAAAAAATAATTGGGAGAATAGGCCCCGTAGGTGATTTGTTTCGCTCCCAGGGCGGCAAGTTTTTGCTCCGCTCCCAAAAGCAGTTTTGTCCCCCAGCCTTTTCGCTGAAAGGCCGGATCGACGAAAAGGACGCTGATCCAGCCCCGTTCCGGTTCAAGCCCCCGTTCCATATAGGGAAATTTCCGTTTGACGGCCAGTATGAAACCCCCGACCCGGTCATTTTCCAGGGCAACGTCGCAGAGGGAGGGATCGAAATTATCGTCGAAAAGAGCCTGGCCGCGGAATTTATGGACGGTAATGGTATCGGTCCACAAAACCCGGTTCCAGAGTTCCACAAGCCGCGCCTCAAAATCCTGGCGGTAGCTAACGATTTCCATGGTCGATAGTATATCCGGCTTTTTTTAATTTTGCAAGTTTTTTTTAAAAAAATCGTAAAAAAGCCGAAAAATCCATAAAAATTGAAAAAAAATTTCTTGACATAAAAAAGAGCGACGTTTACCATAGAAATATGACTAGTGACTCGATGGGGCAATATACCACGGAACAGCGGAACGCCGCTTCCGCCGACATTGGTTCCAAATCCGCCCTGGAAATCGTAAGCATTATTAACGCCGAAGACGCCCGCGTAGCCCCGGCGGTGGGCCGTATCCTGCCGGAAATCGCCGCCCTGGCGGAGGCAATTGCGGAAGCCTTTAAGCGGGGAGGCCGGCTTTTCTATATCGGCGCCGGTACTTCCGGCCGGCTGGGGGTGCTGGACGCTTCCGAATGTCCTCCCACCTACGGGACCGATCCTTCCCTGGTTCAGGGCCTTATTGCCGGAGGGCCGGAAGCCCTGACCCGGTCACTGGAAGCGGTGGAAGACGATTCCGGGGCCGGGGAACGGGAACTCAGGGCGCTGGGCTTTAACGCCCGGGACGTACTGGTGGGGATTACCGCTTCCGGCCAGGCTCCCTATGTGCTGGGGGCGTTGAACTATGCCCGGAGCCTGGGGGCCGTTACCGGGGCCATTAGCTGCAACCGGGAATCGAAAACCTTCGCGCTGGCGGCCCACAAGCTGTACGCCGACGTAGGCCCGGAGGTAGTGACCGGTTCCACCCGGATGAAGTCCGGTACCGCCCAGAAGCTTATCCTCAATATGCTTACCACCACGGCGATGATCCGCTGGGGCAAGGTCTACAAAAACCTGATGGTGGACATGAGACCGGTGAACCAAAAACTGGTGCTTCGCGCCGTCAGGATGATCCGGGAGCTTGCCGCCTGTTCCCTGGAGCAGGCGGAAACGGCGCTGGAAGCTTCCGGGGGAAACACCAAAACGGCCGTCGTTATGGCTCTTCTGGGAACGGACAAATCCGGCGCGGAAGAACTTCTCGCGCGGGCGGACGGCCGTATCGGGGCGATTCCGGGAATAGGCGTCCCCTAAGCGCCGCGCTATGGTTTCGGATACAGGCGGTTCCAAAAGCTGGAGTTTTGGGCAGCCGCGTGGTATAGTGTACCGGGGTTTTTTTGGACAGTATCCTTTTTACGATAAGAGAATGTCTTCCCAGGCTTTCCAGAGCGGAGCGCAAGGCCGCGGATTATATACTCGCGGAGCCGAAAAAAGTCGTTTACTGTAATATCGCGGAGCTTGCAAAACAAAGTGAAGTAAGTCAGGCCGCCATAGTCCGGTTCTGCCGCCGTATCGGGGTTGGGGGATACTCGGATTTCAAGATACGCCTTTCCCACGACGTGTTCAGGATTTCCGCCGACCGGTATCTTCCCACCCAGGATTTGGAACGGGAAAAAGATCCCGCCGCCGTGGTCAGGGATGTTATAGGCAGCATTCAGCGGAGCATGGCCTGGCTCGAATCCCTGAGCGACATACACCTTTTGAGTACGGCGGCGGAACTTATCGGAAAGGCGAGGATCACGGCGATTTTCGGGGTAGGGGCTTCAAGCCTCGTGGCCCAGGATCTGTACCAGAAACTCCTTCGTATCGGCATTCCCTGTTCGGCCCCTCTGGATACGGACCTCCAGATAACCGCGGCCTGTAACCTGAAAGAACACGACGCGGCAATGATCGTTTCCTATTCGGGCGAAACCCCCGCCATGCTTGCCGCCGGAGAATGGGCAAAGAAGAAAGGCGCCGCCGTGATTACGCTGACCGGCGAAGCCCCCAATACCCTTCGTGGTTACGCCAGGGTTCCCCTGCTGGTTCCCTCAACCGAGCAGGTTCTCAGGCCCGGCGCCATGGTGTCCCGAATAAGCCAGCTTGTGGTGGTGGACATGCTCTACTCGCTGCTGCTCGCAAAGAATTTAAACGCCGCCGTCCAGGCGCTGGAAGAGACCCTTGTCGCCACCCATGCCGCCCAGGGCCTGGGCCGTCCGGAGCGTTCCCCCGGCTTGTAAACCGCCGCTTTTTGGGTTATAGTATAAGTCAGGGCGCCGGTTCCAAAAACCGAAGTTTTGGGAAAGCCTCCAGTCTTAGGAGAAAAACATGGCTTACGATTTTACGATAGAAGAGCTGGGAAAGTGCAATATCAAATCGCCGCTGACGTTGTCCAGGGTGCACGGCGACTTTATCGCCAACTATGTTACCGACGACGAGTATGTCCGGCTGGACGTAAGGGCGAAACTCGGCAAGCAGGAGTCCCTGGAACGGAAAATGGTCTTCGAGGCCGCCGGCCCCAGGGAGACGATCTACTTTAGCCCCCAGCATGTACACGCCGGTATCGTAAGCTGCGGCGGCCTCTGTCCCGGCATTAACGACGTTATCAGGGCCATTGTACGCTGCCTCTGGTTCCGCTACGGGGTACGCCGCATTACCGGCATACGCTACGGCTACAAAGGCTTTCTGCCGGAGTACCGTTTCGGTACCAAGGAACTGAACCCCGACGTGGTGGACGACATCCACAAACTCGGCGGCACGGTTCTGGGCAGCGCCCGCGGCGGCGGCAAGGAAGTGTCCAAAATCGTCGACGCGATGGAACAGCTTAACCTCAACATGCTGTTTACGATAGGCGGCGACGGAACCCAGAAAGGCGCGCTGGACATAGCGGAAGAAATCGGCAGGCGCAAGCTGAAAATCGCCAACATCGGCATTCCCAAAACCGTCGATAACGATTTTTCGTTTATCCAGAAATCTTTCGGCTTTGACACCGCCGTGGACAAGGCCGTGGAAGTGGTCGCCGCCGCCCACATGGAAGCCCATTCCCAGATTAACGGAATAGGCCTTGTAAAGGTAATGGGCAGGGAGTCGGGTTTTATCGCCGCCCATACCGCGCTGGCCAGCCACGAAGTCAACTTTGTCCTTATTCCCGAAATTCCCTTTGAACTGGACGGGCCAAACGGTTTCCTCCGCCATCTTGAGGAACGGCTGAGGAATTCCCGGCACGCGGTAATTATTATCGCCGAAGGGGCCATGCAGGATCAGCTTATCAAAGAAGTAAAGACCGACGCGGGCGGCAATATCAAAATGGCCGATGTGGGTACCTACATACGGGACCGGATTACCGAATACTTTGACGACAAGGGAATGGAGATCAACCTCAAGTACATCGATCCCAGTTACCAAATCCGCTCGGCCCAGGCGAATCCGGGCGATTCCATTTACTGCGAACGTCTGGGCAACGCCGCCGCCCACGCGGCCATGGCGGGAAAGACCAAATGCGTTATCGGTCTTGTGAACAACGAATTTGTCCACCTGCCGATGAAGGCCGTTGTTTCCCAGCGCAGTCACGTCGATCCCGAAGGCAACCTGTGGCGGGACACGATAGACGCCACCCATCAGCCCATTCTTATGGTGAACAATCCCATGGGGGCGATCTTCCAGACCGACGAAAAAGATATTGCCCCAAACTGATTATATCGCCGTTTCCGGCCCGGCCTTTTCCGCCGCCGAGCTGGACGCGCTGCTTTCTTCCGCCCTCGAACGGGCGTTTTCCGATCTCGCTTCGGGCGTCCCGCTTCCGGGGCCGGCGCAAAGCCGCGGCGCGGGTTCCGTTCTCGTCCTTCCCCCGGATCTTACCCGCATTCATTCCGGCGCGGGCCCCTTAACCGCGGCCGTCTGCCGTTTCCTTGCCGCTTGTGAGGGGGGAAGTCTCCCCCCTGGCCCTGAACCTTCGGTTCCGGGCGCACCCCCCTCCGCGGGGCTCCGCCCCGCGACGCCCCGCCGTAACTGGCGGCTTGGGGCGATTATGCCGGCTCTGGGGACGCACCGGCCGCTTGGCCCGGAAGAGATCGCGTTCATGTTTCCCGGCTGCCCGCCGGACAAATTCCTTCCGCACTTCTGGCGGGAAGACGCGGTAGAACTTGGCCGGCTGAGCGCGGAATGGGTAGAGGCGGCCTTTACCGGCCGGGCCGCGTCCGGCGGGCCGGAATTTTCCGGCGGCCGGGTCTTTCGCGGCGGCTGGCCGGTTCAGGTAAACCGCGTTCTGCGGGACGGCCTGCCCCCGGATTCGGGCGGCCCGCCCGCGCCTTTTTCCCTTGTCATCTCAATCGGCCAGGTCGCGCCCCACGAAGTAGCCGGCATGGCGAATCATACAAAAAACGTATTCGTCGGAACAGGCGGGGCGGAAGCGATCAACAAAAGCCACTACCTCGGCGCGCTCTACGGTCTTGAGCGGATTATGGGAAAAGCCGAAACTCCCGTCCGGGCCCTGTTCGACGAAGCGTTCCGCCGTTACGGAAGCCTTTTGCCGCCCGTATTGTGGGTTCTTACCGTGGTCGATTCCGCCGGGACGATCCGGGGGCTTTTTTCGGGATTCGGCAGGAGTTGTTTCGAAAAAGCCTCGGCCCTTTCGGAGCGGGTAAACATTAGCTGTCTGGAAGAGCCGGCTCCCAAAGTTGTCGTCTGGCTTAATCCCGTTGAATACCGCAGTATGTGGCTGGGTAACAAGGCCGTGTATCGTACTCGTATGGCAATCGCCGCGGGCGGGGAGCTTGTCGTACTGGCGCCGGGACTTGAGTGTTTCGGCGAAGACGGCGAAAACGACGCGCTGATACGCCGTTACGGGTACCGGGGCGCGGAATGGATTAGACGGGCCGTCGAAGCGGACGGCGCGGGCCTTTCTTCCGGCGCCAATCCGCCCGTATCCCTCAGCGCCGCCGCCCATCTTATCCACGGTTCAAGCGAAGGCCGTTTCAGCATCCGCTATTGTACCCGCCCGGGACGGGGGCCTGGCCGGAAAGAAATCGAGGCCGCCGGTTATGCATGGGGAAACCTGGACGAGGCCGTTGCCCGTTATGTTCCCGAATTACAAAACGCCTGTTCCGAACAAAACGCAAACGATTCCGCCGCGCCCAAAACGGGCTGGAAAACCTCGCCCGGCGGGGAACACTTCTATTTTGTCGCCAACCCGGCCCTGGGATTATGGCGGGCCGCGGCGGGAAACGACGACTGTATATGATACACAGGACCGGCCGGTGGAAATCCGGGACGAACGGGGCAGTGGCTTGAACATTATGCAACTACTGATGCTTATTCATTTGAACAACTTGAAATATTTCAAGATTATAATGAGGCAAAGAAAATGTTTTCACCCGAATTTGAAATAGATTTAGAAAAATTTGACTCCTGTTTCTGGGATGAACAATTGTTTTCCATGTCATATGATATTTACAGTCTTGAGTATATGGCGAAAATAAAAACTTTAAATACTTCTTATTATAAAAGTGAAAGAGGATGACAAAAAACAGTATGAAAAAGCAGGAACAACCACAGAACGCATACTAAAAAACGGAAATTGCACAGATCGCCTGATAGAGCTTTCCTATAACTTGTTGAGAGGAAGTGTTCTTTTAACGTGTGTAGTCCTGCGCCGCTTCGCGGTAGTAGTGATTGTGTAAGCCAAACACCAACGGCTTGCGTTTAATCTTACCGGTTTTGCGGAAATAGCTTTGAAATTATATACACCCGGAAAAAAGCATGGTATACTGTGATAGCAGTAACAGTACCCAGGAGCCAAGTTGTGGGGGTAGTGGAAAAGCCGTTAGGCTTTTGAGCGAGGCGAAGTGTCAACTTATTCAAATAAACAGTATTGGGGGTGATCGAAAGTTAATGAAAGAAATCAAGGATTTGTTTAATCTTAAATAGTCCGATATTAAGACGAACTATGATGCTGTATTTACAAGCAAATACGATCAAGGAATAC
Source organism: Treponema sp. (assembly GCA_031255645.1). Taxonomy (GTDB): domain Bacteria; phylum Spirochaetota; class Spirochaetia; order Treponematales; family Breznakiellaceae; genus JAIROH01. Next base: position 332 of record JAIRSC010000229.1, on the reverse strand, counting down.
CGGAAATAAAGATACGCTGTTCGCATCTGACAAGAAACCGGGATGGCAAGCTCATACTGTTGGACGGTCACAAATGAAGATAAAAATACGAATTTGCGTTTTTGCAGTAATTGTCATATTGCTGGCGGGGTGCAGGGAGAAACCTATTATGAACAACACCAACGAGCCGGGTACCATAGGCTCTATCGACATAAAAGTGGGCGGTTTTTTCAAGTGTCTGCGTTCCTGGAACGATGATTCTTTGGTTGCCTTTGACGGAAGGGGCCGATTTAGCGAGATAACCTTTCAGGGGGAAAGCGGGGTAAGGATAAAACCGCTTATCCAGTTCCCTA
>JAIRSC010000167.1 GCA_031255645.1 Treponema sp. | reverse complement strand
AAAACCCGCTTTCCGTGAGAACCATATCCATTTTTCTGTCGTGGTCTTCTACCGGAACGGCGGCGGCGATCTGGAGTTCCAGACACAGGCCGCAGACCGTAAACGAAAGGCCGGAGGGCAGCCCCGGCAGCGTTCCCGAGTCCAGGCCGGCGAGGAAGCGGTCGTAGAAACCCCGGCCCCGGCCCAGACGACCGCCCCGCCGGTCAAAAGCCAGGCCGGGGACGATAACAAGGGCGGGAAAATCCTCAGAGGCGAGGGGAAACTCCGGCGGCGGCTCCCGGATACCGAACGCGCCTTCGGCCCAGGGGCCGGGACTTCCGCCCCGGTCTTTGCCGGAAGCCCGGCCCCCGGCGGCGGCCCGTGGAGCGCCGATACGGAAAAATCCCAGCGACGACCGCTCGACCCTTGGGGCAAATACCCGTTTCCCGTCTATACGGGCGAGGTCGAGAAGCGGCTGGGTGTTGATTTCAAACGCGGTGGACAAAAAAACAAGCGCCGACCGGTACGCGCTCCATCCGTCCCAGGCCCAGAGCCGGGCGGCGGCCTCCGCGCCTTTTTTGTCGAAAACATCCCCGGAAAGGGCTTCCAGGCGTTTTCGCGCGCGGGCGCGGAGTTCTTCTTTTGAAACGGTCATGAGCTAGATAAGACGGGTGCCCCCCGCCTTAAGGCCGGCCTCGTAGAGTTTCCCGCAGGCTATAAACATCGGGAGCTTCGTTCCTCCAAGAATGATGTCCGATTCCTTTGCCATGTCTATCATATCCATGCTGGGAGACTTCCCCCGGACAAAAATTATGCAATGAATGTCAAGAAGTTCGGCGGTTCTTATAACCTGGGGGTTCACAAGGCCGGTAAGGAGCAAAACCCTGTCTTTGACAAAGGCCATGACATCACTCATAAGATCGGATCCGCAGGCGGACACCACTTCCAGGGACAGGTTCTCTTGTCCACAATAAACCTGCCCTTCCAAAACAGTTATAGCTTCTGATACGGTCATAATACCCCCACCAGTAGTTTATAACAGGGGCGGAAAATTTTCAAGGCGCGTACCCTGGCGCGTCTATCTGGCACGCCAGGCAGGCGCGCCAGATAGGATCGTTCAGCTGACACGCTTACTTGTGTAACGCGGCCGTTTATGTACAATAACAGCATGGATTGGTTCGCGGAACAGCCGGCGCCGCTGCAAGCCCTTCTGGCGACGCTTTTTACCTGGGCGCTTACGGCTCTCGGAGCCGCGACGGTGTTCTTTTTCGGGAACATTAACCGCAAGGTCCTTGACGGCATGCTTGGTTTCGCGGCGGGGGTGATGATCGCCGCCAGCTTTTTTTCCCTTCTTGCCCCGGCGATTGAAATGGCCGACGCGGCGCGTGAATCGGGCGGCCTTCCGTCCTGGGCGGCGGCGGTAATCGGCTTTGTTTTGGGGGGCGTTTTTCTTCGTGTGGCGGACCGCGTCCTTCCCCATCACCATATGGGAGCGCGGGAAGACGAAGGGCCCAGGACCTCCTGGAACCGCTCGATTCTTCTGGTACTGGCCATCACCCTGCACAACATTCCCGAAGGGCTGGCCGTCGGCGTCGGTTTCGGCGCTTCCGCCCTCCTGCCCGGGGCAAGCCTCGCGGGGGCGGTTTCCCTCGCGCTGGGTATAGGGCTGCAGAACTTTCCCGAAGGCGCCGCCGTTTCCATACCGCTGCGCCGCGAGGGCATGAGCCGGTGTAAAAGTTTCTGGATTGGCCAGGCTTCGGGCATCGTGGAACCAATCGCCGGGGTCCTGGGCGCGGCTTTGATCCTGTCGATGCGGGCCGCGCTCCCCTACGCCCTGTCTTTTGCCGCCGGAGCGATGATCTTTGTCGCGGCCGAAGAGCTTATCCCCGAAGCGTACCGGGAGGGGAACGACCATATCGCCACTTCCGGCATCATGGCCGGCTTCGCGCTGATGATGGCGCTGGATGTCGGTCTGGGATAAGACAGGACAGCGGTGGGAGATTCACGTTTTGCCGGAACGCCGGGCGCTGTTCTCGAGCGGCTTCTTCGGGTTATCGAGGAAACTTTTCCCGTTCCGGGCCGTTTCCGTTCCGCGCTTCCCGGAGACGTGGCCGAACTTTCCCGGCTTCTTACCAGCGCCCGGCCGGATCGGGAAGGCGGCTATCTTGGCCGTCCGAATCTGCTTTCCGCCTACCTCCGTTATTTTCTGCCCTGGAATGTGTTCAGGCTTTCCCGGCTTTTCGCGCTTGTCTGTGGCGAAGGGGGAAGCGCGAGGGGAGCCGGGACCGCGAAGGGAGCCGGGAGCGGGTCCGGGAGCGGGTCCGCGAACGGGGCCGGCGTATTTTTGAATTTACGCGGCGGAGACGCCGTAACGGATCTGGGTTCCGGCCCCCTTACCCTGCCTGTCGCGCTGTGGCTGTTCCGCCCGGAACTGCGAAAGCTCAACCTGGAATTCCGCTGTGTCGATCATACCGGTTCCGTTCTGGAAGCGGGGAAAAAGCTTTTCGGCGCCCTGGAACGCGCGGAAGGCGAAACGGGATCGTGGAAGATCAGAACCATCCGCGCTTCCCTGGACCTCCCTGTCCGGGGCGGGAAAGCGGCCCTGGTAACGGCGATAAACGTTTTTAACGAAGTATACCAGCGCGACAGTCCGGCCCGCGCCTCGGAAAAAGCCCTAGGGATTCTCGACCGTTCCGGCGAAGGATCGATCCTTGTGATGGAACCGGGGGTTCCGAAATCCGGCGCTTTTATCGCCGCCCTGCGGAACGGCCTGCTTGAGCGGGGAAAACGGATTGCCGCCCCCTGTACTCATGAAACGCCCTGTCCGCTGCCGGGCGGCGGTCGGGGGGCGAAGTGGTGCCATTTCGCCTTTGACGCCTCGGAAGCGCCGGCAAAGCTGCACAGGCTTTCCGCCGCCGCGGGTATCCCCAAGGAACGGGCGGTTTTCAGTTTTCTGCTGGCGGGAAAAGAGGCGCCTGAAAGCCGGGCAGGGATACGTGTTGTTTCCGACGCTTTTCCGGTTCCCGGCGGCTGGGGCAGATACGGCTGTGGTTACCGCGAGGGCGGGCATGAAGAAAACGGGCTGGTTCTGCTTTGGGGGTCGAAGGCCGAAATGGAAGGGGCGCCGCCGGGGACGCTTGTGGAAATCCCGGCGGGCGCGCGGACGGACATCGACGGCAAAAGCGGGGGGATTTCCGTAAATGTCCATGGAGCGCGATGACTCATTATAATGACCGCGTATCGTTTTATGGCGCCTTCACCCGCTATGGAGTCCAGATTGCTCCATTAAAAGTATGGCTTGGCTCCACGTTGTTATCCTTATTTAGTCCTGGCGCTCCATTGAAAAACACCGCGTGGCCACTGCCACCGACGGCGGTGTTTTGGCTGGAGTCGGGACTGCCGTAAATAAAGCCGCCCGATTTAGTGAAGTTTCCGCTGTTGGTAATATACACCCCGCCGCCGTTATTGTTGGCCGTGTTGCCGCTGATGGTTCCGCCGTTCATGTCGAAGGTTCCGCCGCCAGCTGCATACACTCCGCCGCCGCTGCCGCTACTGGTAGAGGGGATCAAGTTGTAGCTGATCGACGCGTTACCGCTCATGCTAAAGTTTCCGCTACCAGAAAAATACACCCCGCCGCCATCGCCGCCGGTAATAGGAGTGATCTCGTTGTAGTGAATCTTCGCGTCGCCGCTCATGCTAAAGTTTCCGCCGCTTATATACACCCCGGCGCCGTGGTTGGCCGTGTTTGGGGTAGTGCTTCCCCCGATGGTTCCACCGCTCATGTTGAAGTTTCCACTGTGTACATACACCCCACCGCCGTCGTCGCTGACTGTGTTGTTGAGGATTTTCGCGTCGCCGCTCATGTTGAACTGTCCGCTGTGTACATACACCCCACCGCCTCTGGTGATCGAGATGTGGTTCTCGATGGTTCCGCCGTTCATATTGAAGATTCCATTGTTAGTAACAAACACCCCGCCGCCGCCGCTGGCGGTGGTCGAGTTGTTGCGGATGAATCCGCCGTTCATCGTGAACTTTCCGTTAGTAACATATACCCCGCCGCCGTCGTTGTCATTTCCTCCGAACAATTCGAGACCGCTTTCCAGGGTTACGTCCGCGTTCTCTACATAAAGCACCCTCTTCGACATAGTAGTGGCGTCAAGCTCGCCGGGTCCCGTTCCCGCCAGGATAATGGGGGGGTAGGCGGCGTAGATGCCGCCGTCACTAATGTCAACCATGCCGTCTGTGCCGCTTCCCGCCGTAATCGTCCCTTCTATAATGATTTTGGCCGCCGCCGGGGGCGGGGACGAGCCGCCTCTGCCCGGCCAGGAACCGGCGCTATAGGCTTGCTTTATCCGTAACAACGCCTCGTCCACCGTTTCGAGAGCATTGCCAATACCCGGACTTAACCCGTTGTTGTTGTCATTTCCCCCCGGATCCACATAAACGGTCATGTGCAATGGGTATCCCGCATTTTCTTCGGGATAGAAGGGAGCCAGAATACTCCGCATCCAGGGGTTTCCACAGCCCGCGAAAACCGCAAGGACGGCGGCGAGAACGAACAACCGCCAGGTTCCTCTTCCCTTCGTGGTTATAGTTGTTTTCATGGTTTTCTTTTAAAAGCGGTATCCGGCGGATACCCCCGCCCCGATAATATACGGATACCCCAGCCGCAGCGTTGGTTCGATATAAAGCGAGTTCGCCAGCGGGAACCGCCAGCCTACGCCGACTCCCGCCGAGGTCGCGCTTACTTTGGGGGGAATGAGCGGGGTGTGCCGGGCGAACACGGAAGGGCCGGCGGCGGCCTGGACGAACAAGCCGTCCCGGCGTCCCGGGGGCAGGTACACCCTGAGAAAAAGGCAGAACTCCAGCGTAACGACGCTGTCCGGGTCGACGAACACGAGCGTCCGGTAACCCATCGTTACCCCGCCGTCGTAGCCGAAGGCCAGCCCCGCGCCGACAGCCGCTTTTTCCGCGCTGAACAGGGCTGTTTCCAGCGCCGGGGCGATAAAAAAGCCGTCCTGCGCGGAAACGGAGGGGGCCGAAACAGCCAGAAGCAAAACGGAAAAAACGGCCAAAAGGACTTTTATTGGGATCGCCATACGTACCACTGAGCCGAAAGCGTCTGCCGGGGAAGCGGCGGGAAATTGCCTGTTATAAGCCGTTGTCCGGTACATTGCTCTGTAATTATCGGCCGGGAGGCGGGGTTTTGTCAATAGCGCGAAAATCCGTTTCGCGAATTTTCGCCGGCAAATCGCGCCCATGGCAGTTACCGGCAATAATGGCAGGAACACCGGATTATGTTACGGATCCCATCCGGTGGGTGGGGAGGTCTTGAGCTCATCATCCGGCCCCGCGGTACTGTTCCGCTGGAGAGTACCTGTTGCTATATACACCGCGTGGCCGAGGCCGCTGCCGCCGCCGGCCTCGTTTTTAAGACTTGTAGGTTCCATTGTAAGACCGTCCATCGTATTACCATAAATAGTGCCGCCCGTTTTGGTAAAACTTGCGAAGACGCCGGAAAAATACACCCCGCCGCCATCGGTGCCGGCCGTGTTGCCGCTGATGGTTCCGTCGCTCATGCTGAAGATTGAGGTAATGTTGCTTGAAAACACCACCCCGCCTCCGTTGCCGTTTGGGAGAGATCCCGTGGCCTTGTTACCGCTGATGGTTCCGCCATTCATATTGAAGTTTCCTTGACTGACGCGTACTCCGCCG
>JAIRSC010000038.1 GCA_031255645.1 Treponema sp. | reverse complement strand
TACTTCAAAAGGCTGCACGGATATTTATACCTGAATCGAGCCTCCTGGGGAAGGGCTTTTCGGGGAAACAATACGGGCAAAACCACGCTGCCGGATGTATCCAACGCATAGCAGTAGCGTATAGCGTGATGTGCGCGTTGTTTCACGAATCGCGGCGGCTTACCTGATGAGCCCGCAACGGAGCTTTTCCGCGATGATTCGCGCTGCCGCGTCTTCCAGCCGTTTTCTGTCCAGTGTTCCGGCTTTAAGCGCCGAAACCAAAGCGCCGTGTATGGCCCGGACATTCCCCGGCCAGGCCATGACCATATCCACCCCGGCCATAACGGCTTCCAGGGAACGCTGTTCCACGGGGCCCGAAACGGCGGCCATGGAAAAATCATCGGCGATAATAATGCCGTCAAAGCCCAGCTCTTCCCGAAGGCAGCGGACGGCCCGGGGCGAAAGGCTCGCGGGCGCGGAGTCCCAGGCGGCAACGGCCGCGTGGGAAAGCATAACCGCCGCGGGGCCGCTTTCGGCGGCTTTCCTGAACGGGAAGATCATGCTTTCAAGTTCCGGCCCGGAGGCGGTAATCGTAACTTTGGCGCGGTGGGGATCCGCGGCGGTATTGCCCGGAAAGTGTTTCAGCGTTGAGGCCACTCCGGCCCTTTTCATGCCCCGGACAAAAGCCGAGGCGGCTTCGCCCGCGAAAAACGTGTCCGGCCCATAGGAACGGTTTTTCAGGAAAGCGCCGTTCCCGCCGTAGAGCGGTTCCGCGACCGGGGCAAGGTTAAGGTTTATTCCCAGCCGCCGCAGTTCCCGCCCCGCCCGTTCCGCCGCGCCGGCGATCTCCACAAGCAGGACGGCCCTGTCCTCGCCTTTTTCGCGGCGTTCCCAGTACGACAGCGGCGGCGGCAGAGAGGCGGCGCCGCCGAAACGCTGTACCGCCCCGCCCTCCTGATCCGCCGCGATAAACGGAGGAATCCCCGACGCGCCCCGCACGACGGCGTCGATGTTTCCGGTAAGGGCCGCCGTCGAACCAGCGCCGGTATTGTAGCGAAAAAGCATAATTCCCCCCGGCGGAATTTCGGCAAGCAGCGCCCGTGTCCGTTCCGGCAGGGTTCCCCTTCCGTCCACGGCGCTGAGAATAAGCTGGGCGGCAAGGCGCTCCGCGTCCATCGCGGCGGCAATCGACGCCGCCCTGGCGCGAAACGTATCCGGGGCAGGAGCCTGGGCCGCCGCGGAACCCTGTCCCAAAACGGCGCATAAAACAATCACGGCCAACGCGGATATAGGCCTGCGAATCGACAAACGAATATGTCCGTCCCCGAATACAATGCTCTTTGTTTCCATACCGTATTTCCCTTTTATTTTATTTCCTTTTATTTCAATCCCTGGAAAAGTATGCTACGATTTTTCCATGTCGCTCAACTGGAAAGAAATCAACCTTATCCTCGAAGAACTGGACCTTGCCGGTTCCCGAATCCAGAAAGTGTTCCAGGGCGATTTCAACGTGCTGGTCCTGGAAGTCTTCGGAAGGACCGGCGGAAGAACCGGCGAAAAGGCTGATGAAAGAACCGGCGGCGCGGCCGGAGCCCAGACAATCCTCGTCTCGCTTGCTCCCGGCGGATGCAGAATCAACCGGAGCCTGAGGCCGGTTCCCAAAACAGGCAAGCCCCTGCGTTTCGCCCAGTTCCTTAAATCGCGCGTCGTTAACGGCCGTATTGAAGAAGCGTCCCAGCTTGGAGATAACCGTATTATACGGCTTTTGCTGCGCAGGGGCGAGATTCGGTACCGGATCTATATACGGCTCTGGTCAAACGCGGCCAACGTAATTGTTACCGGCGAAGACGGCGTTATCCTTGACGCGATGAGAAGGCTCCCAAAACGCGGCGAAGTATCGGGCGGCTTTTACAGGCCGGAAGAAAACCCGGCTTCTTCCGGCGGCAAAGACTACGCCATACGGGAACTGCCCGGGGAAGCTTCGTTTAACGAAAAAATAGACTTGTTTTATACAGAACAGGGCGGGGAACTTTCCCTCGAAAAACTGCGGGAGCGGGCCGAACGGCTTATAAACGGCAGCGTAAACCGCCTGGAAGCCTCTCTGGAACGGCTCAGGGAAAAAGAAGCCGAATACAAAAACGCCGCGCGCTGGAAGGAATACGGCGACATCATCATGGCAAACGCATCCGCCATTACTCCCGGTTCCGCGTGGCTTGAGGCGGCCGATTTTTTCAGCCCCGGAAACGCGGTAATACGCATAGAGCTGGACGCCCGCAAAAGCCCCCCGGAAAACGCCGAACTCTGTTACGACAAATACCGCAAAGGAAAAAACGGGCTTAAGGATATACAGGAAGAAATACAAAACGGAGCGGCGGAACTCGCGAAGCTTGGAGAAACGAAAAAAAGGCTCCTTTCGGAAACCAACCCGCTCGTCCTTACGGGGCTGCTGCGAAAGGCCGGCGGCGGAAGGCGGGGTTCCCCGGGCGCCGGCGGAACTTCGGGCTCCGCCGGGGCGGAAAAACGGCCGGGCCTTTCGTTCCGGACCGGAGACTGGCTTATCATCGTGGGCAGGGACGCCGGGGAAAACGACGAGCTTCTGCGGCGCTATGTGCGGGGAAACGATCTCTGGCTCCACGCCAGGGACTACGCGGGGGCCTATGTGTTTATAAAGCACAGGCCGGGAAAAACGCCGCCGCTGGATGTCCTTCTTGACGGGGGAAACCTCGCGCTGTTCTATTCCAGGGGCCGGAACAACGGCTCCTGCGACTGCTACTATACCCGGGTAAAATATCTGAGAAGGGTAAAAACCGGCCCAAAGGGGAAAGTTATCCCCACCCAGGAAAAGAATATTTTTATCAAGCTTGATCAAAAACGGCTGAAAAAACTTGAAGATGCCCGTATCCGCTACTAGACTTGAATGATGAACCCTCCCGCTTCCGGCGGGATATCCTGTACGTGTCGCGTTGTTACCAGGTTCGTTTCGCGGAGTTCATTCGCAGTGGGGTTGCCAGTATGCCGTCAAAATATATCATTTCCGAACCGCCCCGGAACTCTCCCGCCGAAAAAGGGGTTCCCGAAGAACGCCAAACCCCGCCGCGAAGAAGGTTCGTCAGAGAACGGATCAGGTCTCCTGTCGCGTCGGGCTTTTTTTACCCGGACGAACCGGAAGAAATAAAGGCTTTTTTCGCTTCCTGCGGACTTGACGGCCCGCCCCGGCGCGGGGAAAAAGCGGAAAATGCCCTTGGCATTATCGTCCCCCACAGCGCGTGGAACCGTTCCGGAAAAGCCGCCGCGGACGCCTTTGCTTTGTGCCGGGAGCGCCGGGATTCAATCTCCAGAGTGGTACTGCTCGGCGCTATTCACGACCCGCTTCGAACGGGGCTTTTTCTTTCAAATTCGGATTTTTTTGAAACGCCGCTGGGGGAACTGCCCGTGGACGGAAAATCCTGCGAAGAGCTGGCCTCCTGCAGCACGGTTTTTGAAATAAACGATATACCCCATTTAAGGGAATTTTCGATAGAAGTGCTTCTTCCGTTTGTCAAATACTGTTTTCCCGGCGTTTCAATAGTGCCGGTGCTGATGGGGGTTTACTCGCCCCGGCTTATAAAAGGGCTGGCCGGCGCCCTTAATGTTGTATTCGGCGAAAACCGCGGCGAAACCCTTTTTGTAATCTCCAGCTGTCTTTCCAAAAACAAAAACAGCGAAACGGCCTTTGCCCAGGCGGATCGTTTTGTTACGTTGATAAACGAGGGAAACGGCGGCGCGATAGGAAACGAATTCCCCGGCGGCGCCCTGAGCGCCTGCGGCGCTCCACTGGCGGCGGCCTGCCTTGAATGCGGCCTTTTGGTGAAAAAACAAAACACGCTTCTTTCGGACATACGGCAAATACCCGGCGAAGACGGATATGTCTGTTATGGCAGCATGGTCCTTGAATGAACCCTGGTAAAAATGACGCGCTTGACAAAAAACATGTGTTACCATATACAATATGATCATGGAAGATCTTCCAGAAAAAATTGCTATTATTAAGGAATCTATCCTCAAGAATACATCGGCAAAGTATATATATCTATTTGGATCATACGCTTATGGACAACCGACAGACAAAAGCGATATAGATATATATCTTGTGCTTCCGGATAACGCAGGCAACATTTTGGAAATTTACGGGAAGATAATGGTGGATCTGGGTATAAAAAAGATTTTTTTTGTTGATTTATTATTAACAAGAGAAAAGGAATTCAATATCAAAAAAAATGAACATCTGCTCGAGAGAACCGTATATCAGAAGGGAAAAATGATATATGGATATTAAAGACGTGGTTGAATGGTTTATGATAGCCGATGAGGATTTTGATGCCGCAAAGATATTGAACGGGGCTGCCCGCAAACACAGGGAAATTATATGTTATCATTGTGCTCAGTCCATAGAAAAATATTTAAAAGGGTATTTGACTTACCACGAAATTGTCCCGAAAAAGACTCATAGTATAATTCTTCTCAATGAAAATTGCATTGAGCTTGATCATACTTTTGAACAAATTAGAAACGAATGTGGTATTTTGAACAGATTTTCCAACGAAATACGATATCCTTACAGAATAGAAATACGGGAAGAAGATGTGGCATACGCGCTCAATACGGTAGAAAAAATCAGATGTATTGAGCCAATATTAAATTTAAGAAATATTCTCGTTGAAGAAAACAATAATGAACCTCCCTGTCCTGATTCTCCCCCGCCGAAAGACGGGCTCCTGGGTATCAAACCCTACTGCGAATGAATAGCCGCCGCCTCTGTCCAAACAAAGGCGTCCACCGGTCAGGGGGTTACGGGCGCTGTGTGTTAATCCGGTACGGTCAGATTGAGCTGTAATTTGCGAAGCAAATTACACCCATGGGCATTTACAGACAGTGCGTCCGGCGCCATGGATGACGTCGGGCGCGCCAGCGCCCATAAATCGTTTCCTATCGTCAAACGACCCGAAGGGGCGTACGCCGCTGTGAATAAGGGCTTTAGCCGGGTGTGTTGGGAAAATATCGTATATCAGGAATATCTTTGAAATGCTTATCGCAGGAGAAAATCACCGCCGAATAGAGCAGTGCGGTCGCATAAATAATACTATCCGCCATAGGCAATTTATGTGTCCGGCTTACGGCGGCG
>JAIRSC010000023.1 GCA_031255645.1 Treponema sp. | reverse complement strand
TCCGGAATCAGGGATTTCCCTTCGATTTGGGCGTGACCGTGCCGCGTAAAGAATTCAATGTATTTGGAGCGCAATTCGTCGGAATTCATGGACATACACATATAATAGTAAAAAACCATTCGCTGGACAAGGGCGCATTGCCTCAAGGGCTGCAGTATTAACGATAGGAACATTTCCCATAAATATTCAAGGCGGCCGTGGGGATACCGCTGATAAAAAAAGCCGCATGACGTTTTGAGGTACTAAACGAATGTTCACCATTTTTCGAAAATAAATACGACGGCCCTGTGTGTTCAACGGGCATTGCTGAAAATCATCAAAAAACATATAGCCGAAGCGTTATGCGTCATTTTTGTAAATTTGTCTAAAACCCGAAAATTGAATGTTCAAAAAGAGGAAGAAATTTCCTGAAAAATACGCTATGTTCATACATAAAAGGAGTTGTCATTTTGTTTTTTCAATATGGGAAAATAGAAACTGATTATTTAAAAAGCAGGGACGAAACACTCGGCAATGCCATTGATAAAATTGGACACATAAAAAGACCGATAGATACCGATTTGTTCTTGTCAATAGTACATCACATTGTTGGACAGCAAATTTCATCAGTGGCACAAAAGACAGTATGGAAAAGAATGAATGACGAATTGGGAACAATAACTGTAGATGTTATTTGTGATTTAAGCGTCGATAAAATACAAAGATTTGGAATGACTTTTAGAAAGGCGGAATATATCAAAGATTTTTCCCATAAAATCAAACATGGAGAATTGAATATAGACGAAATAAAAAACAAGTCCGACAATGAAGTGATCAATGAGTTATCTAAACTGAAAGGAATTGGCCGCTGGACGGTGGAAATGGTATTGATATTTTGTTTACAAAGACCCAATATTTTGAGTTACAAAGATATTGCAATTCAACGAGGATTGCGTATGTTATACCATCATCGGGACATAAATAAAAAAACGTTTGAAAAATACCGGCGTAGATACAGCCCTTATTGTACCGTTGCAAGCCTTTATCTCTGGTCTGTTTCCGCGGGAACAATTGAAGGAATGAAAGATTATACGCCAAAGAAAAAAGCGGGAATAAAATGACGGAAGAGCAAAAATGGCAGGCCGTATTGAAGCATGATGATCGATATGACGGTTTATTTTTTGTTGGTGTAAAATCAACAAAAATATTTTGCCGGCCATCCTGTAAATCAAAGCGGCCGCTTAGAAAAAATGTCCTGTTTTTTGAAAACGGGAAGCAGGCGGAACAGGCCGGATACCGTCCCTGCAAACGATGCCGGCCCGACCTTTTGGAATACCAGCCAATAAAAGAAATTGCCGAAAAAATAAAATTCTTATTCGACACCCATTTTACTCAGCAAAAAGAACTTGCCAAAAAGATAGGACAAGTTGGATTAAATTATCATCGTATCGTAAATATATTCAAAAAATACTACGGCCTTACACCGAAGAAATATTATGACAACCTGAGGCTTGAAGAAGCAAAGAAAAAATTAACAACTACCAATGACGCTATCATAGATATTGCGCACGGCGCCGGGTTTCAGAGCTTATCGGTGTTTTATGCCTTTTTTCGGAAAAACATAAATTCATCGCCGTCAAAATACAGAAAGGAGAAAAAATATGGAATATATTCAAATGATTAAATCGCCGGTCGGGACGCTTACCGTATCGAGTGACGGCCAAAACATTTCCGGGCTCTGGATTGAAGGACAGAAGTATTTCGCGAAAACACTGGGACAAGACGTTTTGGAACAAAATATACCCATATTTGAAAATGTTCGGGAATGGCTTGATATATATTTTTCAGGCAGAGCGCCCGACTTTGTACCGCCGCTTATGCCGAAAGGAAGCCCATATCAAAAAGCAATATGGGACAATCTCTGTAAAATTCCTTACGGGCAGACAACAAGCTATGGGGAACTCGCAAAACAATTTGAGCTGGAAAACAAAGGCAGGCGTACATCCGCGCGGGCAGTCGGAAGCGCGGTAGGCCATAACCCTGTTTCAATTTTAATTCCCTGCCATCGTGTAATAGGCAGGAACGGTAATCTTACGGGATACGCGGGCGGCATTGACAAAAAAATAAAACTCTTAAAACTGGAAGGTATTGGCCTTTCCCAAAACGACACGCTTTAACGCATGGAAGTTCCGCGCCGAAGAGCTGCCGCCGCCCGGGAACAGCAAGTTGTTGGGGCGGGGGTATCGCCGGCGTATGTGACGGGACAGAAAAAAAAGGCCGCCGGGCTCGCGGGTTACCCCGAACAGCCCGGACGGCCATACACCACACTTTTTGCCGGCTCGTATTTTTAAAGCGAAATTATCAGAAGATCGCCGGACACGTCTTCCGTAACGCGGACGAAATATCTCTTTAACGCCTTGACTGACTTTCCCAGATCTGGCTGTCTTCAAATCCGTCGATGGATTTGATCATCGCAAGCCAGTAATCGGCCTCGTTGCGGGAAGTATAGGGGCCTACCCTGACCCGGTAAAAGGTCTGGTCGTTTATCTGCTGATTGGTAATTAACGCCGCTACGCCCTTGTCGTCCAGGTTTTTCTTGACGCCGTCCGCCCGTTCCCGTGTCGAAAACGAACCAGCCTGAACCCAAAAATCATTGTAGATTTTCTTTGGTGAAAGTACTGCGCTGGCGGCGGGTTTTGCCGCCGGCTTTGCCGAAACCTTCTCCACGGGCAGGGAAACCTGCCGGGGACTTTGCGGTTTTACCGCGGGCTGTTCGGAAACCGTGTCCGGAACCGCAACGGCCTGGGGTCTTGATACGCTGATAACGGTTTGATTTTCATCGGCCGGATTTTCGTTTCCCAGGGCGATTATGTTTTCCTGAATCGGGGAAGCCGCCTGGGGATCCTGGAGCCCCCGCAGCTCTTCAGAATCGAGAAGGCTGGAAACGTCGGTTGTCGCGGAACGGCTGTAACTTCCCCCGGCTGTTCCGGGCAAGTACCGGCTTTGCGCGACCGCGGCCGGTTCTTTGGCGCTGAACACAAGAATCGCGGCGCCGACCACAATAACCAAAAAAACGCCGACCGAAACGGCGACCAACAGTAACTTCTTCTTTTCCATAAACCCAACCCTTAGAGCTTTTCACGGATCCTTGTAAGGATTTCGTCCAGACGTTTTTCGAGGTTCGCGGCGGAACCGGAAAAACCGGAGTTATCTATGGTATAAATATCGGTTTTCGCGGCCAAATATTGAGAGTTGAATGTGGATTGAATACGAAAACGGCGAAAAATTTCCCCGACAGGAAGCTCGTCTCGTATTCTTGCTCTGCAAAGTCTGATGGGAAACGGAGCTTTTACGATAACAAGCGCCCGCATCCGGGAAAAAACGGCGGACTTGTGGATTAACGCGGCGTTAACCACGCAAAGGTCCGGCACGGCCCCATTAGCCGCGGCGCCCTTAATCGCGGCGTCTTCTATCCATCGGTCAGCCAGCGCGTTTACGGTGGGGTGAACGATGGCTTCAAGCGCGGCAAGATCCCCGGCGTTCCGTCTTTTGTAAACGATTTCCGCCAAAAGGCGGCGGTCTACCGAGCCGTCCGGGGCAAGCACGCCGCCGCCGAAACGCTCCACGATCCTTGCCTTTTCCGACTCAAGCGCCCTGTGGCCGAGCTTGTCCAGATCCAGCGCCGGAACGCCCCGTTGTTCCATCAGGGCGGCCACGCGGTTTTTGCCCGCGCAGTACAGTCCGGTAAGCCCGATTACACCCGGAAGCCGGATCATTCACCTTCTTCCTCGCCCGCGTTAAGCCATTCGAACATCATTTCTACTTTTTCCCCGTTCTCGTTAAGCCATGCCATGGATTCGGGGCTGACGCTCATGCCGATATAACGGCAGAAGGTTTCAAAGTGTTCCGACGCCGCGAACCGGGCAAAGAACGGGACATAAAATTCCCACCATAGGTCGTCGGAGGGCCGGTAGTCTTCGGCCTGTTTTATCGCGGGCGTCCGCTGTTTGTCCAGGGACACAAAGACGCTTTCGAGTTTTTTTATAAACCGTTCGCCGGAATTTGTTTCGGACACGCCGTCTTCAAAACCGGAAACCAGAAGGGAAAGCATGATGTCGGCGGCGGTAAAGGTTCCCGTTTTGGAAATGGCGATTCCTTCTCCGTCGCCTGTCATAAGCTGCTCTATCGTCGCGTAGGCTTCCACGGCCCTTTCGGTATACGGCTCCAGAAGGAGAAAATAGCAGAGACAGTAAAGGCTCTGGCTTTTCCGCCCCTGTTCGTAACAGATCTTTCCCAGAAGCAAATTGCTCGCCGGATGAAACGGATCGTCAATAAGGCTTTGGGCAAGACAATCCCTGGCTTTGTCGCGTTCGCCCATCCGGTAATATGTAAGACCCAGGTTGTAGTAAAGACGGGTGTTGTTTACGTCAAAGCGGTCAAGGGCTTCCAGGTAAACTTCTACGGCTTCTTCGCGCCGGCCAAGATCGTCAAGGGCAGAACCCTTAAGATCGTAGAGCCCCGGAAGTTCGTCCTTTGCGCCCCTGGCCGACGCGCGGTCTATGCCTTCCTGGGAATAGCGCAGAGCTTCTTCGGGGTTTCCCTTATACAGATACGAAAACGCCATCTCGTAATAAATGCCCGGAACATCAGGCGCCAGTTCCAGGGCTTTTTCGTAACATTCTATAGCCCTGTCGTAATCGCCCTCGTCGTGATATTCGATCCCGGCGCGCATCAGGTCATCGACTTCCCGGCCGGGGTTTCGGGCGTTTTCCTGGGCCGGAACGGTCAGCGCGGATAAGGTCAGCAGACACACAAACAACGCCGGACTCAATCGGCGTCCACGGCAACCCTTAAATGCGTTTTGGCATGCAACATTCATATCTGTTTTCCTTTTAATCAGTAAAATACTTTTTCGGTTTGCGCAGCCGGACATTTCGCGTAACATGTTCCGGCCGGCGTCTCTTCCGCGCGTCAATGAAATTCTCCCCAGCGTTTCCCTTTTTCCACGCTTACCCGCAGGGGTACGGAAAGCTTAACGGCGTTTTCCATTCGGTCCCGGACAAGGACGGCCGTTTCTTCGGCGGCTTCTTTGGGACACTCCAGGATAAGTTCGTCATGAACCTGAAGCAGCAGCCTTGCCCGGCTTTTTTTGACGGAAAGCGCTTTGTCCAGGCTGAGCATCGCGGTTTTGACGATATCCGCCGCCGAACCCTGTATGGGCGTGTTGACCGCGACGCGCTCGGCGGCGGCTTTTTCCGTTTTGTTCTGCGAGTTGATCGCCGGAATATAGCGGCGGCGGCCCAGTATTGTCGAAGCGTAGCCCGTTTCCCCGGTACGCCGTATAAGATCCTCAATAAAATTTCGCACTCCGGCGTAGGTGCTGAAGTAGGCCTGGATAAAGGCCGCCGCCTCGTTTCGGCTTATACCCAGTTCGTTGGAAAGCCTAAAGGCGCTCATTCCGTACATGACTCCAAAGTTAATCGTCTTGGCGATGCGCCGTTTGTCGGCCGGAACGTTTTTTTCGTCAAGGCCGAAGATCAGCGCGGCGGTTCTGGCGTGAACATCTTTTCCGTTGACAAGGGCTTCCATCAGGTTTGGATCGCGGGAAAGGTGGGTCAGCACTACAAGTTCAATCTGGTTGTAATCCGCCGAGATAAGGACGCAGCCCGGCTTTGCGGTAAACGCCGCCCGAATGCGTCTGCCTTCTTCTTCCCGTATCGGGATGTTCTGTAAATTCGGTTCCCGCGAAGAAAGCCTGCCCGTCGCGGTGCCCGTCTGGACAAAACTGGTGTGGATTCTTCCTTCGGCGTCCGCCGTTCCGATAAGGGCGTCGACATAGGTTGATTTAAGTTTTGCCAGGGTTCTGTGCCGCAGTATCAGGGCGGGAACCTCGTCGACCCTGGCAAGTTCTTCCAGTACGTCCACGTCGGTCGAATAACCCGTTTTGGTCCGCTTTCCCGGCTTGAGCCCGCGTTCGGTAAAAAGCACTTCCTGAAGCTGTTTCGGCGAGGCCAGATTAAATTCACGGCCCACTTTTTTCCAGGCGTCTCGTTGTACCTTTTCCATATTCTTTTCAAGCTCTTTTCCGTATTCCTCAAGCGCCCCGGTTTCAATCCTGATGCCCGCTCCTTCCATTTCCGCGAGAATTGGAAGCAGGGGCATTTCCAGTTCCAGAAAGAGTTTGAGCGATTCCGCCTTTTCGAGCCGGGGAGCGAGAAAGCGCATCATGCGAAGGGTAAGGTCCGCGTCTTCGGCGGAATAGCGGCAGGCGGTTTCCAGCGGCGTCTGATCGAAAGCGCCGCCTTTGGGAACAATGTCGCCGTATTTAAGGGCGGTATAGTTAAGATGATACGCCGCCAGGGAATCCAGTGAATAGTTGTTCCGTTCGGGATCGTCCACCCAGGCGGCGACCATCGTATCCCATATCCGGCATTTCCAGCGTTTTATCCCCCAGCCCCGGCTTACCTCGTAATCGTATTTGGCGTTATGGGCGACAATTATCATCATACCGTCCATAAGAAGCGGTTCCAGCAGGGCGCGGACTTTTTCGCCGGCGATAAACGGCTCTGTCCCCGGCTGTCCCGCGCCGGGAGAGCTGTGGGCCGCGACCGGAACATAACAGGCTTCCTTTGGCTTTAGCGCGAGCGAAATTCCGATGGGCCTGGCGTTCCACGCATCAAGGGAATCTGTCTCGAAATCCAGGGCCAGAAGCCCCTGCTTTCGCGCGGCGTCGAGCAGGGCCGCAAGCTCCGTTTCGTCCAGCACGGTTCTGTAGCGGCCTTCGCCGAGAAGCGATGTATCCGGCGGGACGGATTTACCCGTCGAGACCCGCGGCGGCGTTTCGTTTTTGACCGCCGGATCAAGCTGCCGCGCCGTCTGCTGAATCCCTTCCCGCATCAGCACCGCCGCACCGGCTCCGCGGTTAAGGTTTTCTATCGAAAGCTCGTCGATGTTTTTTAGGGGAAGCGGAACTTTTGTTTCGAGCGTGATAAGTTTTTTCGCGAAATAGGCGCTGTCTTTTCCTTCGGCAAGCTTTTTTCCGACCGCTCCCTCAACGGCGGCCAGGTTTTCATAGATACCGTCCAGCGAACCGTAGCGGGCCATAAGCTTTGCCGCGGTCTTTTCGCCGATTCCCTTTACACCCGGCACATTGTCGGAACTGTCCCCGATAAGGGAAAGCAAATCCAGAACCCCTCCGGGGCTTACCCCCCATTCGGATTTTACCTCGTCGGGGCCGGTAATATCCCAGGGAATGCCCCCAATCATCCCGCCGCCGGGCCTGCTCCCCGACTTCTGCGGCCTGAGCTGGTAAATGCCGCCGCCTACAAGCTGGAGCAAATCCTTGTCCGCCGAAAGTATATAACAGCCCCGGCCTTCCGCCCGGCAGATTTCCGCCAGGGTCGCGATAATGTCGTCGGCCTCATAGCCGTCTACCCGGAGGACGGGAACGCCCAGGGCGGCAAGCGTTTCTTCTACCAGCGGAACCTGGGCGTGAAGGTCTTCGGGAGTTTTCTGCCGTGTGGCTTTGTATTCGGCGTATATTTTATGACGGAACGTGGGACCGCGTGAATCGAAGGCCGCCGCCAGCCTGAGGGGTTTTTGCGATTTTGCCGGCGCGCCGGATGCCGAAACACCCTCGTCGATAAGTCCTACAAGAGTCCGGGCAAAGCCGAACAGGGCGGAAACATTTTCGCCCATCGGGTTTTTCAGCGGCCTGGAAAGGAAGGCGAAATAGGAACGGTAAATAAGACCGTAAGCGTCTATAACATACAGTGGAGGCTTTGCCATAGGCAGAGTATAGCGCGGAAATCCGGCGGAAACCAGCCACCCGGCGTCAAGATTCCGGCCCCTCAAGCTCCGCGAGCATACGGGGAAAAACCCGCAGGCTTCTTTTAAGTATTCCCTGCATAAAGGCTATGGCGATACCGTAGTTGGTAAACGGCACATCCTGATCCTCGGCGCATTTCTGGCGATAACGCATCTCCCTTTCGTTGAGCATACAGGCGCCGCAGTGGACGACAAGCTTATAGGAAGAAAGGTCTCCGGGGAAGCCGCCGCCGGAACTGAAGACGAATTCCGGATTTTTGCCCGTGTACTGTTTTATCCAGCGGGGAAGTTTTACCGTACCGATGTCGTCGCACTGGCGGTGATGGGTACAGCCCTCGCAGACAAGGATCCTGTCGCCGTCTCCGGCGCTGTCCAGGCTTTTTACTCCCCGGACAGCGGGGAGTAAAAAGCCCTTGAAGCGGGCAAACAGTATCGAGAACGAAGTAAGGGGAATGTCCGGCGGCGTATCGGCGGAAACCTTCGCGAAGGCCTGGCTGTCGGTAATGACCAGGGCGGGCTTTACGCCGAGCCGTTCCAGCGTTTCCTTCAGTTCAAATTCCTTGACCACGATCGCCGCGGCGTCCGCCTCAAGTACGTCCCGGATGGTCTGCTGCTGCGGAAGAATCAGCCGGCCTTTGGGAGCGGCGCTGTCGATGGGCGTAACAAGCACGACAAAGTCTCCGGGCCGAACAAGATCCGCGACAATCCGAAGCTTCGGTTCTTCCGTTTTCGCGAGAGAAGCGATACATTCCTTTAATTCGTTAACGCCGCTTCCGGTTTTTGCCGAAACGTACATTTCGGCAAAGGAGGGGACGGCGGAACTCTGCGGGGCTGGAGCGGGGGGAAGGCTTCCTCCCCCAATAACCGGTTCCGTTACGACCGGCCCTTCAAGCAAATCGCTTTTGTTTCGGGCAACAACGCAGGGGACGCCTTTTTCCCGAAATAGCGCGAGCAGTTCCCCGTCCGCTCCGCCCAGGGTTTTGTCCCGGGCGTCCACGACAAGAACGGCGACGTCGGTTTTATTGAGAACCTGTTTCGCCTTCCGCACGCG
>JAIRSC010000232.1 GCA_031255645.1 Treponema sp. | reverse complement strand
TACAAAATTGACATTCACTCTTTTTCCCTTATTATCATGAATCTGGCCCGGGATCTTTCGCGGCGTCTGCGCCGCATGAACGACAAGGCAGTGGAACAGTCAGAACACTAGTGTTCTGTCCAAATCAAAATGCCAAAATAGTAAAATCCACGTCGCTGATTATCGAGGCAGGTACACGGCTATCGCACAGCGCCCGTGTCTTGATGGGTGGACATCTATCTTTGTAGCATACAAAGGCGGTGGCAACCCCTGCTCGGGCTGGACGGTCGTCGCCATTTCTGACGCAGGCATTGGCCTGGCTTTTACTTACGGACGCCGTATGCCCTTCGCAGGGGAATAGCCGCCGCCTTCTATACCAAACAAAGGTATCCACCGGTCGATGGTTATGGGCGCTGTGCTATTGGGTGGGCCTTTCACGGTACAAAGGCGACGTGGATTTTGACAATATATACTCTTTGGTTCGACCAAAATTATCAGAGTGGGCTTTTACTTGCAGAAGAGGGTCCTGTTGGATCTGTATAAGTCGGAACACTAGTCGGCGTCGCCCAGCACTTCAAAGTTTCGCCTGAGGGTATTGCCGGCCTCGTCCACGAGGGTCAGAACATGGCGGCCCGGCGGCGGGCGGGCTTCCATCTCGTGAAAAACCCCGGTCATTCCCAGATAGGTTTCGTCCAGGTGCCAGTAGATTTTCCCGTTCCGGTCCCGGGCCGCCGCCTGGAACACGATTCGGCCTTCCCTGCCGTCAAGCTCCCTCGGCACGTAAACCGCTCCGTTTTCTTCCGGGTTGAACAGGGCTATGGAACTGATGCCGGCGCTTTCGCCGCCGGAAAGCGGGGGAAGGGGTTTGTAGTCCAGATTCCATCTTCTGTAATACCATTCCTCGGCGGGCGGCAGGACAAACCACTTCGCCGTTTCCGTTTTTTCGGAGGTTTCCGGCCCCAGCGCGACCCGGGCGCTTCCCGTTTCGTTGAGCGTTACGGTTCTGCAGTAGGGGCAGCTTTTTGGAACGGGCGCGCCCGCCGGGGCCGGCGCGGTTTTTACCCTGCCGCAGTCGGGGCCGGCCGGGAACCCCGAATAGGCGCAGACCTCGACGCGGACGAGGGCCTCTTCCGGCCGGGGAAACCAGTCCCGGCCGCCCTGGCCGGAGGAATCCAGCGCCGAAAAAAGCTCGAACAATACCGGGGCCGAGGTGCTTATGCTGACAAGCTCCGCGTTCCCCTCTCCCGAAGCGTTTCCGATCCACACGCCGACCGTCCTGTCCGGCCTTGTTCCCACGGCCCAGGCGTCGCGGCTGCCGAAACTGGTGCCGGTTTTCCAGGCGATACGGCGGGAACCGGCGTATTCCTGCCAGGCGGCTTCCTCGCCCGGCCTTGTTACAAAGGTCAGGGCTTCCAGCGTAAGCCACGCCGCGCCCGGCGAAATCCGCGCCGCGCCGGCCAATCCGGCGGAGGCCGCCGCCGAACCAGCGCCGCCGCTGGCGAGACCGGCGAACTCCCCTGAAAAGAACGGAGGGAAAAACGCCCGGACCTTTTCCCCGGAGCTTCGGGCAAGGCCCGCGTAAAGGCCGGTAATCTCCCACAGCGTTACCTCGGCCCCGCCAAGGATAAGGGGAAGACCGTAGTCGTCGCCGCGCCGGAACAGCGTCGTCAGGCCAAGAGCCCGGAGCAGCGCGGCAAAACGATCCACGCCGAAAAGCCTCAGGCTGCGCACCGCCGGAACATTAAGGGAACGGGCCAGGGCGGCGTCCGCCGGAACAATCCCCAGGTAGTTTCTGGAACTGTTTTCGGGGCTGTAGCTTCCGACCCTGGTGGGAATATCGCTTACCAGGGACGAGGGAAGCGTATCGCCCGAATCAAGCATCGCGGCGTACAGGAAGGGCTTGAGCAGGCTCCCCGAACTGCGGGGAGAAGAGACGATATCCACGTCCGGCGAGGAAGGGCCCGAAACGTTGCCCACATAGGCAAGGGTTTCCCCGCTTTCGGTGTCGAGGATAACGCAGGCGCCGTTCATAATTCCCCGCTCGGCGAAACGAAGGGCCCAGCGGTCAAGAATGGTTTTGGCCCGTTCCTGCAGTTCCCGGTCAATCGTGCTGACCAGGGAATAGCCGGAAGCGTAGAGCGGATGATCGCGGTTCGCCGAATTGAAGGCCGTTACCCCGCCCGATTCCGCCACGACGCGGGCAAGCAGGTGGGGGGCCAGGCCCGGCAGGGGGCGCGGCTCGCCGGGCAGTTCCTCGGCGGCGGCAAGGGAGAAGGTTTCCCTGTCGATGACGCCGTTTTTCCACAGCCGTTCAAGCAGGGCGTCCCGCTTTTTCCGCAAAAGCTCCCTGTTCCGCCCGGGGTGGATAAGCCCCGGCCCGTTGGGCAGCACGGCGAGGGTGGCCGCCTCTGCCCAGGAAAGATCCGCGCTGGATCTGCCAAACCAGCGCCAGGACGCGGCCTCGACGCCGACCACGTTCGCCCCAAACGGCGCGTTGGCGGCATAGAGGGAAAGTATCCGCTCTTTTGAACAGGAAAGTTCGAGCCGCATCGCGAGGACCGCTTCCACGGCCTTTTCAAAGAAGCCGCGCCGCCTGCCGGGACGGGCAAGGCGTATGGTCTGCATGGTAATGGTCGAGCCGCCCGAAACGATTCGCCGTTCGCCAAGGTTCTGGACGAGGGCTCTGGCTATGGAGCGGAAGTCTACCCCGGCGTGGGACGCGAAACGGCGGTCTTCGGCCTCGACCAGGGCCGCCGCGAATTTTTCGTTGAGCGGGCTTTTCATGGGGAAGCGCCACTGACCGTCGAACGCGGTCATCGCCCCCAGGAGTTCTCCGTTCCGGTCGTACAGAACGGGGGAATAGTACGATGAAAAAAGCGGATCGGGCAGGGAGAAGGCGAACATAAGGCCGAGTACCAAAAGCCCCCACAGGAGGAGGCGGCTTTTGTCCCTGCGGCAGCGGGCAATCAGGGCGCCCCACAACTCAGCTGGCCGCGCGCCGGACAGCAGGCGGTACAGGACGCGGATCATCCTGGGCGTTTTTTCCGGGTTCGTGGCCTGGAAGATCAGGCGTCCGCAAAATCTCAGCACAACTATACGATAACACAGGAAACCACTGCGAATAAAGGCTTTAACCTGGGGCCCTAGTGTTCTGTCCAAATCAAAATGTCAAAATAGTAAAATCCACGTCGCTGATTATCGAGGCAGGCATACGAAAAAGTCCGGGGGCCTGTCCGCAAAAACCCGCCCCGGAACAAGTTCGGGTCGGTTTTCGCGGCCACCCCGCGCCGCTTTTTTCGTGGGTATGCCTGCCAAACACCTCCGCGACGCGGATTTTGACAATATACACTCTTTGATTCGGCCAAAACTATCAGAGTGGGCGTTTGCTCACAGAAGAGGGTCTTGTTGAATCTGTATTGGACAGAACACTGGCGCAAAGGCTGTTATGGGAAGTCCCAGCCGCCTCCGGGGTGGCTTATAGAACTGTCGAGGATATCACCCGGCCACGCGGTACTCTCCTTGCGTCCCTTACCAAGCGCGTACGCCGCCTGGCCGGCGCCGCCGGCGATGTTTGCGTTGGAGTCGGGGGCGCCGTAAATAGTGCCGCCCGATTTAGTGAAGGTCCCGCCGCTGTCAACATACACCCCGCCGCCGTCGCCGATGGTGGCCGTGTTGTCGTGGATGGTTCCGCCGCTCATGCTGAAAGTTCCGCTGTTAACATACACCCCGCCGCCTCTGTTGCTGGCCGTGTTGTCGCGGATGGTTCCGCCGCTCATGCTGAAGTTCCCGCCGTCTACACCTACCCCGCCGCCGATGCCGTAGACGCCGCCGTTATCGGCCTGGTTGTCACGGATGGTTCCGCCGCTCATGTTGAAGTT
>JAIRSC010000224.1 GCA_031255645.1 Treponema sp. | reverse complement strand
TTCCATGTTATGGAGGTGTTATTATGGCGGTATGGTGGAAGGAACGGGTAGTTTACCAGATCTACCCCAGGAGTTTTCAGGATTCCAACGGGGACGGTGTCGGGGATATTCCGGGGATTATCGGGAGGCTTCCCCTTCTCGCGGAACTCGGCGTGGGGGCGCTGTGGCTGTCGCCGGTGTACAAGTCGCCGCAGATCGACAACGGTTACGACATCAGCGATTACCTGAACATCGATCCCCTTTTCGGAACCATGGCGGATATGGACAGGCTTATCGCCGGGGCGAAAAAACTCGGCCTTAAGATCGTCATGGACCTGGTGATAAACCACACCTCCGACGAACACGAGTGGTTCCAAAAAAGCCGCCGCCGCGAACCCGGTTACGAAGACTACTATATCTGGCGGCCCGCCCCCAACAACTGGACGAGCTTTTTCATGGAAGGGGCCTGGACCTTCGACGAGCTTCGCGGGGAATACTACCTTCACCTTTTTCACAAAAAACAGCCGGACTTGAATTACCGGAACCCCCGGGTTCTTGAGGAAGTAAAGCGGATTCTGAAATTCTGGCTCGACAGGGGCGTCGCCGGTTTTCGCTGCGACGTGATCAACGTACTCTGGAAAGAGAGTCTCGAAGACGGAAAAAAATCCCTGATGCTTACCGGCCTTGAACACTACAAGTGCCGGGAAGGAAACCACGAGATTCTTAAAACCCTGCGGCAAGAGGTTCTGGATCCCTACGGCGCGTTTACCGTGGGCGAAACGGCGATGGTGAATCTTGAGGAAGCGAAGCTCCTTTCCGGCGCGGCGCGGCGCGAACTTGACATGGTGTTCTATTTTGATCACCTTGAGGTGGACCGCCGCTTTGCCCGCTTTGTGCCGAAGAAGTTCCGCGCCGGGGAGCTGCTGCGGCGGCTTGCCGGATGGCAGCGCGGTCTTGACTGGAACGCCCTGTACCTTGAAAACCACGACCAGAGCCGGATTGTTTCCCACTACGGCAGCGACGCCGGGGCGGGCGAAACGGGAACTTTCTGGGAACGGAGCGCGAAGCTTCTGGCCGTTTTGGAATTTACCCTTCGGGGTACGCCGTTTGTCTACCAGGGCCAGGAAATCGGCATGACGAATTTCGACTTTAGGGGTCTTGAGCGGGTAAAGGATATTGAAACCCACAACCTCGACCGGCTTATGAAAAAACTGCTGCTCCCCGCGCCTCTGCGCTGGAAATGGCTGCGTCTTTCCTCGCGGGACAACGCCCGCACCCCGTTTCAGTGGGACGCCGGGCCGGAAGCGGGCTTTAGCGCGGGCGCGCCCTGGCTTGGCGTTAACGGGAACCACAGCCGTCTTAACTACGCGGCCCAGCGAGATGATCCCGCTTCGGTACTGTCGTTTTACAAACGGATGATCCGTTTCCGCTCCGAAAGCGATACGATTAAATACGGCGAATTCCGCCCGCTCTACGCGAAGGGGCCGGTTATCGCCTACGAGCGCAGGACGAGCGCCGGCGAACGGCCGTCCGGCCCGGCGGCGGACGGCGAACGTATTGTCGTGCTGCTTAACTTTTCCGGGAAGAAGGCGAAGCTTTCCGGCGGTTTTGCCATTGGGCTTTTCGGGGGAGAGATCGCCGTTTCCAACACGGAAAGAACCGCGTTACGGGAGCCCGGTTCCCCGCCAAGGCGCCCGTTCACGCTTGAGCCCTGGGAGGCGCTGGCGATCCGGTTTCACTAGTAGATTGCAACAAAATCAAATGACGTAATGCCAGTAAAACCCACGTCGCTGCCCAGGGTATCAAGGCGGCGCGGGTCTTACTGTTATGTGCCCTTTGATATAGTCAGAACATTAGGGCAGCGGCGGATAGCTTTTCCCTTCTTCCCATAGCCCGGCGCGTTGTTCTCCCTGAAGGCTGGGGATATCGATAACCGTTCCCGGCTCTATCCAGTTCGGGTTATTTGGCGCCGGAAGTCTGTCGCGGTTCGCTTCATAGAGCAGGGGCCATTTGTAGGGATCGCCGTACACCCAGGGCAGGGCGGCTATGTTCCAAAAGCAGTCGCGATAAACTCCCCAACTGCGAATGACATATTGAGAGGGCAGCGCCGGGACCAACGCGCTGCTGAACTGTTCAACATAAGCGGCCAGCAGTTTGGACGCCGCCTCAAACAATTCGTTTTCTCCCGCGGTTTCCCGAAGCATATCCAGGCTTTTTTTTGTTTCTTCAATATGCCGCAGTGACGATTCAACATCGTCTTTTTTGTGGTACTTTTCGCCGGCTTCTTTAACAAGCCTGGCAAATTCCCCAAGTTCTACAGGCCCGACCTGAGATTCGGATGTATCCTCCGCGGGGATTTCACGGCTTGTTTCGGTATCTTCCCTTTGTTCACCCGAAAAATCGGCCGCGCTCATTTTGAACGACACTACCACGGGTTCCTCCTGTGGAGAATTTTCCGCGCCGGGAATTCTGTAACGTACCATAATTGTTTCATGATCGCCCCTGTTGAGCGAGGAAATCTGAAAAAAGACACGATTGTCTTCAACTTTGTTTTCATAGCCCCAGGTTTCAAGAATTTCAATTTCGGGATTGAAGCCAATTTCCATATCCAGGTTTCGCGCGGCGGGAACCGCGAGACGTTCGAATTCAGCATCGACAGAAAAAGCCGTCTGAATTTTTTCCCGGCTGTCAAAATATCTGAATTTTCCGCCTCCACCGCCAGCCAGCAATTTCATCAGCTCTACATCAAAGCCGTTGCCAATTCCCAGCGCCGCGATTGTAATTCCCCTGTCCCGGTATTCAGACGCGGTCTTGTATATCGGCGCGGCTTCTTCGGTCCCGGTATATTCAAATTCGCATACGTCAACAGTACTGTAATCACCACTGCCGGTAACAAACCCCTCGCGGCGCAGGTATTCGTTTCCGTTCTTTACTTCAACCTGAAATTCGGAAGGATCGATAAAATCGCCGTGGTAATCATAGTTATTAACGAAGACACGGTATGTTCCAACCGGCGCGCTTTCGTTTTCCCAAAAGACATTTTCTACCGGTTCTGTCGTTTCCCCGTTCACGTTCATATCAACGTCAAGCATGCCTCCGCTGCTGTCTTCCTTGCCGCCATACCATATCGTTTCTCCCCAGGGAGTGACCACATAAAGATCAAGATCGTTCCGGTTGTTCCATGAAAGTGAAATTCGGACGTCGCCGGACAGGGCCTGCGCCCTGTTAAGCCGGGACGAAAGTTCCGTTCCCGCCGAAAAGAACAAAACCAAATTGATCGAATCCCCGCTGTAATTTACCAGAGCCTGCTCACAGCCCAGGCTCAGCCCCCCTTCCATATCGGCCGCGCCGGATGGAATTTCGGAGGCGTAAAGTTCGGCAAGGGCTTCATTAAAAGCCTTTAGTTTTTCCGGATTGTCGATTCTGGCGCTTTCAAAATGGATTTTCGCTTTCTCGCCGTAGGCCACCAGCGACAGGGAATCCACCGGCCGCGCCTTCTTCACGAAAGAGGCAAGAGAGTCCCTGAGCCAGGCCTTCTTTTCATTGTCCATCGCCCGGGAATTGTCAAGCACAAAAACAAGATTCAGGGGAGGCAGCTCCGCAAAATCCGCGACGCTTCCCTGTATTCCTATCTGGATCAAACCGTCTTTTTCCGCGGACGGACTTTGTTTGTTGAACAGATAGATTTCCACATCGCCGCTGGATTCCCTTTCGGGATACCGGTAATCAAAGGATGAGATTAAGGCATCGACATTAAGGTCTTCCGGGGCGATAACGCCGCCCCGTTCGGCCGCGTAACGGCCCCTTGTAGTCAGCGAAGAATTTTCCTCAAGCCCCGATGAAAAAAGCAGCGCTCCGGAAATCAGAAAAAAAAGAACAAAGCCCGATAATTTCTTCATAACAACGCCTCCCAGGCTGCCGGATAAGGATTTGCAAACAGCCTTAAGCCATTTTACATGGATAAGGCGTCTTTTAACAGCCGTAAAAATTCGCGCCGGCTTATCTCCCTGCCTCCCAGACTGCGGAGGTGATCCGTCGGAACTTGGCAGTCGATAAACGCCGCGCCCTTTTCTTCAAAAAGATACGCCGCCAGGGTCAGGAAGGCGGCTTTGGATGCGTTGGGCGCTTTGGCGAACATCGACTCGCCGCAGAAAACCCTGCCCACATGGACGCCGTAACAGCCGCCCAAAAGTTCTCCGTTTTGCCGGCTTTCCGCGGAGTGGACATAGCCGAGCCTGTGAAGTTCCGTATAGCCTTCGATAATGTCTTTTGTGATCCAGGTGCCGTCCTGATCGGGCCTTTCCGCCCCGGCGCAGCCCTGGATAACCCCGGCAAAGTCCCGGTCAAAGCTTAACTCGAAGTGGTTCCGGCGCAGCAGTTTCCGCATTGATTTCGAGACATGGAGGGTTTCGGGGAAGATCACGAAGCGCGGATCGGGAGACCGCCACAGGATTGGGTCTTCCGGGTTGTACCAGGGGAAAACGCCCTGCTCGTAGGCGGAAAGGAGCATGCCCGGCGAAAGGTTTCCCCCAACGGCGATAACGCTGCCGCGGACCGTGTTGGGATCGGGAAAGATAAAGCGTTGGTTTTCGTCAAGATAGGGAAAGTCAGGATCCGGCCCGGAACGAACGGGCATCAGGAAAGCGCCGCTTCCGCCGCTTCGAGTATCTCCACCCTGTATTCGCCGTCGATGTAATCGGCTTTCGCCGTTCCGCCTTCGCAGAGACGTCCGAACAGCACCTCGTCGACAAAGAAGGTTTTGATCTTTTCTTCGACAAGCCGTCCGGCGTTTCTCGCGCCGAAGTCGCGGGAATAACCTTCTTCGGCGAGTTTTTCGACGCAGGTTTCGGTAACTTCCAGAACGACGTTCTTTTCGGCAAGCTGTTCCCTGAATACCGCGAGTTCTTTGTTGATAATCGACACCATGATTTCCCTGGAAAGATGCCCGAAGCGGATCACCGCGTCAAGGCGGTTGCGGAATTCCGGGGTGAATATCTTTTCCACGGCCCCGTCCACGGCGGTTTCGTCGTTGATCCGTTCCCCAAAACCGATAAGGCTTTTCCCGATGTCCCGCGCCCCGGCGTTGCTGGTCATGATAAAGACGATATTCCTGAAATCAGCCTTGCGTCCGTTGTTGTCCGTCAGCGTGGCGTAATCCATAATCTGGAGCAGGATATTGTAAATGTCCGGGTGGG
>JAIRSC010000145.1 GCA_031255645.1 Treponema sp. | reverse complement strand
CTTTAATTCCCTGATCTCGTCGTCGGTTCCGGTAAAGTCATCCCTCGCCAGTTTTTCGACAATGACGGTATCCCCGTCGCCGGTAATATAGTCGGAGTCGACGATGGAATTGATTCCCTCGACAATCGGAACGTCCCTGATCCGTTTGGTATATTCCCGGACGCGGGCAAGAAAATCCTTCTCGAAAACGGTACCGTAGGGGCGTTCCAGCCCGACCAGGATAAACAGGGAAGAACCGAAGATGTCGTCTATCTTTTCCGAGGTTTTAAGGGCCGGATCATCTTCCGGCACAAAACGAAAGTTGTTGTTGTCAATCTCCGCCCTAGGAAGCCGGAAAGCGAAAAACACGGTTATCAGGGCGATTACCGCGATTACAAGCCAGGGATACTTGAGAATTTTACGCATCTTTTCCCTCGTAGTTTGAAAATTTACATCCGGTTTTCCGGACCCCCGGTTCCGCGCGCCGTCTCCGGCCGGGTTCCTTTCTTTTCGTTCCGCGGCGTTCATAATCCTCCCAAAAAACCGTCACGCCGTAAAAACCAGCGGCCGGGCGCGCTGCCGGTTTTTTTTCCACCGGTCATTTTTTCAAAAATAGAAAAAGTTTGCCCTTTTTTCAAGGGTATCCTTTTTCAAGATTAAGCGATTTTTTGAAAAAATCTCCCCTTGACGCGTTTTTTATTCCTGGTATAGTCAAAGATAATGAAATATACTACTTTCTCCGCGTGCCTGCCGGCGGTATTGGCGGGGCTGATTTTTCTTTCCTGTCAATCCGCTCAGCCCGAAGCGGTGGAGGACAGGGAAACGGTTCCGGTGGAAGAATTTATTGAGGAGACGGCGTTCCCTGTTATCTTGCCTGAACCGGACGAAGCGCTGCCGGTTTCAAGTTTCGGCGAAATTTGGGCCTATGTTATGGCCGGCCGGGAATCGGCCCTTGCCCCGGGTATGCCCCTCTCCGATATCGGGTACTTCGGCGCGGAAATCGACTCCTACGGGAAGCTGACGGATGTTCCCAATCCCCACAGGCTGCGTTTCTTCCCGGCCCGCGTTCATCTGGTCGTAAGCTGCGGCAGCAGGGCTTTAAGCCATTTTGTTCTTGCCTACGGAAGTCCCGAACGGAGGGCCCTTGTCGCCGACCTTATCGAGGCCGCAAGGACTTTTGACGGCGTGCAGATAGATTTTGAGCTTATCCCCCAGAGGGACGGGGGAGCCTTCCTCTCCTTTCTGGCGGAACTGCGGGCCGGTCTTGGGGACAAGATCTTTACGGCAGCCCTCCCGGCCCGGACCAGAAAAATAAGCCACGATGTTTTTGACTACGAAAATATAAAGCCCCTGGTGGATCGCATCCTCGTTATGGCCTATGACGAACACTGGTCAACCAGCAAACCGGGGCCGATAGCGTCCCTGTCCTGGTGCAGAAACGTGGCGGACTACGCGCTCCGTGTTATCGGCCGGGACAAGCTTATCATGGGCATCCCCTTTTACGGCCGCGCCTGGGGCCACATCAACCCGTCCCGGGCTTACCTTTATTCCGGGATCGAAGCCATCATAAACGAAAACCGGATAGACGAAATACGCCGGGAAAACGGCATTCCCACCTTCGATTACGAAGCCCCCGTGGCGGTTAAGGTGTACTACGAGGACGATTATTCCCTTTCCGCCCGCATGGAACTGTACAAATCCCTGGGTGTGGCCTCAATCGGTTTCTGGCGCCTTGGCCAGGAAACCCCCGCGGTCTGGAATATCCTGCACCTGGAAACCGAATGATCCCAAGCCTGATGGCGCCGTGCTGCGCCGCGTAAAAAACGAACCATAGCGGCGCATTGACACAACCGGCAAAAACCGCTAACATAATTTCCACGGTGTCAACCGTATTGCGGCCTTGGTGGAACTGGTAGACACGCCAGCTTGAGGTGCTGGTGCCGAGAGGCATGGAAGTTCAAGTCTTCTAGGCCGCAAAAAGAGCTAATTGCTTACGCTGTAAGGAGTTAGCGGTTAAAAGCTGACCCGAAAACGGGAGGCATATCACACACAAAAGGTAAAAGTGACACTGTAAAGTGATACTTTTGCCTGAAGGAGTCGGTATGCACCCGAGAAAACCCCGTAAACCGTTCACCCTGTACAAAAAAGAAACCCAAGCCGGCCCGGTATGGTATGCCCGGTATTGGGACGAGGATACGCGCCGTTACGCCGTCACCCGAACAACCGGCGTCATTGCCGAGGGGAAAAAACAGCGCCGCTATGAAGCGGAAGAAGCCGCCCGTGAAATGATGCCTCGGATAAAATTTATCCCGCCGCCGCCCGAAAAGTCATTTGTTCAGTATCTTGAAGATTTTTGGACGCCCGGATCGCCTTACATTCAAGAGGCGGCTTTAGTTAAAAAACGCCCTCTGTCCGTTGCTTACGTTAAGATGAACCATGACGATGTAAAGTTACACATTGCTTCTTTCCCGCCATTCAAGAAGATTAAACTCCAAGAACTGACCCCGGCCATGATCCGCGACTGGCTGATATGGATGGCGGGGAAAGGTTTATCGGGGCACCGGATAAACAAAGTGCTTCTTGCGATGCGCGTTGCTACCAGATACGCAGTATCCAGAGAGGAGATGGATCGTGACCCGTTTAAGGGAATAGGAAAGGCCGCGGAATTCTCAAAAGAAAAAGGCATACTCATGCCTGATGAAATTCACCGTCTTATAACCGCACCAGTTACCGATCCGCGGGTCCGCCTTGCTGTTCTGTTAGCTGTCCTGTGCGGGATGCGGCGCGGTGAAATACGGGGTTTGCAATGGGGAGATATAGCGGACGGCCTGATCCATATCCGGCATAATTGGATAAACGGAGAAGGCATAAAAGCGCCCAAATGTAAGGGCGGCGCCGTTCGTGAAAATTCCCGCACCGTTCCGCTCCCTGGGCAAGTATTAAAGGTACTGGAAACTATAAAACCCAACGGCCGAAATCCTGAAGCGTTCATTTTTGAAGGAAACAAAGGCCCTCTGAGTAACAATTTTTTCCGGTACGGGTTTAGAACGGAGCTTGAGAAAATAGGCATACCGGGACAATGGACAGGTAAAGAAAAAGCGCCGGAGGGATATATTAACGAGCAGCGTCGCCGGAATCTCACATTTCATGGTTTACGCCATACATTTATTACGATTTCGCGGCTTGCCGGAATTACCGATCTTGAGATACAGACACTGGCAGGACATAAATCGAATGTGATGATGGAAAACTACTCACACGCCGCGCAAGTCCTGGACTTCTCCTCAGCAAAAGAAAAATTGGAAAGAGCCATAACAAAAGCAGAGAAAAAAGCATAAAGTATGCTTACACCTCATTACACCGCTTACATCTCATTACATCACTTACATCTTATATATTTTTATTATTATTATTTAGAACGGAAGGGGAAGGAAATATTTATTTGGCTTATTATGCCGTTATCTCTTTTTCGCCCCTTGCAATTTTTTTTAACTCATAGTATACTGTATATATGCCTGTGAAAATCAAAGAAAAATCAGATTTGGAGAAACTACATGATTTTCTTCGGAAAAAATTCGGTTCTTTGCCCAGCCCTAGGGAACTGAATCTTTATATTGGCGGTGATCCCGCTGATTGGGGCAGAATTCTTCGAGGGCAGCAAAAAATTAAAGGCGAATATTACGCGAGGTTAAAGCGTATTAAAGATTCCGGCCTTAAAAATGCGACTCTTGAATTGTGCACTGCCATGAGAAGTAGAAGATACGGAGGACGAACACGTAAAGGCAGAATAGTTCTTCATGCAAAAAGTGTTATCAAAGATATGTATAATTTTAACTTGGAAAAAATCACACAAGAAAAAATGGAAGAAAAAATAAAATCGGGTATGGGTTTTGCAGATGAATACGACCAATACATACAGTACATGGAAATTGGGCAGAAGTTAAATATGTACGGGCATCAATACCCAGAAGATTGTTTTAAAGAGCATACATTACGGAGGGAGTTTATAAATTCTCTTTCGTGAAAATATATTGTTACTCTGGTTCATAAATGAAAACCGTGACGTGAAGTAGAACCAGTGACGATTCCAGAGTAGCGGATTATTTATGTGCTGTTGGCCATGAATGATCGGGCCGTTTCGTTTGGTAGGCCTCCAACCATTAAGCAAGTAATCCTTGCGAGGTGAGAGAGGTCTCTCTATGCCCAACCAGTTCTATACTGTTCGCCAAATGGCGGACGCCCTCAATGAGTCCTATTTGACAGTTTTTCGGAAAGTCACTGACAAAGAATTCCCATCAATTCGATTAGGCCGCAAAATCCTGATCCCCGCTTCCTTCCTCAAAGAGCTCGAGGAGAAGGCCAAAGCTGAAAAAGCGGAGGCGTGACTATGGGACTGAAACAAAAAAACCGGGCGGAATCGCTCCTTCCGGAAGTGCTGCCGGATTTGATCGCTATATTGAGCGATGCACCATGCTTTGGAGTCTGCGGCCTTGACGTTACGTTTCACGAAGGCGCAATTACCAGAATCGTAACCAGAATTGAAAAAAGCCGCAAAACTTGCGGGGGGTGTGAAAAATGAACCCCCTTCAGTTATTAGAAACATCAGGGGGTTTGGATAACAACATTCATCTAAGCATACCCCAGAAAAACAACATTATCAACAACAGCGTTTACCGGGGAGCGGCGGCAATAAAGAAAACGCTTGCCGCGGGGATCGGTCTCAAAGACTTCTACGCGAAAAGCAAAGACAACGATCCGTCCGCATATACCACCGACTTTCAAGAAATAAAGGCGTTATGGGACGCCGGGCAACGGCGTTTCAAGGCGTTTGTCCGAGGCAGGTTCATTGTCCTGGACATTGACCGCAAACCCGGCAAAGTAGACGGTCTTGAAATCTTTTACCGCTTGTTTCCCGGGGAAATCCTGCCGGAAGAACTCCGTAACCTTCCCGAATCGTTCCCCTGTTGCGTTGCCACGCCTTCAGGCGGGTTTCATCTTTACTTCCGGTATGACGGGCCGGAATTGAAACTGCGGGAAGTGCTGCCGAGCGTTGAAATCAAGGAAACGCAAATCACTTGCCCGGGAAGCCGCAAGGAAAACGGCGAGTATGTCCTGTGTGGGGAAATGGACAACGCCCCGCCGTTGTACGGATTGATCCTTGATGCTATCGAGGAAG
>JAIRSC010000089.1 GCA_031255645.1 Treponema sp. | reverse complement strand
GTCTGGCTTTTTCTTACGGACGCCGTACGCCCTTCACAGGGGAATTGTCGCCGCCCCTATCCAAACAAAGATGTCCGACAGTCGTATATTACGGGTGTTGTATGTTATTCGTATTGTCGCTCGTGTTTAGGTCAAAACCATGGTGACGCCGATAAGCGCATGGTCCTGAGCTTTGCCATGATACCACGGCCAGGCTCCATGGTTATTACAGACAAGAGTGTTCGCCGGCACGGAGATGGCCCCTGTTGCGCTTTGTAAATGCCCTGGGCGCAATTTGTATCTAACTCCGTACTTCCAACTCTTCCCGCTCCCGGATCTCGTAGAGTTTTTTGTCGAGTTCGGCGAGCTTCATCTGCTGGAGCGCGCGTTTGTATTCCACGGGAAGCACCTTGACGAATTTCGTTTTGGATTCCGCCCAGGCGTCGAGAATTCCCCTGGCGTACACCGAACCCGTCCAGTACACGTGTTTGGAGACAGTCTCTTTTACGAAGCTTTCGTCTTCTTCGTTGTCCAGGCCCGAAACTTCCACCATGCCGGCGTTGAGGAAAAAGCCGAAGTCCCCGTCCCTGTCCAGCACATAGGCTATGCCGCCCGACATGCCCGCGGCGAAGTTGCGGCCCACCCGGCCCAGCACAATCAGCCTGCCGCCGGTCATGTATTCGGCGGCGTGATCCCCCGCGCCTTCCACGACGGCGACCGCCCCGGAATTCCGCACGCAGAAACGCTCGCCGGCGATTCCCGCCGCGTAAAGTTCGCCGGACGTAGCCCCGTAAAGAACGGTATTCCCGGCGATAATGTTTTCCTCGCTCCTGAAAAGCGAACCGGCGGGGGGGCTTAGCGCAATCCGGCCGCCGGAAAGACCCTTGCCCAGGTAGTCGTTGGCGTCCCCGGCAAGGCGGAACGTAATGCCCCTCGCGAGAAAGGCCCCGAAGCTCTGCCCCGCCGAACCCGAAAAGTCAACGGTGATAAAGTTTTCCGGCAGCCCATAGCCGCCGAAGCGGGAACTCAGCTCCCAGGAAAGCATCGCCCCGACCGCGCGGTCGGTGTTCCTGACCGGCAGGGAAAACGCGGCGGGAATTTTCCGTTCCAGCGCGTCGCGGCATTTTTCGATAAGGGTTTTGTCGAGCACGTTCCGTATCTTGTGAACCTGATCGGTTTCGCGGCGCGCCGCCTTCCCGCCGGGAATGTCCGGCCCCTCTTCCCGGTAGAGCAGCGCCGAAAGATCCACGCCCGAGGATTTCCGCTTCGGGCTTTTTTTCTGGACCAGCAGATCCGAGCGGCCTACCATGTCGTCGAAGTTCCTGAAACCCAGCGACGCCATAATCTCCCTGGTCTCCATCGCGAGAAAACGAAAGAAATTCACCAGGTGTTCGCTTTTCCCGGCAAAGCGCCCGCGAAGCTCCGGATCCTGGGTGGCTACGCCCATCGGACAGGTGTTTTCGTGGCACTTCCGCATCATGACGCAGCCCAGGACGATAAGGGCCGAAGTCCCAAAGCCGAATTCCTCCGCGCCGAGCATCGCGGCAATCACAATGTCCCGGCCGGTCTTGAGCTGCCCGTCGGTCTGGAGCCGCACCCTGCCCCGCAGGCCGTTCCGCATCAGGGTCTGGTGGGTTTCCGACAGCCCCAGCTCCCAGGGCAGGCCCGCGTGGCGTATGCTCGATTGGGGGCTCGCCCCGGTTCCGCCGTCGTAGCCGGAAATAAGTATGTTGTCGGCGTGGGCTTTGGCGACCCCGGCGGCCACGGTTCCCACCCCGGTCTCGGAAACAAGCTTGACGCTTATCCGCGCGGTGGGGTTGGCGTTTTTCAGGTCGAAGATAAGCTCCGCAAGGTCTTCTATCGAATAGATGTCGTGATGGGGAGGCGGGCTGATAAGCGTAACGCCCGGCGTCGAGTGCCGCGTTTTGGCGATCAGCGCGTCAACCTTGTGCCCCGGAAGCTGGCCGCCTTCGCCGGGTTTCGCGCCCTGGGCGATCTTTATCTGAAGCTCGACGGCGTTCGCCAGATATTCGCTGGTAACTCCAAAACGGGCGGAAGCGACCTGCTTAATCGCGCTCCGCAGCCGGCGGCCGTCGCTCTGTACGGAAAAACGCTCCGGGCTTTCGCCGCCTTCCCCGGAATTGGAACGGCCCTGAATCGAGTTCATCGCCGCCGCTATGGTTTCGTGGGCTTCTTTGGATATTGAGCCGAAGCTCATCGCCCCCGTCGTAAAGCGTTTCATAATCGTTTCGACGCTTTCCACTTCTTCTATGGGAACGGCCTTTTCCGGCCCGCCGGGAACGGCGCCCGGTTCCGCGAAATCGAGCAGGCCCCGGATTACATGGGGCGCGCGGTTCAGGGCGTTCGCCGCGGCGCTGAAACGCCTGAAACGGCTGTAGTCGCCGGTTCTTGCCGCCCACTGGAGCAGGTGAATCGTTTCCGGGTTCCAGGCGTGCCGTTCCCCGGTTTTGCGCCACCGGTACTGACCGGCTTCGGGCAGCGGTTCGTCCGCGGCGCCGTCGAGCCAGTTTTCAAGGGCGGCGCGGTACAGGGCCAGGGCTTCCTCTTCCAGTTCCGCGAAACCCGCGCCGCCGATACGGCTCGGCGCGCCCCGGAAACACGTGTCCATCACTTCTTTGGAAAGGCCCACGGCCTCGAAAATCTGCGCGCCCCGGTACGAGCGGAGGGTACTGGTCCCCATTTTGGACATTACCTTGAGCATTGCCTTGGCCAGGCCCTTAAGGTAATTTTTTTCGCCCTGCGCGCGGCCGCCTGTCCGCCTGCCTTCGCTCCCGCCGCAGAGCGCCCCCAGGGAGGCAAGCGCCCCGTAGGGGACGACAAAATCCGCGCCGCAGCCGAAGAGCAGGGCAAAGTGCATAATCTCCCTCGGCTCGGCGGATTCAACGATAATCGAGGTTTCCATGCGCAGCCCCGCCCCGATAAGGCCGTGGTGTACCGCTCCGGCGGCAAGCAGGGCGGGTATGGGACACAGGCCCGACGCCGGATCAAGGGCCGCCCGGTCGGAAAGCGTGAGCAGGGAAACCCCGTCCCTGACGGCGGCGCGGGCGGCCTCCACAAGGCTGTCGATGGCGGTTTTCAGAAGGCCGGCCGTTCCCGCCGAAACGGCAAAGACGGCGTCAAGGGTTTTGCTCTTGAAGCCCGCCGTTCCAAGAAGCCGGGACAGATCCGCTTCGGTCAGTATGGGGTTCAGCACCTTGATACGCCTGCAATGCTCCTCGCTTTCGTCAAGGAGGTTTTTCTGCGGGCCGGCGAAACTTGTCAGGGTCATCACCAGGTCTTCCCGTATCGGATCGATTGGCGGATTGGTTACCTGGGCAAAGACCTGCTTGAAGTACGCGTAGGGCCGCTGGGGCAGATCCGAAAAAACCGCCAGCGGGGTATCGGTGCCCATGGAACTTGTCGGCTCCTGGGCGGTGGCGGCCATAACGAGCAGCAGCCGTTCCCGGTCTTCCCTGGTATAGCCGGCGCAGCGTTCCATGAAAAGAAGCTCCCTGCCGCCGATGGAATTTTCCCGGCCCGCTTCGTCCGCCGGGGGGTCTTCCTGCCGCAGCGTAAGCACGTTGGCCGAAACCCAGGCCGCGTAGGGTTTTGCCCGGTAGACCTTTTCTTTTACCTCGCCGTCGGGGATGATTCTGCCTTCGACCATGTCCACCACGAGAAGTTTCCCCGGCATAAGCCTTCCCTTGTATTCAATGTCGCCGGGGTTAAAGTCCTGTACGCCCGTCTCGGACGCCATTACGACAAGGCCGCTCCTGGTTACCGTATAGCGCGAAGGCCGCAGGCCGTTCCGGTCGAGGGTTCCGCCCACATAACGGCCGTCACAAAACACCATCGACGCGGGCCCGTCCCAGGGTTCCATCATGCAGGCGTGGTATTCGTAAAAAGCCTTCAGCTCGCCGCTGATCGGATTTTTGTCGTTCCAGGATTCGGGGATAAGCATCATAAGGGCGTGGGGAAGGCTCCTGCCGCCCATAACGAGGAATTCCAGCGCGTTGTCGAAGCTGGCGGAATCGCTGCGGCCCGGTTCGATAACGGGGAGTATGTCCGCCAGGGCTTCGGCAAGCCGGGCCGGGCCGGAGGAGGACGCGGCGGCGAAGGCGGCTTCCCTCGCGGCCATCCAGAGCCGGTTCCCCGTAATGGTGTTTATTTCCCCGTTGTGGGAAACCAGGCGGAACGGCTGGGCAAGGGGCCAGTCGGGAAAGGTGTTTGTGGAAAAACGCGAATGAACCAGGGCGACGGCGGTTTCAACGGCGTCGTCTTCCAGTTCCGGGTAATAGGCCCTGAACTGGCTGGGCATTAGCATCCCCTTGTAAACGATGGTTTTGGAAGAAAGGGAAGGCATGTACCAGGACGAAGCGGCCAGGCGTTTCTCCAGCGTTTTCCTGAAAATATACAGGGCCGTTTCCAGGCCGGTATCCGCGCCGGGAACGGACGCCGCGCCGGAGACAGGCGGCCCGCCGGAAACAGACGCCGCGTCCCGGTTTTCGGGAACAAGAACCAGCTGCTGAATACGCGGTTCCGCCCGCGCCGCGAAGGTTCCCAAAACCCCCGAATCGACCGGAATATCCCGCCGGGCAAACACGGAAAGCCCCAGACGGGACGCGCCCTCTTCCAGCGCGTCGTCTATTTGGGAATCAAAGCCTGTATCCTTCGGAAGAAACATCAGCCCCGTGCCGTACGCGCCGGGTTCGGGAAGGCCGGGAAGGAGTTTTTTGTAAAACCCGTGGGGAATTTGCAGCAATACGCCCGAACCGTCGCCGGTTTTGTTGTCGGCGCTTTCCGCGCCCCGGTGTTCCATCCGCTCAAGGACTTCAAGACCCCGGTTAAGGATGTTATGGGAGGGCCGGCCTTTAATATCCGCCACAAAACCTATACCGCAGGAGTCGTGTTCATACTCTTTTCTGTAAAGACCGCGCGGGCGCCGGCCGGATTCCCCAGGCTGTTTCATTGTGATTCAATATACAAAAATCACGGTGTTTACGCAACATGTTGTATAAACATACGATTTTCTTGCATGTTTCTCTTGTAACCTCGGGCGGCAAAAGGTGTTTCCCTTATAACCTCCTCCATGATTTATTTTTTTTCAGGACAGGGGCTGTCGTCGCGGCAGCCCCTTTTTTTATGTTTACGCGGCCGATTTTACACGCTCGTAATAAGCGACGTGGATTTTGCCGGAACACTAGACCTCACCGTGAATAATATTTTCCTTAAAGAAAATATCGATGGGAATCTCGATAACCGGAAGACAGTTTTCCCCAAGAATTTGTGTTTGGTAAAATTGGCTTAGGGCCTGGAAACCCTGGTATTCCGGCCGCTGATCGATAAGACAGTCGATAGCGCCGTCCAGGAGAGCGCGGCGGTTCGGAGGAAGGTTGTCGTGGCCAATCAGCGTGATCCGGCTCTTGATGCCCCGCGAAACAAGATAGGACGCGACCAGATATGTTTCCGCGTGGGGCACGAAGATACCGTTTACTTCGCCGGATCGGACAAAGAGATCGTCCATAAAATCGTACAGGGCGGCGCTTTTGTAACTGGGACTTTCCGTCTCGATAACCTGGGTACTGCCGTCCTGGACAAAGTAATCCGCGAAACCCCTGATCCGTTCCCACAGGTTGGGGGCATTGTCGAACATTCTAATGGCGATAAAACGGCCTGAACCGCGCAGCAGTTTCATCAGCCTGCCGGCGCATTGACCGGAACGGTAGGGATTTTGCGCGATGCTTGTCATGGGCGAGGTCGCGCCGGGAAGGCCCGGCGGGGGGGAATCGACATAAACATAGGGAATTTCCCGCATCGCGTCCGCCAAAGCCAGGGCGTCGTCCGAAACCACCGGCGCGAGGATCATCCCGTCGACACCCCGCTCCAGCAGGGCCTTTCCCCTGGCAAGCATATCCCCTTTCGCGTAGCGGTCAAAGAATCCGGAAACGAGCGCAATATTGAAAGCTTTGAAGGTTTCGGCGGCATTGTAAATCCCCTTGATAATCGTATTCCAGTAACCTGAATTGGAACCCGCTTCGGGAAAAAGCAGCCCCAGAGTGAGTACCGACCGCCGTTTAAGATGACGGGCGACGAGGTTTGGGGTATAGCCGTATTGGGCGATTACCGCTTCTACCCGCTTCCGGACCGCGGGAGATACTTTCCCCCGCCGGTGAATTACCCGATCCACGGTTCCAATTGAAGTCGCCGCTTTTTCCGCTATTTCCGCAAGAGTCATACCGCTCCTCTGTGTGAACGTACACAATATATAGTGGAAACCGGTTTTTTACAAGTGATTCGGTGTCGAAAATTCACATTTTCTGCCCGATTAACCTTTCTTCCGGGTAAAAAAGGCCAAAAAACAAAAAAATCCTTGACATTTCTTTTTTTTTTGTGATAATCTAGCAATGTGTACGTTTACACAATTATTATTCACTTTTTATGGAGGAAAGAAAGCATGAAAAAAGCGTTAGTAATCGGGCTTATTCTGATTATCGCGGCGGGAACCGTTTTTGCCGGTCCTTCGGGTCAGACGAGCGGCCAGCCGCCTATCGGCGTCGCCATTTACAAATTTGACGACACGTTTATGTCCTATACCCGGAACGCCATTGAAACCAACGCCCAGGGCAAGGCCGTTATCAGCACCGTGGATTCCCAGAATTCCCAGCCTACCCAGAACGAGCAGGTCGATCAGTTCATCGCCCGGAAAATGAAATCCATCGCGATTAACCCCGTAGACCGGACCGCCGCCGGGACAATCATCGACAAGGCGAAAGCCGCCAATGTGCCGGTCGTGTTCTTTAACCGCGAACCCTTCGCCGAAGACATGGCCAAATGGGACAAGGTTTACTATGTGGGCGCCAAGGCCGAAGAATCCGGCACGATGCAGGGCGAAATCGCCGTTGACTACTGGAAAGCCAACGCCTCGGCGGACAAAAACAGGGACGGCGTTATCCAGTACATCATGCTGAAAGGCGAACCCGGACACCAGGACGCGGAACTGCGCACCGAATTTTCGATCAAAGCCGTTACCGGCGCGGGCATTAGGGTGGAGCTTTTGGCCGAAGATACCGCGATGTGGGACCGCCCCAGGGCCGTTGAAAAAATGGACGCGTTTATCGCCCGTTTCGGCGACAGGATTGAAATGGTCTTCTGCAACAACGACGACATGGCTTTGGGCGTAATCGAATCCCTGCGCAAAGCCGGTTATTTCAGCGGCGGCAAATACATGCCGGTACTGGGCGTGGACGCCACCGCTCCCGCTCTCCAGGCCCTTTCCGAAGGCACCCTTCTGGGGACCGTCCTCAACGACGCCCAGAACCAGGGAAAAGCCACATTTGATCTGGCCTATGCCCTTGCCAGCGGCGCGAATCCTTCCTCGACCAGCTGGAAGGTCACCGACAGCAAGTACGTATGGGTTCCGTATCAGAAAGTTACCAAGGACAATTACAAAAACTTCCAGTAATCGTTTTTTATCGGGGCCGTTCCAAAACTGAAGTCCGGAACGGTCTCCGTCGGACAGCCTCGGGGGAAAGCGCCGCTTTTCCGTGAGGCTGTTTTACGTACCCGAAAAGCCGCGGCGTAGGCCGGCGGCAGCGCCCGAGTACAGGAGCCATTCATGGAAAACGGCAATTACGTTCTTCAGATACAAAACCTTTCAAAAACATTTCCCGGCGTCAAGGCTCTTGATGATGTTTCCATCACCATTAAACCGGGTACCGTTCACGCCCTTATGGGGGAAAACGGCGCGGGAAAGTCCACGCTGATGAAATGTCTTTTCGGCATTTATCAGCCCGACGAAGGCCAGGTTATACTGGACGGCAAAGAAGTAAAATTTGCCAATTCAAGACAGGCCCTGAAGGCGGGAATCTCGATGATACACCAGGAATTGCTGCCGATACCCTACAGGAACGTTATGGAAAACCTCTGGCTCGGCCGTTTTCCTCAATTTTCGGTCGGCCCTTTCAAATTTGTGGATTACAAAAAGACCCTAAACGATACGGAAGCTTTGTTCAGGGATCTAAACATGGACATTCCTCCCAAAGTCTGGGTACGGGAGCTTTCCGTTTCCAAGGTACAGTCCCTGGAAATAGCGAAAGCCGTATCCTACAAATCAAAAGTTATCATTATGGACGAACCGACCTCTTCGCTGACCGAACACGAGGTCGCCCATTTATTCGGTATTATC
The DNA here is from genome assembly GCA_031255645.1 of Treponema sp. Lineage (GTDB taxonomy): Bacteria > Spirochaetota > Spirochaetia > Treponematales > Breznakiellaceae > JAIROH01. The sequence continues at coordinate 4,312 of JAIRSC010000089.1, read as the reverse complement.
AGGCGGCTTAAAAGTGAGGGGGTCGCCATCATATATATTTCCCATAAAATTGAAGAAATCCTGAACATCGCCGACGAAGTTTCGATAATGCGGGACGGCAAACATGTCGGCACTTACAACGCCAAAGAACTTACCACCGATCAAATCATCAAATACATGGTCGGCCGCGATCTAACCCACCGTTTTCCCGACAAGGCAAATGTTCCGGGAGATGTGGTTTTTTCGGTAAAAGGCCTTAGTTCGGCAAAGCCTTCTTCGTTCAAGAACGTGTCTTTCGACCTCCGGCGGGGCGAAATACTGGGAATCGGCGGGCTTGTCGGCGCGCAGAGAACGGAACTGGTCGAGTCGATTTTCGGCCTTCGTCCCGTCGCGGAAGGGGAAATTCTTATCGGCGGGAAAAAAGCCGTGATAAAAAGCCCGCCCGAGGCAAAAGCCCGCAGGCTTGCCCTGGTGACCGAAGAACGCCGGGTGACCGGAGTTATTCCGATGCGTTCAGTCAAGGACAACATGCTTTTGGCAAATCTTAAAAAGTACGTCGGTCCGTTGGGGCTTATCAACGAAATTCAGGGGGAAAAAGACGTTCAGGACAATATCAAAACCCTGCGCGTCAAGACGCCGGGCAGCAAAACCTTTATTCGGGATCTGTCGGGCGGCAACCAGCAAAAGGTGCTTTTCGCCCGCTGGCTTCTTACCCAGCCGGACATTCTTATACTCGACGAACCGACGCGGGGAATCGACGTAGGGACAAAATACGAAATCTACTCAATTATCATAGACCTCGCGAAACAGGGAAAAAGCATTATCATGATTTCTTCGGAAATGCCCGAACTGCTGGGAATTTCGGATCGCATTATGGTAATGTGCGCGGGAAAAGTTACCGGATTTCTGGACGGTCAGAAGACCAGCCAGGAAGAGATTATGCGCCTCGCGGCAAAATTCGACTAACGGAGAAAGGGAATGGCAAACCAACAGAGTTTCAACTTTAAAAAGCTTCAGGACTTCGGCGTACAATACGCGATTTATTTTGTATTTATAGTGCTGGTACTTATCATCACCATAAAAGAGCCGACTTTTTTGTCGATAAACAACTTCCGCAATATTCTTTCGATGTCGGCGACCCGTATTATTATCGCGATGGGAATGGGCGGTATTTTGATAACCGCCGGCGTCGACCTTGGGGCGGGCCGGCAGGTCGGGCTTGCCGCGGTGCTTTCGGCGTCGATGCTTCAAAACATCGACTATTCCCGGCGAATGTATCCCGATTTGCCGGTGCTTCCCCTTATCGTCCCGATACTGATTGCCATGGCCGCCTGCGGTCTTTTCGGCTTTATCAACGGCCTTATTATCGCCAAGCTGAAAGTACCCGCCTTTATCGCCACGCTGGGCAGCATGGTCGCCGTATACGGGGCGAACTCGCTGTACTTCGACCGTCCTCCCTACGGCGCCCAGCCAATCGGCGGGCTTGACGCGCGGTTTACCACGCTCGGATCGGGCTACATAGGGCCGAACGGTATTTACTCGATTCCCTATATTGTCATAATCGCCGCGCTGGTAACGGTGTTCATCTATGTGCTCTACAACAAAACGACCTACGGTAAAAACATTTACGCGATAGGCGGCAACGCCGAAGCGGCGAGGGTTTCCGGGGTAAACGTGGAACGAACGCTGATTATCGTGTATACCCTGGCCGCCGTGCTGTACGGCCTGGGCGGAAGCCTGGAAGCGGCCCGTACCGGCGGCGCCACAAACAACTACGGTAACGGTTACGAGCTCGACGCGATTGCCGCCTGCGTCGTGGGGGGCGTTTCCAACATGGGCGGCATAGGAACCGTGCCGGGCATTGTTATCGGCGTTCTGATTTTTTCGGTTATCAACTACGGTCTTACGTTTATCGGAATGTCTCCGTACTGGCAGCAGATCGTAAAAGGCGCGATCATTATCGTCGCCGTCGCTCTCGACATCAGAAAGTATCTGACCAAGCGGTAACATACGGCGCCCGTAACTATCGACTGGTGGACACCTTTGTAATGCTATAAAAATGTCCACCCATCAAGACACGGGCGCTGTGCGTTAGCCGTGTGCCCGTCTCGATAATAAGCGACGTGGATTTTGCCGGCATTACACCATTTGGTTTTGCCGGAACGCTACGGATAACGCTTCCTGAACGCCCTGACCCGGGCCGACGCCGTTTCGTTCATCGGCGAACGGTCGCCCCGAAGGAGGTAGCGTTCGCCGATCCCCGCGACCATCGCGCCGTTATCGCCGCAGAGTTCCGGCGGCGGAAAAATTACCCGCAGTTTTTCGTGTCCGGCAAGCCGCGAGCGGAGACAGGAGTTGGCCGCGACGCCGCCGCCGGCGACGACGGTCGTAATGCCCGTGTCGCGGACGGCGCGAAAAAGGCCCCGGAGCAGTATTTCGACGGCGGTTTTCTGGAACGACGCGGCAATGTCGCGCGCTTCCGCGTCCCCGGCCGCCGCGGGATCGGCGCTTCGCGCGGCCGTTTCCCCGGTTCCGCCCCGCTTTTTGACCCGGAACTGTTCCAGCTGGTTTACCACCGCGGTTTTAAGGCCCGAATAGGAAAAATCGTAACGGTGATCCGTTCCGTCTTTTCCGATCTTGTAGAGATTCGGCATCGGAAATTGAAAGGCCCCGCTGTCTCCGTTTTTTGCCAAGGCGTCGATAACCGCCCCGCCGGGATAACCGAAGCCGTAAAATTTCGCCACCTTGTCGAAAGCCTCGCCCACCGCGTCGTCTACCGTGGTTCCCAGAACCTTCACGTCGTCAAAATCGTCGGCCCGGCAAATCGCGCTGTGGCCCCCCGAAACAAGCAGCCCCAAAAAGGGATAGTCCGGGACTTCCGGGGAAACCGCCCGCCCGTCCGGGGATTCCTCGCGGGCATAGCCGAGCCGCGAAGCGTAGAGATGGGCCAGAAGGTGATCGACGGCGATAAACGGTATGTCCCGCGCCCAGGCGAAGGCCTTGGCAAAGTGAAGGCCCACAAGAAGGGAACCGAGGAGTCCCGGATGCGCGGTAACGGCGACGCCCTCCAGGTCTTTTGGGCAGAGTCCCGCGTCGTTCAGCGCCGTTTCGACGACGCCGTATATCCATTCGGTATGCATGCGGCTCGCGATTTCAGGAACCACCCCCTGCCAGGGCGCGTGAAAGGGTATCTGGCTGGCTACGACATTGGAGCGGATTATCCCGCCGTCAACAACGGCGGCGGCGCATTCGTCGCAGGATGTTTCTATGCCAAGGACTTTCATGCGGGCCGATTGTTCACCGTGTCATTTTCCCGCGTCGAGTATTCCCGATACGGTCGTCAGGAAAAAGCCTTTTTTGACAAGGCCGGGGTACATTTCCGTAAGTATGGGCGCGAGCCTCGGCGACCAGGTGTGGCCTATCATTACGGCAAGACCGTCCCGTTCGGCTTTTCCGCAGCCCTGTTCGATTGCCGCGATAATCGAATCCCGATCCTGCTCGTTGTCAAGAAACACGTCCCGCCGGGCAATCGCGAAGCCCATGTCCGAGGCTACCCCCGGCGCGGCGGTGTCGGCGGTGGTACGGGAATCGAGAAAATGGACGCGGTTTTCCCAGCAGAATTCCAGCACTGTCCTCATTATATCGGGGTCCATGGTTACCCTGCTGCCTTCGTGGTTGTTTATTCCGGCCACGGGCCGCAGTTCGTCGAAATTTTTGCCGAGAATCCGCCGCACCTGTTCGTCGTCCATTCCCGCCATAATCGCGCCGGGGCCGGGGTTCTGACCGCCCAGCGGCTCCATCGGCTGATGAAGAAAAACTTCCTTTTCGGCGTTTCGTATACGCCGGGCCGCCTCCGCCGAATAGGGAAGGCCGGGCAGAACGGCTATGGTAAGCGGGCCGGGAAACGCGAGAAACGGATCCAGCTCTTTAAGGTTATTTCCCGCGTCGTCTATCACAAACACGAGGATACCCCGGCGTTCGGGTGGAAGGACGGCGGAAGGACGGCCCGAAGCGGCCGGCCCGCCCTGACGGCTTTCCCGGCGCCCCGATTCCTCCTCAAGCCGCCGTACCATGTCTTCCAGCTCGGAAAGCGTTTCGGAACCGGAATCTTCCGTAGAAGGTTCCGGGGGCGGGCCGGCGGGATCCGGGGAAAGGTCCGGCGGGCCGCCTTCTCCGGCGGGCGGGGTAAAGCCGCCGCCCAAAACGGAGCGGACGGCGAAAAAGCCCGCCGCGCCGAGAATCACGGCGCAGATCACCACGCCGGCGACAAGAGCGGAACGGACTCCGTCCTCGAAGCTTATCTTTTTTCAACGGGACGCGGCGCGTTTGGTTT
>JAIRSC010000067.1 GCA_031255645.1 Treponema sp. | reverse complement strand
CCACTGTCGTACGCGGTTATAAAACTATTGTTGCGCTCCATGCAACTACAGCCAATAGAGTTCGCCAGCGCGGGTGTTTGCGCCTTGCGTAAACGCCAAGCCAAGACCCTTATCGCCTGTAGAAAGCTCACCCAATAGCACAGCGCCCGTAACATCGACCGGTGGACGCCTTTGTATCATGGACTGCGAAATAGCACCGCGCCCGGAGAATATAACGGGCGCACACAGAGAAAAAGCGGAGGTGGCCCCCACCAGTTTCGTCTTCGTGCGCCCGTTCAGAGTACGGGCGCTGTGTTAACCCGCGTCGCTGTTTGGCGGAGCGGGCGTCTTGACGATCCGCCGTTTCTATACGAAAATAAGAACATGCCTGAAAGCAAAATTCACGCGAAACAGGAGAACCGTTAACACGTTGTGTTAATGTCCGATTAAACCGGCGGCGTTTTGCCGCCTAAAGAGGAGTGGAATATGAGCGCGATAGAATATATTGAAGGAAGGGAAATCCTCGATTCCAGGGGGAATCCCACGATAGAGGTAGACGTTGTGCTGGAAGACGGCTCTTTCGGCCGCGCCGCCGTGCCTTCCGGGGCTTCTACGGGGGAACACGAAGCCGTGGAACTGCGCGACGGGGACAAGGAACGGTACCAGGGCAAGGGCGTCCAGAAAGCCGTGGACAATGTAAACGACATAATCGCCCCGGAGCTTATCGGTCTTGAAGCCACCGATCAGGTCGATATAGACCAGACGATGATCGAACTTGACGGAACCGAAAACAAAGGCAAGCTTGGGGCGAACGCGATTCTCGGCGTTTCGATGGCCGCCGCCCGGGCCGCCGCCGACAGTCTCGGCGTACCCCTGTACCGGTATCTGGGCAGTTTTCACGCCAATCTTCTTCCCGTGCCCATGGCCAACATCGTCAACGGCGGCAAGCACGCGGACAACAAGATCGACTTCCAGGAATTTATGGTAATGCCCATTGGGGCGGAATCCGTGCGCGAAGCCGTCCGCTGGACCGCCGAAGTGTTCCACACCCTTAAAAAGCTTCTTAAAGACGCGGGAAAAAATACCGCCGTCGGCGACGAGGGAGGCTTTGCCCCGGATATCGGCAACGAAGAAGCCCTGGAATTTATCATGAAGGCGATAGAGAAGGCCGGTTACCGGCCCGGCGAACAGTTCGGCATTGCCCTTGACTGCGCCAGTTCCGAGCTGTTTGAGGAAGGCGGCAAACAGGGCTACAAGTTCTGGAAGTCCGCCCCCGACAAACTCTGGACCGCCGGCGAGATGATAGAGCTGTTTACCGGCTGGATAGCCAAATACCCGATTGTTTCCATCGAGGACCCGCTGGATCAGAACGACTGGGACGGCTATGTCAAGATGACCAGGGCCCTGGGCGGAAAAATCCAGATCGTCGGCGACGATTTCTTTGTCACCAACACCAAACGCCTTTCCAAAGGCATAGACCTGGGCGCCTGTAATTCGATCCTGATCAAAGTGAACCAGATCGGTACGGTTACGGAAACCTACGAAGCCGTGGAAATGGCAAAACGGGCCGGTTATACGGCGGTTATTTCCCACCGTTCCGGGGAAACCGAAGACAGCTTTATCGCCGACCTTGTCGTCGCCCTGGAAACGGGCCAGATCAAGACCGGTTCGATGAGCCGCACCGACCGTATCTGCAAGTACAATCAGTTGATGAGGATTGAGGACGAGCTTATGGGCGTATCCGAATACGCCGGGAAAAAGGCGTTCTACAATCTGAAGAAATAATCCTTCGGGGCGTTAAACCGGGCTTTCGGATAATCGCGGGCGCGGGCGCGGTTAGCGGAACAGGCCCGCTACCGCGCTCTTGAGGTCTTTGGCGGTAAAAAGGGAAAAGCCCAGCCCCGCGGCTGTCTTTTCCCGTACCCCAAGGCGGCGCACCGGCAATACTTCGCCGGCCAGGGAAAGTTCGCCGGCTATGGCGGTCTTTGCCGGAATGGGCATGCCGGTCCGCGCCGAATAAAGAGAGGCCGCGAGGGCGAGTTCCGCCCCGACTTCGTTTATCCTGATACCGCCCGCCACATTGACGTAAAGATCCTGGTCCGAAAGCCTGAGGGAAAGGTGTTTTTCCAGGGCGGCGGCGGCCCGGGAGACCCTGGCCGAATCGATGGACCCCGAAAAAACACGGCTTATCGAACCCTTGGCCGGGACCGTCAGGGCCTGTATTTCCACGAGCAGAGTCCGCGATCCTTCAAGCACCGCCGCCGTGGCGATGCCGGGGGGAATCGCGCCTTCCCTGCGTACCAAAAAAAGCAGGGACGGATCGGCCACGACGGAAAGGCCCTGTTCGCCCATCATAAATATGCCGACCTCGTCTACCGAACCGAAACGGTTTTTAACCGCCCTCAAAAAACGGCAGTCTCCCGTTCCGCCCTCTCCGCTCTGCTCAAAGTACAGAACCGTGTCTACCAGATGTTCTATGGTTTTTGGGCCGGAAATAACCCCGTCTTTGGTAACATGGGCGGCCAGAAACAGGGCCGCGTCGTGCTCCTTGACCCAGGAAACCAGCTCGTAAGCGCAGAATTTCATCTGGTTTACCGTTCCCGGCGCCGGCCCGGCCGCGTCGCTGTGAAGGGTCTGGGCCGAATCCACCATGACAAGGACGGGCTTGACGCTGTCCAGCACTACAGTAACGTCGTCGAGCCTTCCGGTACAGCAAATCTCGATACGTTCAAGATTGTCGCGCAGTCCCAGCCGATCCGCGCGCATCCGCACCTGGCCGGCGCTTTCCTCCCCGGAAATATACAGAACCCGGCCCCGGGTTTCCGCCGAGGCCGCGGCCTGGAGCAGCAGGGTGGATTTACCGATACCCGGTTCGCCTCCCAGAAGCACCGCCGACCTCTTCATGAGTCCCCCGCCCAAAACCCTGTCCAGTTCGGCAAGCCCGCTTCCGACGCGCTTTCCTTCCTGGGGGTCTACCGACGAAAGGGGAAAGGAACGGGGGCCCTGCCCCGGCCGCGCGCCGGGAACGGCCGCCGCTTCCATAAGGGTATTCCATTCCCCGCATTCGGGACATTTTCCCAGCCATTTGGGCTCTTCATGGCCGCAGGAGCTGCAACGGTACAGAACTTTTTCTTTTTTCATTCGCGGCGGGCTTCCACAAAACGGATTTTGGCGGCGCCCTAATCAATGGCGAGAGTCAGCCAGATGGTATCGGCGTCGAAAACAGTAAACGGAATGCACAAAAGCCGTGTTCTTTCTTCAGGAAGCACAACGGCGTGGGCTTTTCCCCGGACGACGGTAGGAAGCGAAATAATTATCCTGAACATATCTTCCAGTTTTTTTTTGACATTTCCGGCGATAATGTTTACGATTTCGCCGACCGCGTCAACCACATCGGCGTCGGTATAGCTGGCTTCGTCGCCCATCAGGAGGCGGGCGAGCCGCGCCGCCGTATGGGATTTCATGGAAATGGAGATAAGGCCCCTTACTTCGCCGGTCAGGGCGATGATCCCGGAAACATCCCAGTCGAGAAAGGCGTCTTTCTTGACGAAATACGCGCGGCCTGGAGTTATATCGCAGTTCAGCAGTTCCTTGAAAACGGACTTGCTTACCTGGACAAATGGTTGAATATATCGTTCCATAAGGTCTCGAAACTGTAGTATAGAACACAATCGTTACTTTTACAAGCGTGTTCAGAGGCACACCGGAAATTTCGAATTTGAGGCGGATTTTCACGGACGGAACCGCTATGATATTCCGCGCCGTCTTGCCTGTCTTTTTCATGTTTGTCTATACTTATAACGCGGATAAAATAACGCGGATAAAACGAAGAGGAGGAACCGCATGACCGTTATAGAATACACTGAAAAATGGTGGGACTTAATTCGCAAAAAGGATTACAACGGGGCTCTTGAGTTGTGTTACACGGCCCTGGCCGAACACCCGGACGATTATACTATGCTTGGCCACCGGGCCAGCGCCTGGATTAGAAAGGGAGAAAACGAAAAAGCCCTGCTTGACTGTACCCGCATGATCGAACTTGATCCCCGGAATCCCAGCGGCTGGGACAGCCGGGGCGGCCTGTACCACAAGCTTGGCCGCTATGATGAGGCCATCGCCGACTATACCCGCATGACCGAACTTATGCCCCGGGATCCCGACGGCTGGAACAACCGGGGCAACCTGTACCACGAGCTTGGCCGCTACGATGAGGCCATCGCCGACTATACCCAATGTATTCCCCTGTCGCCCAGGAACTACGGTACCTATTGGTCCAACCGGGGCATCTCGTACTACGAGAAAGGCGACCTGGACAAGGCCATCGAGGACTTCACCAGCTCCATCGAGACCTGGAATACCGAGGACTGTACCTGCTGGGCGTTGTATAACCGGGGACTGGCCTGGAAGAAGAAGGGAGATCTGAAGAAGGCCCTCGCGGATTTCAGGAAGTCCGCCGCCCGTGAATACGACAAAAAACTCGGCTACGACGCCCTGTTCCAGGCGGGCTACGTCTGGTTTCTGCGGGGGGAACCCGAAAAGGCAATCGGGTATTTCTCGCGGGCCATCAAGAGGCGGGACGACTGCGCGGACTACTGGCTGGCCCGGGGAGTCTGCTACTGGAACCAATGCGTCAAACACAAGACAGGCTTTTGGGATGAAAACGGCGATATTATGGACATGGCCATTGACGACTTTACCAAAGCGATAGAATTAGCCCCCGACATGGCCGACGCCTGGTTTGATCGCGGCATAGTACGCTGTGCCAAAGCCCAGGAAAGCCACAATCTGATAAAGGCGATCTTCACGCAGAAAGCTGCCGACAACGCCGAACGGGCATTGCTGATGGCCCAGCTTACGCATATTGGCGGTAAGGACCTCGTCCCCCAGGCCGACGCCATGCTGCGGGGGCTCCGTTCCAACCGTGACGAGGTTGAGGTGCTCATGGCGAAGAGTTTCGGCCTCTTTGCGGAGGACGACGCCCGCGAAGCCATCGCGGACCTGACCCGCGCCATCGAGCTTGGAACGGACCACGCGGACGCCTGGTATCAGCGGGGCCTCGCCTTTGCCCTGCTGGGAGAAAAGGACAAGGCCCTGGCCGACTACGAACAAACCCGTGTTGTCGACCCGTTCCACAGTAGAGCCGCCGCGAAACGGGACGAACTGCTTCAGGGATAGCGGGCGTTCCAAAACATACGCGCCCGGACTCTTTTTCGCGGCCTTTGGGGAACCGCGTGATGCCTCAAAATAAAATCTAACCGAAAAAAGGGATGCCTCAAAACTAAAAACCTAGCCAAAACTATACTGGTTCCACTGGAGTGTGGAACAAATGAGGTTAGGGATGAAAGCCAGACGGGAGATTTTTGAGGCGCATTAC
>JAIRSC010000034.1 GCA_031255645.1 Treponema sp. | reverse complement strand
TCCTGCCCGGTATGGGCCCAGTACCAGCCGGTAAGAATATCATAATCGGTAAAACGGGTCGGATAATACTGAACCTCAAGCAGGGCTTCCATTTGTTTTAACAGTTTTTCAATGGCCGGGTAATCTCCCCGCGCCATCTTGAGCCGTACAAGATAAAACAGGGCCCGGCTTTCGATCTCGTACTGCTTTCCCTGCCGGGCGTTTGAGAGAGCCCGGAGAACGAACTGTTCCGCCCCGGATACATCACCCTTGTAAAAAGCCAGTTCTCCCCGGCACAGATCGTCCATTCCCAGGGCGCAGCCCCCAAAGGTAATCGAAGTGTGGGGAATCATGGCGCTTATGGCCGCTATGTATTTTTCTATTTCCCCCGCCTCTTCGCTGTTAACCCGGCAGAGATAGGAACTCAAGGGCATCACCGACATGGGGGGGCCGACTTCAAAGCGGTTCAGATCATAATAATATTGGGCCTTTTCGAAGTAACGGATATAGTCATAGTCCCGGGTATAGGGACTGGTGGTATGACCGACGAATCCCAAAAGATTGTAACAGCCCGCCAGGGTTTGGTAGGTAGTGGGGCTGGGGGGCCGCCCTTCCAGCAGGGTGATTACCTGGATCAGCTCCTCCCTGCCCTTGTCGAACATTTCCAGGGTCAGATACATTCCGATACGCTGTACATGGGCGTGGGGAATTTGGTCGTATATTTCAGGCGGCGCCCGGTCCATAATATCCAGCACCATTCGGGCCGTCCGGTTTGGCAGCACCGAGGGCATGGTCGCCACCACGTCAAGGAGCCGTTCATAGTCCCCGGCCTTTTCGTAGTAGTTCAGGGCGTCGGTTTTCTGGTTGTTACAGGCGCACCACGCGGCGGCCTGCCGGTAGACCTCCCGTTTTTCCTGTTCGGAGATTTCCGCCTGTTTTCCGCTCAAAAATTCCAAAAGCAGGTGATGAATGTGGTAGGTATTCTGATACACGTCGAAGCGGATAAAAGAGATGGCCTGCTCCATCTCGTCGATAAGCTTCTTGCCGGAAGACTCGCCGGATTTCCGCGGAACGGCGGCGATATCCCGAAGCAGGTCGGGCGCCAAATGTTCGACAAGAGACAATTTGACAAGGAATTTCCGCAAATCCGCGGATATTTCCGACATAATCTCGCTTTCTATCAGCCTGAAAATATTCGACCGCATCGCCTGGGGCATATAGGGCGCGCCGGGCGGGGCGTTTTTCAGGGACAGCCCGGCCAGGTGTATGGCAAAGGCCCAGCCTTCGGTGTCGTGATATATGGAAGAAAGCGTCTGGGGCGGCAGCGTAATGCTCTGGATACGGAAATATTCGGTCATCTCTTCCCGGCTAAAGCGCAGATCGTCTTCGGTAATTCTGCCCAACAGCCCCTTGGAGAGAAGGTTTATCAGATTAATGGCCGGCTCGGTCCGGGATATAAGAATCGAGGTGATGTTGGGAAAGGGAGACGTAATGGAACGTTCCATGAAGCGCAGAACCGCCTGGTTGTTGACAAGGTGAAAATCGTCGTATACAAAGACGCAGCGCCCGACAGGAGGCAGTTCCATCAGGGGGATTTCCAGGTAACGTTCAAACTGGCGCTCGGTTTCGGGAAAATCTATTTTTGCCAGCTTTTCCGCCGCCTTTGGGTTGGCGGTAGCGATCATCGAGACAAAATTTTCCCAAAACCGTCCCCCGGCGTTATCCCGTTCGGAAAACTGCATCCAGATTGTGGAAGCGTTGTATTTACGGACAAACGAATAAACCGCCTGGGTTTTTCCGTAGCCCGCTCCGGCATTGACAATGACGACGGGATTTTGCAGCTGTTTTTCCAGCAGACGATCGATCCGGGGACGTTCCAGATATACCTGGTTTCCCTGTACCAGCGGCGCGTTACTGTGGACAAGCTGTTTCGGCACGTTTTCCCTCAAGCACCAGGCAAAAAAGCTTTTTGACAGCGAAAATAATGAAAGAAACCCATATAATAGAGAATAATCACGAAAAATCGAGACTGTCAATGCCTTTGCGATGAAAACTTTTTTTATTCGCAGGCGAACTTAAGCCGAGGGCTTGATGCTCCCGTTTATGGCTAAACCTGATCCGCGGATTTCAGGCGGTTTCTTTCACCAGATCGCAGCCCGTCTCGGCCTTGTCCAGCAGCGCCGAGTTACAATGTTCGGCGATCAGGGCAAATTGCGGCGCGAGTTCCTGGAACAGGTCTACCAGAACGGGGTCGAAATGTTTCTCCCTGCCTTCGACGATTATCCGTTCCGCGTCCTGGTGAGGAAGCGGCTTTTTGTAGGGTCTCGCGGCAATCAGCGCGTCGTAAACGTCGGCGACAGCCATAAGGCGGCCCTGCAGCGGGATAATGGAATTTTCAAGGCCCCTGGGGTATCCGCTGCCGTCCCATTTTTCATGATGAGTCGCCGCGAAAATTTTCGCGTGGAAAAGAAAATCGCTGTCCGAGTTTGTCTTCATAATGCCCTCGATGGCTTTTTCACCGATCAACGTGTGCTTTTTCATAATCTCGAATTCTTCCGGGCTTAGTTTTCCCGGCTTGTTGAGGATCGCGTCGCTGATGGCGATTTTTCCCACGTCGTGGAGCTGGGCCGAAGGAATCAGGAATTCCAGATTCCAGCCGGAAACTTCTTCCCAATAGATCCGTTCGGAAAGCAGCTTGTCAACCAGAAGCTTCAAATAGTTCTGGGTACGTTCTATATGCCCTCCGGTTACGTCGTCCCGGAATTCGACCATTTCCGTTACGGCGTTTAATATCGAATTCTGAAGTTCTATTACCTGCCGGGTCCGCTGCTGTACCATCCGCTGCAAATTGTCGTTATAGTCCCGCAGGGCCATCTGCTGGTTTTGCATAAGCAGGTGATTTTCTATACGCTTCAAAAGCAGCGGCGGCGAAAAAGGTTTGGAGATATAGTCTATGGCGCCGAGGTTCAAGCCCTCAAGTTCACTGCCGGGATCGTTTCTCGCGGTAAGGAAAATAACCGGAATCTTGCCGGTTTTCTTTTCCTTCTTGAGTTTTGCTATCGCTTCGTAACCGTTCATTTCGGGCATTTCGATATCAAGAAGGATCAAATCAGGCGTTACTTTTTCCAGTATTTCAAAAAGTTTGCTTCCCGAAGGTATGGAAAAAATATCGTAATGTTCCCGCAGCATGGTTTTTCCGGTTGTCAGGTTGGCCATGTTGTCGTCAACCAAAAAAATAATCTGTCGTCCGTTTTTCATAATTTTACCTCTTTGTTTCAGCCGCGTCAGGCGGCGCTTCAATCGGCCATGAACGCCGTGTGTTCATGAGCCTTCTGTTTCATGCTTCCACGAACAGGACTTCTCCCCGCAGGATTTCTTCCCGCGGCAGAATGTTTTCCTGTATCCTGGACACAAGCCGTTCCGCTATTTCCTCAAATTCGGATTTATCGATCTGTTCCCGAAGCCAGGGTACCAGTTCCGCGTCCGATTCGTAGGCGTACTGTTCCAGTTCTTCCATCGCGCTGTCAAGTTCGCCCATGTCGTAATTTTCCGCGGCGTTCCCGATTCTGGCGAGCAGATCCGGGTCGGGGGCGGCCCTGCGGGGCTTTTGAATCTTTTCTTCCAGCATGTCGAGAAGCTCCGTCAGATTCGCGATAAACCGTTCCGCGGCTTCGATAAAGGTTCCGTTTTCGGTTTTTACAAAACCGGCGTTTCCGTCCTTGGCCGCGTGTTCGAGTTCTTCCGCCCGGCGTCCGATGGAATCCGCGGAAATTCCGTAACTGGAACCCTTGATGCCGTGTACGGTAATCGCGTAGTCCGGAAGAAGATCCACGGTCCGCGCCGCCTCAAGTAAAGACGGGGTATGGACCACATAGGAACGCAGGGATTCCATGTATGATTTTCCGTCCCCGCCGAAGCGTTCCAGCCCCTTTTCCGCGTCAAGGCCTTCTACCCGGACGCTCTTTATCAGTTCGGCGATCCGGCGTTCAAGCTCTCTGTCCGCCCTGTCCGTCTTTGTATCCCCTTCGGCGATCCGGCTTTCCGTATCGATGCCCAGTTCTTTCTCCAGTTTTTTGTCCCGTACCCAGCGGTTGATCGCGTCGTTCATCTTCAAGATGTCGATGGGCTTGGTAAGAAAATCCTGGAACCCGTTGTTGAGGAACAGTTTTTCATTGCCGATGATCGCGTTGGCCGTAAGGGCGATAATCGGTACGGTTCTGGCGTAGTCGCTGTCTATTTCGTTCCTTATAATCCGCGCCGCCTCAAGACCGTCCATGCCGGGCATCATGTGATCCATAAAGATTGCGTTGTAACGGGTCTCTTCTTTTCGTACCAGTGCTATGGCCGCCCGCCCGCTGCCGACGCAGTCCACGGTCATGCCGTATGGTTTCAGAATGCCCCTGGCAAGATCAAGATTGGTGGCTACATCGTCAACCACAAGAACTTTCGCATAGGGAATATGGCTTCGTACAAGCTGCTTGTTCCTGTCCTGGCGGGCCATAATATAGCGGAATTCCATAAGATTTCCGGCAAGATCTTTTCCGATAACGGCGTCGCTGACAAAGCCCTGGAGGATTCGCAGGTTGAAAGTGGTCCCCCTGCCGTATTCGCTTGTTACGGAAATCGTTCCGTTCATCATCTCGACCATCCGCCTGGTAATGGCAAGCCCCAGGCCGGTTCCCTCAATGTGACGGTTGCTTTTGGTATCCACCTGGTTGTATTCGCCGAAAAGTTTGCCGATGTCCTCTTCTTTTATGCCCATGCCCGTATCGGAGACGGCGCAGCTCATCCATATTCCCCTGTTGTCCCGTTCACAGCGGATACGAAGCGTTACTTCTCCTTCTTTGGTGTATTTGAAGGCGTTGGAAAGAAGGTTGTTGAATATTTGCTTTATCCTAAGCTCGTCGCCGAAAAGCCGCGCCGGCAGGTTTTCATCAATGTCCAGCTTAAAGACAATCGGCTTGCTGCCTATGCGCACGACGTTGAGAACCACCGTGTCGTTAAGCAGGCTCGGCATATCGTAGTTGACCGGGACCAGTTCGAATTTTCCCGACTCGATTTTGGAGATGTCAAGAATATCGTTGATAAGCCCCAAAAGGGTAACGCCGGAACCGTAAATTTTTTCAAGGCTTTCCCTGGTTTCGGCGGGATACGACGCGCCTTCTTCTTTTTCCTTTCCCAGTTCCAGTTCCGCGAAACCGATGATCGCGTTAAGCGGTGTACGCATTTCGTGGCTCATGTTGGCGAGGAAATGGCTTTTTGCCTCCGACGCGGATTCGGCCACCAGGGCAAGCTCCTTCATTTTTTCGAAGGGCCTGGCGACGGAACCGGAAGCAAGGAAGGCGATGAGGATACCGAGTCCGAGAAACACGGCGCCTGAAACAAAGAAGGAATGCATTACCTGGGAAAGGGGACTTTCGGTAATGGGGCATACTACGCCCAATGACCAGCCGTCGGTTCCGCTGATGGGCCGGTACGCGCAGATCCGGGTAATTCCGTTGTAGTCGTATTCTCCCGTACCGGTTTCTCCGCGAACCATACGGGAAAAAACTTCGGCTATGTTGCGGTATCCGCCTCCCGCTTCCTCCGTAATATAATTGTGGCGCGTATAAACCAGACGCGGCCTCATGTTGGCAATCATCACGCCTTCATGATCGAGGGCGAAAATGTTTCCTGAATTCCATATTCTGAACGGGGACAACACGTCGCTTATTACGGTTCCCGGAAAGCTTGCCGCTATAACGCCGCCGTTTTCCAGGGGAAGCCAGAAGCGCATGATAAAATCCCCTCGGCTGTTGTACTGCGTGGTGCTCATAACCGATTCGCCGTTAAGGGCCCGGCGGGCGTTCACATTTTCCGGCAGCCTGTAGTTCAGCGCCCCGGTGTCGTAACCCACTACCTTGCCGTCCCGGTTTATCAGTCCTATGTCCAAATATCCCTGGATTGCGGCTTCCTCCATCAGAACATCTCGAATCTGTTCGTCATCCAGGCCCCGGCATCGTTCCGCGACGATCCGCATTTTTGCGCGCAGATGGGCGACTTTTTCCGAAACAAGCTGTTCGGCAATAGCGCCCGACACGCTCATATCGTTTTCGATGGTTTTTACAAGATTGCGGCGGATCAAGGTTATACCGATAATCACGCTGGCCGCGGTCATTCCCGCGATTATCGCCGATACGATAAGTATGACCCTGGTACGAATTGACAACGACATAGCTGCCTCCTGTTTATTAAATTTAGATCCATGAAACTGTTAGATCGGGCTAAAACCAGGCCGAACAGTTTCCCTCTTTGATGGCTATTGCCCGGACGCCGTTTCATTTCCCGCGTCCGGGTAATAACCGGATTTTTTTAAATAGAGCCCAATGAAGGGGCTTCTGATGATACATCATAAGAGGGCGCGTTTGGACGAAATACACCCAAAAAAGAAAAAACAAGCCGAAAGGCGAAAAAAATTCGCCGCGCAACCTTCCGTCAGGCCGGATTTACGGCGCGAAATCCCCTGAAATCCCGCCTGAAGTCCGGGCGAACAGGTTGCCGAAAGCCGCGCGAGGGCTTACAATCGTAGTGCGGAGGGAACGGATGGACGGCGAAAGACTTACGGTAAGGCAGAAACTGGGTTTTGGGATTTTCGACATGGGAGGGAATTTGCTGTTTACCCTTATGGGTTTCTGGTGCCTAAAATACCTGACCGACGTGGCCGGGCTCGGCGCTCTGCTCGCCGGGGCGGCGGTGATGATCGGGAAAGCCTGGGACGCGGTAACCGATCCGATGATGGGCTTTATCTCCGACAGAACCCTTACCCCGCTGGGAAGGCGGCGGCCGTACCTGCTTGTCGGGGCCGTTCCAATGATGCTGTCCCTGTGGCTTTTCTTTAGCGCTCCGGCGATCCCGAACCAGATTACGCTGATGTTCTGGGCAACCGGAATCCTGATGCTGGTCAACACCGCCTCGACGGTGATCAATATCCCCTATTCCTCGCTGACCCCGGAACTTACCGACGATTACCACGAGCGGACAAGCCTTAACGGCTACCGTTTCGGCTGCGCCGTATTCGGCACCCTTATCGGCGCGGCGGCGGTGGAGCCTCTTGCCGGGGCCTTTGGCGGCGGCGGCCGCGGCTGGTCGATGATGGGTCTTGCGCTGGGGGCGGTGATAACGCTTGTTACCCTGCTTACGTTTTTCGGGACAAAGGAAAAGAAACACAGCAGGGACGATCTTCCCACAGGGCGTTTTTTCGCCACCTACAGGGCGGTTTTTACCAACAGGCCCTATGTGATCCTTTTTCTTACCTACGCCCTTCACATGACGGCGATTACCTTTTTACAAAGCATTCTGGCCTACTATGTGGAATACCTGTATCCGTACAACTTTGAGCTGCCCGGCCTTAACCTTACCACGATCTCGATGCTTGCCCTGCTGTTAACGGCCATGGTATTTATACCGGTTTCGGTTTCGGTTTCCAAAAAAATCGGAAAAAAGAGAACCTACCAGATATGTTTTGCCGTTATCGGTTCCGCCTGCGTTATCGTCGCCGCGGCCGGCCACCTGCTGCCGCCGCCGCTTTTCCTCGTCCTGCTCGCCTACGCGGGCGTCGGCGTCGGCTTCAGCTATGTGGCGCCCTTTGCCATGGTACCCGACACGGTGGAATTCGACGCGGTAAGAACCGGCGAGCGGAAGGAAGGGGCCTATTACGGCATGTGGACGTTTATTTCCAAAGTGGGAACGGCCCTGTCGATGCTGCTTTCGGGCCTTATTCTTAAACTCGGCGGCTATGTGGCAAACGAGGTTCAGGGCCCCGGCGCCCGGCTCGCGATACGGCTTATTATCGGCCCCATCCCCGCGTTAATCTTCCTCGGCGCCCTGATACTGATGCGGTTTTACACGCTGGATGAAAAATCCTACAAAAAGCTTATGGGCCAATGAATCTCCCCGCCGCAAGCGCGGTTTGCGGCGGGATATCTTGCAAGCGTTACATTCGGTTAGGTTAGGCCCACTTGATAAGGCCGCTTCTGTAGGGATGTACCAGGGCTTCGTGTTTGGGCAGGATGCGCACGGTATGGCCCTGGCAGCCCGTTTCGGCGCACTCTATCCGGACCTGGTAGACCCAAAGGTTTTCTTCCTGGCTTACCGCCTTCATTTCGGCCCGGCGGGCGTCGCGTATGTCCATGCTTTGGTTCGACACCGAGCCGTGGTACAGTTCTACCTGAATCTCGTCCGGGGAAAGCCCCGCGAGCTCAATCCGGGCGGTTACGGTCAGGAAATCGCCCCGCTGCATGACCGGCCTGGCGTTTGATTCAATGTTGATAATGCCGATGGAATTCCACGCGCTCCGCAGTTTGGCCATATAGGCGGCCAGAGCCTTGGATTCGGCGTAATCATCCTTGACGACGCGCTTGTAGTTTTTGAGCGCCGGAAAGTAAAACATATTGGAATAGTCCATCAACATCCGGTGGCTCGACATAGACTGGCCGATTTCCTTCATGCAGGTTTTCATCCGCTTAATCCATTCCCTGGGCAGATTGTCCCTGCCGCGCTGGTAAAACAGCGGGATAATGTCCCGTTCCAGCAGATCGTACAGGGCTTTGCTTTCGATGTCGTCCTGAAGCTGGTTGTCTTCGTACTGTTCGCCGTGGCCTATCGCCCAGCCGACTTCGGGACGGTAGGCTTCGTCCCACCAGCCGTCCATAATCGAACAATTGAGGACGCCGTTCATCGCCGCTTTCATGCCGCTGGTTCCCGAGGCTTCCATCGGACGCCGGGGCGTATTGAGCCATACGTCGGCGCCGGAAGTAAGGTAATGGGCCACGGACATATCGTAGTTTTCGATAAAAACAATCCGGCTTGTAACGTCGTTTTTTTCGGCAAAATGGATGATTTCCCTGATAAGTTCCTTGCCGGGCATGTCCATTGGATGGGCTTTTCCGGCGAAGATCAGCTGTATGGGCCTGTCGTTGTCCCGCAAAAGCCTAAACAGCCGTTCCGGGTCCCTGAGCAGGAGGTTACCCCGCTTGTAGGTGGCAAAGCGGCGGGCAAACGCCAGCGTAAGGATATACGGAGAAAGCGCGTCTTCCGCCTGCTGCATGCGCCGTTCGACGGCGCCGGTACGTTTCAGGTGCCGGCGTATCCGTTCCCGGGCAAAGGCTACAAGCCGTTCCCTGCGGCGTTCGTGGGTACGCCACAGCTCTTCGTCGGAAATACGGTCCATCCGGTTCCAGACGGAAAGATCCGTGGGTTCGTCCTCGAAATGCGGGCCGAAGTACCGGTCGAGAAGATCCGTCATGGGGCTTGAAACCCAGGTTCGGGGATGTACGCCGTTGGTTACATGGTGAATGGGTATTTCTTCCAGCGGAAGGCCCGGCCACAGGCCCTTCCACATCTGCCGGGAAACATCCCCGTGAAGCCTCGCGACCCCGTTGGCATAGGCGGCAAGCCGCAGGGCCAGGACGGTCATGCAGAAACTTTCGTGATCGTCGTTCGGATGTTCCCGCCCCAGCGAAAGGAATTCCTTCCAGGAAATCCCCAAAATCTCCGGCCAGTTCTTGAAATATTTTTCCAGAAGACCCACGTCGAACCGTTCGTTGCCGGCGGGAACCGGGGTGTGGGTGGTAAAAATATTGGTAGGCCATACCGCCTCGAGAGCTTCGTGGAAGGTAAAGCCTTTTTCGGTCATCACTTCCCGAATCCGCTCAAGGGCAAGGAACGCGGCGTGGCCCTCGTTCATGTGGGCCGCCGCGGGGTTAATTCCCAGCGCCCGCAGCGCCCTGATTCCCCCGATACCCAAAAGTATTTCCTGCCGGATACGGGTTTCCTTGTCTCCGCCATAGAGGGCCGCGGTAACGTTCCGTATGTCGGGGGCGTTTTCTTCAATATTCGTATCAAGCAGGTACAGCGAACCGCGGCCGACTTTTACTTCCCATATCTGGGCGACGGCCTGGCGGCCGGCCATATCGACCGAAATTTTGATGGGTTCGCCGTCTTTGCCGTTTTTCCGTTCCACGGGCCTATTGTACCAGTCGTTTTCCGGGTAACTTTCCTGCTGAAAACCGTCGGCGTTGAGCACCTGGGTAAAGTAACCCTGCCGGTACAGCAGGCCTATCCCCACAAGGGGAAGCCCCATATCGGAAGAGGTTTTCATGTGATCGCCCGAAAGTATGCCAAGACCCCCCGAATAAATCGGGAGCGACACGTCCATGCCGTATTCCATCGAAAAATAGGCGACCACGTCTTTTTTACCGCCCCGGTACCAGGTTTCTCCTTTTTTGTATTTCTGAAACCGGGAATACACCTCGTTCAGGGCGGCCAGGTAGGAATCGTCCTGGGCGGCCTGGGCAAGCCGTTCCTGGCTGACCATACCCAGAGTCCGCACGGGACTCTGCTGGGATTTTAGCCAGGATTCATAGTCCAGCCTGATAAAAAGCTGAACCGCGTCGAAATTCCACGACAGCCAAAGGTTTCGGGCCATTTCCTCGAGGGGCTTCAATACGTTCGGCAGCTTGGGTTTTACGGTATAGACGGATATATTCATGGGCTAAGCTTAAGCCATCACGGGTGTATTGTAAAGACCGGATCGGCGGCGCGGCCCGAAACCGGCTTCGCTTCGTGTCCGGCTTTTGCACGTGAATTTCCGTGAGCTTTCACTTGTTCTATTTCGGAGAAGTATGATATATTGTCCTGGCAAAGAACGGCATGCGGCGTTGGCCGCCCTTGGGGCAACGCTTGTATCTATCTGATAATCCCGTTTAGCTTACAATAAAATTGCTGGCGAGCATTATACGCGGAGGAAGATATGAGAATAGGAACGTGGAGATCGGTTTTTACCATCTTGATGTTGGCGCTGGTTCTGGCAGCCTGCGGCGGAACAAACAGCGGCTCTGCCGGCGGCGAACCCAGCCAGCCAGGAGGAAGCCGGGGTGAAAGAGGATCGGAGAATGTCCAGGTTGTACCGGGAAATTTCGGGTATATTTTTAATTCCGATAGAAACGGGATCATTGTTACCTACTATACGGGAAGCGAAACCTCGGTGGTTATTCCCGATACTATCGAAAATTATCCGGTGGTTGGATTTAGGGGGGATATATTTCAGGGAAGCGAAACCCTTGCTTCCATATCGTTTCCGGATACGGTAACCGATATTCCCGCTCAAGCCTTTGCCGGATGCGTTTCCTTAGCCAGCGTTAAGTGGCCCGCGTCGCTTGTTACCATCGGAAACGCGGCTTTCCAAAACACTGCCCTAACGATCCTTGAGCCGCCTTCCAACCTTACCACCATCGGGGCAGGCGCGTTCCAGCAGTGCGACAGCCTTACCACCGTAACCCTGTCGGAGGGCCTTACCACCATCGGGGCAGGCGCGTTCCAACAGTGCGACAGGCTTACCACCGTAACCCTGCCGGAGGGCCTTACCGCCATCGAGGGAAGCGCGTTTCGGGAGTGCGGCAGTCTTACCAGCGTAATCCTGCCGGAAAGCCTTACCACTATAGGTACTTATGTCTTTTATAATGACCGGGAACTGATCCGTCTAAATGTGCCCGCCGGTTTAAACCAATTCCCAACCTACTATGGCGAGACCTACGCTTTTCGCTGGTGCCACAAACTTCCCCTGGCGGCACGCGACAAACTGGTAGAACAGGGATATCCCGCAAATCAGCTTTAGGGAAGTACTGATTAATTCAATCGAGAATTAATCAGTGTTTCCCTAGGGCCGCCGCAGCGCATACAAAGTTTGAGTAAATTGAAGCGTGAAAAGAAAGTGATGCGTGAAGAGCAAAGGTGTCTCCAGTACTCCTGTTTTGCCTTTTCGGAGGAACTATGAAAACGGTTATTGAATTACTGCACGAGGCCGGGCGTCGGCACGGCGATCTTCCTTATCTGGGCGGCAAGGTTGGCGGCGAGTGGGTTAGAATCGGGTTCAGGGAGGCGGACAGGCTTTCGGACGCGTTTGCCGTTTCCCTTCTTAACCTGGGTTTTACCGGGAAAAACGTTTCGATTATGGCCGAAGGCCGTCCGTCCTGGGTCATAGCGGAATTCGGCGTTCTCAAGGCAGGCTGTACCTCGGTACCCCTTTCGACGAAACTCCTCCCCGACGAAGTGATCTTCCGGCTGGATCATTCCGAATCGGCGGTTCTGCTTATTTCCGAAAACTATTTCCGGAAAGCTCTCGACGTGCTTGACCGGGTTCGGGAAAAGCCTGTCGTTGTCTGCATTAGTCCGAAAAGCGGAAAAACCTCCGAGCTTGCGGCGAAGTTTTCGCTGAAGCCGGGCGAAGATCTGTTTTACTACGACGATCTTGTTTCTTCGGGCCAGTCTCTGCTTGACGGAAACGGGGCCGTGGAGGTGGAGCTTAAAGCGAAACTTGCCGAAATAGAAAAAAACCTTGACAGCGGCGATACGGTAACCATTTCCTATACGTCGGGCACGACGGGGAATCCCAAGGGGATTATGCTTACCCACGAAAATTACCTTCATAACACGTTTAACTCGATTAAGGTGGTTCACATCGACCGGGGCTGGAAAACCCTTATCATGCTGCCGCTGGATCATTCGTTCGCCCATAGCGTGGGGCTTTACATGATGGCCGAAATCGGGGCGACGATGTATTTTCCCGATTCCCAGGGAGGGCCTCTGGCGGCGATCCGTAATCTGCCGGCCAATCTGCTTGAAACAAATCCCGACTTTCTGTTAACGGTTCCGGCCCTTTCCGGCAATTTTATGAAAAAGATGATCCAGGGTGTCAAGGCAAAAGGAGATTTTATCTACGGTATCTTCGACCGCGGCGTGAAGGCGGGAATTGCCCGGGCGGGGAACGGCTATAACAAGCCGCCGCCGGGCCGCCGTATCGCGTCGTTTTTTCCGTGGGCTCTCGCGAACGCGCTGGTCTTTCCCAAACTGCGGAAATTTTTCGGTAAAGATTTAAAGTTCTGCGTTGGCGGCGGCGCGCTTCTTGAAATACGCCAGCAGGAATTTTTTAACGCAATCGGGGCGCCGATTTACCAGGGCTACGGCCTTACGGAAAACTCCCCGGTTATTTGTACCAACGCGCCGCAGAAACACAAATTCGGCACGTCGGGAATAATCATTCCGAATCTCGACGTCAGAATTATGAAGGATGACGAACATGAATGTGCCGCAGGAGAAGCGGGGCAGATTGTAACCCGCGGCGGATCCGTGATGAAAGGGTACTTCAAAAATCCCGAAGCCACGGCCGAAACTCTGCGCGACGGCTGGCTCTGGTCGGGCGATTTGGGCTATATCGACAACGACGGTTTTCTTGTCGTTACCGGCCGGGAAAAGGCCCTGCTTATTGCGGCTGACGGCGAAAAATACAGTCCCGAAACCATCGAAGAAGCGGTAATAAACACCTCGAAGTTCATCAACCAAATGATGGCCTATAACGAGCAATGCAAATTCACGAGCGCCCTTGTTACTCTTAACACCGAAGAGCTCAAGGCCGCGGCCGCCGGCCTTGACGCCGTCCGCGACGCCGACAAAATCATCGATTTGGTACAGGGCGATCTTGGCGTTTTTGCCGCCCATCCCGATTACGCGGGAATACCCACGCAGTGGCGGCCCGCGTCGTTTGCGATAATTCCCGGCGTTTTTGACGAAAGCAACGGCCTTATCAACTCGACCCTGAAACTGGTGCGCCACAAGGTGCGGGATTTTTATAAAGACCGGATTGACGAACTGTACGCGGGCGCCTCGGCGGATCCCCATACGCCGGGAAACAGGGACGCGATAAAGAAGATTTTCGAGACTTAGAAACTCCAAAGCCAGTGAAATCGGGAACTTCGTTCCCACAGCTATAGGGTTTTGGAACTGGCTGAACCGTATTCTTATGGAAAATTTTCCCAAAAGTACGATTTTTCTTGACAATATCTGGTATACCAGTATACAATACCGTATCAACGAGGAGGACCGAATGGCCAAGTGGAAACTGATCAACGCGGAAAACGTTGAACCTTTTTTATGTGATGAAAACTATAGCTCAAAGCTGCTTACCGGAGACGAGATGGCCGAACATCAGGTTATCAATATCAATGAAGGTACCCTGAAAGCCGGCGGAACCACCGCGGGCTCCAGCGGTCATGGAGCGGCCCACGAATTGACGGAAATCTACTATATCATTGAAGGCGAGGGAGACGTTGTTCTTGACGATGTCCCGGTAAAGGTCAAAGCGGAAGATATTATTATCATTCCCGGCGGGGTTTACCACTGGATCGACAACAGCAAAAGCGACAAACCGTTCCGGCTTTTTACGCTTTGGCCCAAGCAGGAACAGAACGGCGTTTTTCACGAACGGCTTAAAGCCTGGGGGACCTCTGTTCGAAACAAGGATCCGAATTATACGGAAAAACGTATTAAATAGAGAAAAATAGGCGCGTAGCTAACCGGCAAGAGGAATTTATGTGGAAAATGACTTCACTGAACGAATCAAGCGGGTCTATACAGCGGTATGCGTTGCGCGGGACAAAAAACGGTAACCGGCCTTTGCGCAATTCGTGGGATAGACAAAGGTATAGCGATATTGTAATACTCCGGTAATATGGGTGTATTCCCATAAAAATATTTTGATTTGGAGGAAGAAACATGAAACAGGTAAAGATGATTTTGTGTGTTACGTTGATACTGTTTATGGCGGGCAGCCTTTTCGGCGCGCCGGACAGACAGACGGGCGGCGGATCATTTGATCCGTCGAAAGTAAAGATTGCCTATGTCGGCGGTTTGCTGAACCACCCCACGATCCGGCTTTGGGTCGCCGCGTTTCTGCAGGCCTGTAAGGACAATGGTTTTACCCAGGCCAAGGTCGTGGGTGTCGATGTGGAAGACAGCGCCGAAGTTCGAACGACAATGGAAGCTTTTATCGCTGAAGGCGGACAGGCTATTATCGGTCCCTATGGTGATAACGGTCTCGATTCTACCATTGCCGCCGCAGGCAGGCAAGGCATTTTTGTAGGCGTTACCCACTTTAACCATGTCCGGGCAGACGGAACCAATCCCCCGGGATATTCGTTCGGTATGGCTTGCGACGCCAATCTTTATGGCGCCGAAGCCGCCGAAGTAATGGCAAAGCAACTCAACGGCAGGACCGGTTCTA
>JAIRSC010000237.1 GCA_031255645.1 Treponema sp. | reverse complement strand
GTTCCAAAACCGGCCGGTCTCGCGAGAGCTGCCGGATTACATTGCGGCTGAAAGCCGTATCTTCATCAGGAGGGCAGAGGGGTGCGAAAAAAAATTGTTGCTTTGGCGGTGCTGCTTCCGGTTCCGGGAGTTTTCCTTTTCGCGGAGGAAAGTATCGAGTCTCTGGGTTTTTCCCTGGAAGTGGTATGGCTGTTTATCGGCGCCATTCTGGTCTTTATCATGCAGGCGGGCTTTGCCCTGGTAGAGACCGGTTTGACCCGGGCGAAAAACGCCGCCAATATCACCATGAAGAACACGATGGATTTCTGCTTCGGCGTCATCGTGTACTGGGCCCTGGGCTGGGGCTTTATGTACGGCAAGGACGCCTTCGGCGGGTTTGTCGGCGCGGACCAGTTCTTTTTCAACGAAATGGGGCTGACCGCCGCCAACGGGGAAATTTACAAAAACTGGTTTTTCCAGGCGGTTTTTGCCGCCACCTCGGCTACTATCGTGTCCGGAGCCATGGCGGAACGGACCCGGTTCAAGTCCTATCTTATTTATACCTGTTTCATTTCGGCCTTCATTTATCCGATCTCCGGCCACTGGGCCTGGAGCGGCGACGGCTGGCTCGCGAAATTGGGTTTCCACGATTTCGCCGGTTCCACCGTTGTTCACTCGGTAGGCGGCTGGGCCGCGCTCATGGGCGCCGCGGTGCTGGGCCCCCGGACGGGCAAGTATATCAAGGGCCCCGACGGCAGGATTTCCGTTAAGGCCTTTCCGGGACACAATATCCCCTACGCGGCCCTGGGCGTGCTGTTCCTTTTCTTCGGCTGGTTCGGCTTTAACGGCGCTTCCACCCTTACCGCGCTGGGCGAAGGCAGCATTTGGAGCGGCGCGAATATTTCCAGGGTCTGCGTGGTAACCGCCCTGGCCGCTTCCGCCGGAGCCTCGGCGGCGCTCTTTTTTTCCTGGCTCTGGTTCAAAAAACCCGACGCTTCCATGACGCTTAACGGACTCCTCGCGGGCCTTGTTTCGATTACCGCCCCCTGCGGAACGGTAGGCCCCGCCGACGCGGTGGTCATCGGCCTTATCGGCGGCGTCCTTGTGGTGCTCGCGGTAGAGTTTATCGACAAGACGCTCAAGATTGACGACCCGGTGGGCGCCGTTTCGGTGCACTGCGTTTGCGGCGTCTTCGGAACCCTGGCGGTCGGCGTCTGGGCCAACGCGCCGGAAGACGGAATAGTCGGCCTGCTCAAGGGCGGCGGTTTTGCCCAGCTTGGGAAGCAGTTTACCGGCGTCCTCGCGGTGGGGGCCTGGGCGGCGCTGACAAGCCTTCTGCTCTTTTCCCTGATTAAGGCCGTTGCCGGTCTCAGGGTCAGCCCCCGGGAAGAACTTATGGGTCTCGATCTGAGCGAACACAAGGCGGAAGCCTATTCCGGTTTCCAGATCTTCAGCAATATGTAGGGCAAAGGAGCGCGATGATGAAATTGATAATCGCTTATATCCAGCCGCACGCCCTCAACGAGGTAAAGCAGGAACTGTACGGGGCCGAGGTTTTCAAAATATCCGTTACCAACGCGATGGGCTGCGGCCAGCAGAAGGGATACACCGAACAGTACCGCGGCGTCGAGACGGAGGTGAATCTCCTCAAGAAGGTCCGCGTCGAGATTGCGGTGAATGACAATTTTGTAAAACCCACGATCGACGCCATTATCCGGGGCGCCCGGAGCGGCGAAATCGGGGACGGGAAGATTTTCATTCTTCCCATTGAGGAAACTATCCGGATACGAACCGGCGAAACCGGCCCGGCGGCTATTGGATGAGGCTGTTTCGGTATGCTTGTCGTGGCAAAACGCCGATATTCATACAAAAATGCAGGAATTATTTCCAATAAGCTACATTTTTGTCGTTTTCTGAAAAGGGAAATAAAACAAACCCTTACCAGGCGGCAGGAAATTGGCGATTTCCGGCAAGGGCGCGGCCGAAAGTTCCGGAAACCCGGCTAAAACTTCCAAAAAAACAGGAATTCGCGGAGTTTGCCGGTTTTTCTCCCACCCTGGCATGGAATTTGCTAGTATGTAGATGAATACCGGCAGGGCCGTTCCTGAAAACGGAAGTTTTGGAAAAGCCCTGTTATATTGAAGGAGAATGTTATGAGCTGCTGTGAAGAATGTCGTTGTGACCGCGGCATTGATTTTACGAAGATTCCCGTTACCGAATTGTACGGTTCCAATTGTTTTTCCAACGCGGTAATGCGGGAAAGGCTGCCCCGGAACATCTACAGGGAAATTGTGGCGGTACAAAACGGCGAAAAGGAACTGAGCCTTGAAGTGGCGGATGTGGTTGCCGCCTCCATGAGGGAGTGGGCTATCGCCAAGGGCGCTTCCCACTTCACCCACCTTTTCCAGCCCCTCACCGGGCTTACCGCCGAAAAGCATGACAGCTTTATCGCCCCCACCGGGGACGGCAGGATCCTGATGGAATTTTCGGGAAAGGAACTTATCAAGGGAGAACCCGACGCGTCGAGCTTTCCCTCAGGGGGGCTTCGGGCGACCTTCGAGGCCAGGGGTTACACCGCCTGGGACGTGACGAGTCCGGCTTTCCTCAAAACCGACCCCACGGGAACGACCCTTTGTATTCCCACCGCCTTTATCAGTTATTACGGCCAGGCCCTGGACAAAAAGGTTCCCCTGCTTAAATCCATCGACGCCCTTTCAAAACAGGCCCTGCGGGTACTCCGCGCCCTTGGGAACGAAACTTCCAAACGGGTGCTTACCACCGTCGGGCCCGAGCAGGAATATTTCCTGGTGGACAAGGAGTATTACGACAAACGCCCCGATCTGATGCTCACCGGAAGAACGGTCTTCGGCGTCCTGCCCGCGAAGGGCCAGGAGATGGAAGATCATTACTTCGGCGCGATCAAGGAACGTGTGGCCGCCTTCATGAGGGAGCTTAATGTCGAGTTGTGGAAAGCCGGAATCCCGGCCAAAACCCAGCACAACGAGGTCGCCCCCAACCAGTTCGAGATCGCCCCGATCTACCTCAATTCCAGCGCCTCGGTTGACTCCAACCAGCTTGTTATGGAAACCATTCGCAGCGTGGCGCGCCGGCACGGTATGGAAGGACTGCTTCACGAGAAACCCTTTGCCGGGGTCAACGGTTCCGGCAAACACAACAACTGGTCCATGGCCACCGATGACGGCATCAACCTTTTCGACCCCGGCGAAAATCCCGAGTCTAACGCCCGCTTCCTTCTTTTTGCCGCCGCGGTGGTTGAGGCTGTTGACCGTTACGCCCTTTTGATCCGCTCCTCGGTCGCTACTTCTGCAAACGATCATCGCCTGGGCGCCAACGAGGCGCCTCCGGCCATAGTGTCTATTTTCTTCGGCGGCCCCTTGACCGAAATCTTCGACAATATCGTTGAAGGCAAATCAGCGGGCAAGTCCTCCGCCGGAGGCCAGATCAAACTCGGCGTTACCAGCCTGCCGAATCTGCCCAAGGACGTTTCCGACCGCAACAGGACGAGTCCCTTTGCCTTTACGGGAAATAAATTCGAGTTCCGCATGGTCGGTTCCTCCCAGTCAATAGCCACGCCCAACACCTACCTCAATGTGGCGGTTGCCCAGGTGCTTTCGGAATTTGCCGACAAGCTTGAATCGCTTCCAAAGGGAGGAGAGGTTTCCGGCAGAAACGAGGCTGTTCAGGCTATCATAAAGGAATCCTACGGCAGGCATTGCAAGGTGGTGTTTAACGGCAACGGTTATACCGACGAGTGGGTCCGGGAAGCCGAGCGCCGGGGGCTGCCCAATGTGAAAAACGCCGTGGACGCCCTTTCCGTGCGTATCCGCGGTGAAACCAGTTCCCTTTTTGAAACCCACAAGGTGCTTACCAAAGAGGAAATGGAAAGCCGTTACCACATCTATCTGGAAAAATATTCCAGGCAGATCAACATCGAAGCGGGGGTAAGCATTGAACTTGCCCGGCGTTATATCTTTCCCGCGTCCAGTTCCTACGCGGGCGCCCTTGCGGGCGAGGCGGCCGCCCTTGCCGCTATCGGCGCGAACAACGTGCCCCAGGCGAAACGGGCGAAGAAAATCTCCGACATTTTGGCCGAGCTGTATGATGAAACAGCCAAACTGGAGGCTGTCCTCGCCGAAGCCCAGGACATCGAGGACGCCCCGGCCCAGGCCAAGGCGTACTTTGAAAAAGTCCGGCCCCTGATGGACAGCGTCCGCGTCAAGGTAGACAGCCTTGAAAAACTGGTCGCCAAGGACTTCTGGCCGCTCCCCGGTTACGAGGAACTGTTGTTCAAGCTGTAAACCCCAAGGCTGGCCGGCCAAGCCGGCCGGCCTTTTTTTTACGCGGCCGCCTTTGTTTGCGCGCCGGGGGGTTTAGGCGGTTGAATTTTTTACTCTCCCGTATTATTCTTGTAT
>JAIRSC010000213.1 GCA_031255645.1 Treponema sp. | reverse complement strand
ATAAACAGGGGGCCGGACGGCGGAAAATTGTGGAACGGCCTTCCCTAACGGACATCGCCGTACTGATAGCCGTTCTCAATCAGCATAACATAAAATTCCCGCAAAGGCAAGCCCACAATGGCGCTGTACGAGCCTTTTATCGAGGTAACAAAGCAGGCGCCGAGGCCCTGTATCTTGTAGGCGCCCGCCACGCCCTGCCATTCGCCGGTATTGAGATACCAGTCTATTTCGCTCTCCGAAAGGGGGGCAAAGGTGACGGAACTCTGGACGGAACGGCGGTCTATCGTCTGGTTCCTGCCGTTAAAAAGGGCCACCGAGGTCGAAACCTCGTGTTCCCTTCCCCGGAGTTTTTCCAGCATCTCCCCGGCCTGGTCGCGGCTGGACGCCTTGCCGAAAATTTCGCCGTCAACGGAAATTACCGTATCCGCCCCGCAAATCCAGTAGGGCATGCGCCCCCGAAGCTGATCGATGATTTTGTTGATCTTCCTGACCGACATTTCCTCGGTATATTCGCGGGGAGTTTGATTCGGACGCGGTTTTTCGTCCAGCATCGACGGCATAATATTGAAAGGAAGTCCGAGAAGTTTGAAATACTCCTGACGCCGCAGCGAACCGGACGCTAAAATAATAGGCTCCACTGAGAGATACAGGACTCGAACCTGCCGCCTTCAGCTCCGGAGGCTGACGCTCTATCCAGATGAGCTAATCTCTCTAACACTAACCGGAACCACCCCCGGCGCGGCCGGTTGTAGGGCGGTTATTACCTAATATAGTCTTTTTTTCGGGATAAGGTCAATCGCTTCGTGTCCATGCCGCTGGACGACTTTTCCGTAAATGCCATGGAGCGCGACATTTACTCACACAACTTGTCATTCAAAGCCTCATTCAGATATACTCTATAGAGGCTTTCCCAAAACTTCAGTTTTTGGGAAAGCCTCCTCGAACGTAGGATGTTTCGTCAGTCTAAAATCCTTACCACATAAGGATTTTAGACTTACGAAACTCCAAAGCCAGTGGAAAAACCATGGGGTTTTGGAACTGGCTGAATTGATACAGGAGAAAGCCGTTTCATGGCCGTGAGCACATTCAGCCGGGGAATCAAATTAAACACCCGGAAACACGCTACCGAGGGAAAGCCCGTTGAAATCGCCCCGTTTCCCAAACAGGTGGTCATTCCCGTCAACCAGCATTTCGGCGCGCCGAACAAAAGCCTGGCTGCCCCCGGCGACAGGGTCAGGCGGGGCCAGTGTATAGCCAACGGCGCCGCGCCCGGCCCGATGACGGTTCCGGTTCACGCGTCGATTTCCGGTACGGTAAAGAAAATCGAGCCGAGACTCCAGCCGAACAATACAGAAGGTCTGTGTATTGTTATCGAGGCGGATGAAGGAGCGGATCAAAACGAAACGGAGCTGATGACCCCCCTCGATCCGTTTTCCTGTACGAAAGAAGAAGCCCTGCGGCGAATCCGGGACGCCGGCATTACCGGCATGGGCGGCGCGGGCTTTCCCGCCCATATTAAGCTTAACCCCCCGCCCGGTAAAACCGTTGACCTGGTTATAGCCGACGGCGCTGAATGTGAGCCCTACCTTACCACCGACGAGGCGGTTGTGGCGGAAAAGCCCCGCCTCCTTGTTACCGGTCTTGCCGCGATAATGAGGATAACCGGGGTAAAGCGGGCCGTTATCGGCATGGAAGACAACAAAGCTTCCCTCGTTTCGGTACTCGAACAGGAAATACGACAGAACGCATACCTCATCGCCAATTCCCTTGAAGTACACGTGGGCCTTTGCAAAACCCTGTACCCCCAGGGCGGCGAAAAAATGCTGATAAAAGCCCTGGCAAACCGCGAAGTACCCTCCGGCGGCCTTCCGGCGGACTGCGGCTGTATCGTGCAGAATGTGGGAACCCTCGTCGCGATTGCCGAAGCCTTTACGCTGGGGAAACCCCTCATCGACCGCGACCTTACCGTTTCCGGCGGGGCCTGCAAAACCCCCAAAAATATCCGCGTCCCCATCGGAACCCTAATCGGGGAACTGCCCGAAACCTTTATGAAAATCGACTACGACCGTCTGCGGAAAATCGTATTCGGCGGGCCGATGATGGGAAACGCCGTTCCCGTTCTGGCCGTTCCGGTTCAGAAAAACACCTCCGGCATACTTCTTTTGACTTCCAAAGAAACCAAAACCGGCGGCGAGGGAATCTGCATACGCTGCGGCCGCTGCATACGAAACTGCCCCTGCCGGCTTTCGCCGGTAATCATGAATGTTTCCCTTGAGTCCGGCGGCATGGACGAGGCGGTACGGGCGGGGCTTATGGACTGTATTGAGTGCGGAAGCTGCTCCTACGTCTGCCCCGCCGGAATAAAACTTGTTCAGCGTTTCCGCGTTGGAAAACAGCGTCTCAGGGCGGCAAAGTCCGTCGCCCAGGCCGCGGGACAGGGGAAGGTGTAGCATGTCCGGCATGTTTTTGGGCTCAAGCCCCCATATAGGAACGTCCGCCACTACGGCGAAGATCATGGGCCATGTACTCATAGCCCTTGGTCCCCTCGCGGTATTCGGCGTCGTGATCTACGGCATCCCGGCCCTGGCGGTGATTCTGGTTACAACGGCCGCTTCCGTGGCGGGCGAAGCGGTTTTCAGGCTTGTCCTGCGCCGGGAAAACCGCAGCGGGGATCTTTCCGCCGCGGTAACGGGCTTTCTTCTCGCCCTGACCCTGCCCCCCGAAACGCCGCTGTGGATGGCGGCCCTGGGCGGTCTTTTCGCGATAGTTGTCGCCAAGGAATTTTTCGGCGGCATCGGGGCCAATGTGTTTAACCCCGCCCTTTCGGGCCGCGCCTTTCTACTGATGAGTTTTCCGGCGGCGATTACCCGCTGGGCCGTACCGGGCAGGGCCTGGGGGTTTTCGGCGGGCGTCGACGCGGTCGGCGGGGCAAGTATCATGTCCGGGGCTACGCCGCTCGCCGTTGCCAGGGCAGGCGGCGGGGTTTCCGGCGTGGCGGCGAATCTGTTTGCCGCCGGGCTTTCTTCCGGCGAAGCCTACTGGGACATGATCAAGACCCTTTTTGTCGGAAACCGCGGCGGAACCATCGGCGAATCTTCGATACTGCTGATTCTGGCCGGTTTTTTTTATCTGCTTGTAACAAAGGTGATTGACTGGCGCGCCCCGCTCGCGATGACGGCTTCGGCCTTTGCGCTGTCTTTTATCCTTGGCATGGATCCGCTTTTCGGCCTCCTTGGCGGCGGCCTCTGTTTCGGCGCCGTGTTTATGGCGACCGACTACAGCACCGCGCCGCTTACCGCGAACGGAAAACTTGTCTTCGGCGCGGGGGCGGGGATCATCACCGTGCTGATACGAAAATGGGGCGGCTATCCCGAAGGGGTCACCTACGGTATTCTTATCATGAACGCGGCGACGCCGTTCCTTAACCGGCTTATCCAGAAAAAGTACGGCTTTGTAAAACCGGCCAAAGCCGGAAAAGCCAAAACCGCCGGACAGCCGGAGCCTTCCGGGAAATCCGAATCCGCCTCTTCCGCTTCGCCCGCAAAGGGGGCCGCCGTATGAAAGTCTGGGACATTCTTAAACTGGGGCTTGTGCTGACGGTGTACGCGGCGGCGGCCTGCGTCGGTCTTGCCTTCGTGTACTCCGCTACGGCGAAAACCATAGAACGGCAGAACAGGACGGATCAGGAAGCGGCGCTTAAGGAGATCTTTCCCGGCGCGGACAGCTTTGAGGACATCACCGGAACCATCGTGAGTCCCGATCCCGCTGTCAGCTTTGAAAGCCAGTGGGCTGTCAGGCAAAACGGCGTTCTTGCCGGCGCGGCCCTGCAGGCTGTGGGTGGAAGCTACGGAGGCGCGATTAAAATCCTCGTAGGGGTAAACGCCGCCGGAGAGATCAGCCGGATCAGGGTAATGGAACACTCCGATACCCCCGGCCTTGGGGCAAACGCCGCCGATCCTTCCTATTATGTAGACGAGAAAGCAAAGCTGAGTTTCGCGGATCAGTTTGACGGGAAACCCCTAAGCGATCCGTTTGAGCCGAACAACGACATTATCGCCATCACCGCAGCCACGATAACAAGCCGGGCCGTCGCGGTTACGGTAAAGGCGGCGGGAACCTCGGCGGAGCGCTGGCTTGCCGAACAGGGAGCGGGAAAATGAACGTAATCAAAATATTCACCAACGGGCTGGTAAGGGAAAATCCCCTTTTAATACTGATGATCGGCCTGTGTTCTTCGCTGGCCGTAACGACAAAGGTAGTCAACGGAATCGGCATGGGCCTTTCAATGACCTTTGTGCTTTTGATGTCGGAAGTCGTGATAAGCCTGTTCCGCAGGCTTATTCCCAATTCGATCCGCATACCGGTATTCATTATCGTGATTGCCGCGTTTACGACGGTGATCGACTATGTGCTTAAGGCCTACTCTCCCGACCTTTCCAAAGCGATGGGGGTCTTTATTCCGCTGATTGTCGTGAACTGTATCATTATGGGCCGGGTCGAATCCTTCGCGTCGAAACAGCCCCTGATGTATGTAATCCCCGACGCCCTGGGCATGGGCCTTGGTTACACCTGGGTACTCGCCGGTATTTCGCTGGTTCGGGAACTTTTGGGAAGCGGTACGCTTTTCTTTCTGCCGGGCCTGAAGCTGCCTTTCAGCATTTTGTTCTTTACGCTGCCGCCGGGGGGCTTTTTTGTGTTTGCCCTTTTTATCGCGCTGAACCTCGCGATAAAAAGGGGTCTGGAAAATTCCGGCAAAGTCCCCGCCGACGGTGATACCGGCGAACAGGCCGGCTGTGCCGGCTGTGCCGCCGGGGAGGCCTGCGGCGTTAAAGCCGCCGGGCAGAGCGGCGCAATCGCGGACAACGCGGCGGGAGCCAAAGCATGAGCGGCCCGGGACTTTTCAAAATTTTTATTTCGGCCTTTCTCATCGACAATGTGGTGCTTATGCGGTTTATCGCCCTCTGCCCGTTTATCGGGATGAGTACCGACGAGGACAAGTCTATCGGCATGGGTCTTGCTGTTACGTTTGTTACGATTTTGGCGACCGCCGTTACCTGGCCGGTATATTACTTTGTCCTGTCCAGGGAAACGGGCGTCTTCCGGGAACTCGGCGGCCTTGAGTTTTTGCAGATTCTGGTATTCATCCTGGTTATCGCCGCGCTGGTTCAACTTGTGGAATTTTACCTGAAAAAAATGATCCCGTCCCTGTACGGGGCGATGGGAATATACCTGACCCTTATAACGACAAACTGCGCGATCCTTGCCGTAACCTTCGACGTGTGGCTTAAAAAATACGATTATATTGAATCGCTGGTCTACGCCGTGGGCGTCGCGATGGGCTTTCTTGTTTCGCTGCTGCTTCTTGCCGGCGTCCGCCGCCGCATACAGACAAGCCCGACGCCGCCTTTCCTGCGGGGAACGCCGATACTTTTTGTAAGCGCCGCGCTTTTGTCCATGGCCTTTATGGGTTTTAGCGGACTGGTCAAGTAGGAGGAACGGTGCGAACCGGAAGCTCACAGGGGAACGCCGCGAAAGGCGCCGGACGGAGATTATCATGATTATTGTTCTTGTAACCGCGGGATTCGCCGCGATCCTGGCCCTTGTTCTGGGCTGCGCCCTTGGTTTTTTCAGGGAATTTTTTTACGTTCCCGAAGATCCCCTCACGGGCCGGATTCGCGAGGCCCTTCCCGGAGCGAACTGCGGGGGCTGCGGCTTTCCCGGCTGTGACGGTTACGCCGCCGCCGTTGCCGCGGGCGGCGACATAACCCGCTGTACCGCCGGAGGCAAGGCCGTCGCCGACGCGCTTGCCGCCATTATGGGCCTGAGCGCCGCCGAGATAACGGCGATGGTGTCGGTACGCTGCTGCCTTGGCGGGGAAGGAATTGGGGTTCCCAGGGGAATTTACACGGGCCTTGAAACCTGCCGGGGCGCAAAATTGACGGGAGGAACCAAACTCTGTTCCTGGGGCTGCATCGGTTTCGGGGATTGTGTCCGGGTCTGCCGTTTCGGCGCGCTTACCATGGGCAACGATCGGCTTCCCCACGTAGACAATACAAAATGTACCGGCTGCAAAGTCTGCGTCGCCGAATGTCCCCAGGGCATTATGAGAGTTGTTCCCCGCGACAAACCGGTAACCCTTGCTCTCTGCTCCAACCGTAATCCGATCCGTTCCGCGATACGCAAAACCTGCCGGGTAGGCTGTATCAAGTGCGGGATTTGCGTTAAAAACTGCCCGGAACAATGCATCGTTCTGGAAGACGGCATACCGGTTGTCGATTACGAAAAATGCAGCGCCTGCGGAACCTGCGAGCAGAAATGCCCCACGAAGATTATGCGGGTTCTCGGTAAAACCCCCGCGGCTGTGTAGGGCGGACGCCCCGGAAAAGACGAACGGCCCGGAAAAAAGCAGACGCCCATGTTGCTTTCCCAAAAACTGAAGTTTTGGGAGCCTGTCCCAAACCTAATTGACTGTGCGCTGCGCGCGCGGTTTTGGGAAAGCCTCTTTTAGCGCAGCTTTTCCAGAAGCTCCGTCAAAAGCGGGACAAGCTGTTTTTTCCTTGAGACAATCCCTTTCAGGATAAAAATATCCTTTTCCCTGCGCGGAAAATTCAGGCTGGCGGTAAATCCTTTTTCTCCGCTGACAAAAAGAAGGGAATCGAGGGCGGTTACATCGGTAACCAGAAGCGCGGAAAAATAAAACGTTGAACTTCGCAGCGCTTCCAGGGCGGAAAGTATTTCGTCCTTTCTGGCGACAATTCCTTCCGGGTCGTTGGTTTCTATCTGACTTACCAGGAACGAAACGCCATTTTCAGTGTATTCTTTCATGTCCAGCGCGATAAATTCCTTCGCCGGCCGGTCGTGCGCCCGGTTTGCCGCGTTTTGCAGTTCCCCGGCCAGCCCGGCAATGTCGAGCCCGGTCAATTCGGCCAGGTACCCCGCCGTTTCCCTGTCCGTTTCCGTCGTGGTCGCGGACTTGAGCGAAAGGGTGTCGGCGAGAATACCGCAGAGCAGTATCGAGGCGATTTCTTTTTTTATCGGGAGACGCTGTTCCCGGTAAAGTCCGGCGATAATCGTACTGGTGGCGCCGACCGGCTTGTTGATAAACATGATCGGATAGCGGGTAGAAAGGCTTCCCAGCCGGTGGTGATCGATTACTTCAAGAATACGGTGGCTTTCTATGCCTTCCACGGCCTGGCTCATCTCGTTATGATCAACCATGATGATCCCGATGTTCGGCTCGTGGGCAAGGTCGCCTTCAAACAAAACCCCGGTAACCCGGCCTTCGTCGTCGCCGATGGGAAGGCAGCGGGAAGGCGCCTGGGAAAGCGGCTGTCTAAGGTTCCTGATTGGATCGGAAAGCCGGGCCAGGGGAACCGTATCGTCTCCCATGGCGCCCACCGGAACCGAGTACATAATCAGCATCGCCGTCGAAGAAGTGTCGTAGGGGCTGGACATAACCGATACGTTGTTTTTTTCCGCGGCGGAGACAAGGTCTTCTCCGGGAATATGGCCGTTGGAAAGTATCAGCGCCCTGACCTTTCGTTCCACACAGTATTTTTGCAGATCAAGCCGGTCTCCCATAATAACCACGGCGTTTTCTATGTCGTTGTCTTCCAGGTGGGACATAAAGTACTTGTTGTACGAGGCGGCGATGATAATCGACGAACGGCGGACTTCGCCGGAATGATAAAGGGTTATCGGCTGCGCCCTGAGAACTTCGGCGGCAAGATCCATGGAAAGGGGGAAAACGGCTTTTTGGTGCGGGTTGATGTGCGTAATAATATAGCGCGAGAAGCCGCGGTAATGAAGCATGCTTTTGTAAATTCCCAGGGAATCGACGATGGGAAGCGCCCGGATATTTTCCCGTTCCATTTGTTCAATGGCGTTCCACAGGGGAACCTGATCGTGCACCGCCGGCGTTTCCGTTACATAGTGGGCGGCCTTGGGAATAAGGTCCGGCAGGTATTCCGGTTCCGGCGCGTTAAAGCGCTCGAACACATATTCCGTTTGGGGATTCATGTTCCCCGCCCTGGCCGCCCGGCAGTTGACGCCCAGAGCCCGCTTGAACGCCGCATAGGCCGCGGCGGACACGACCGAATCGGTATCGGGATTACGGTGGCCTATTACGTATACCGTTTGTTTCATATCCGATAATTATACTATACACCATGGATTTTGGCTTGTCAGGTTTCCCGCTGGCTTTGGAACTGGCTGATGTGATATACATTTTTATGAATATGTGATATTTTTTGAGGAAAATATTGTACAAGGAGTTCATAATGAAGAAAACAATTGGCATTGTGCTGATAGCCGCGGCGGTTTTTATGGCCTGCGCGTCCAAGCCTCCTACCGTATCTGATTCCGATATGCCGCCCTGGATTAACGAACAGCCTCCCGAAGGCATGTTGTGGGGTATCGGCGTATCCAGCAACGCCCAGCAAAACATGCGGTTGACCATGGCGGATTCCGCCGCCCGGCAGGATTTGGCGCGCCAGCTTCAGGTTTTGGCCCAGGGTATGGTTACCGATTACGCCAGGGAAGCGGGCGGCATTGACAATACCGCGGCTATGCAGTTCCAGGAAAGCGTAAGCAGACAGATTGCCCAGGCTAACATTCAGGGCGCGGTCCGCGATTTGGTATGGACATCGCCGGACAAGAAAACCCTCTGGATGCGGCTTCGCTTAAGCAAGGAAGACGCCGCGAAAACGGCGGCCGACCAGGCCCAGAAAGCCATTGAAAGCGAAGCGGCCCGCTATGCGGAATTCAAGGCTATGGACGCCCTTAGGATGATGGATCAGCAGATTGACAAGAATTCCACATCTCCCCAGCCGGTGATAAACTAGGCGCCTGTCGCGCTTGTGATTTTTTTGCGGGAACGCGGAAAATCCCGATTAACCGGTTCTCCGCGTTCCGTTAAGATTAAAGTACGGATAAGAAAGACCACGAGCGGCGCGGACTTTTGTTCGCTGGCGTTGGCCCGTTCTTCCCTTGTTCGCGCGCTTTGTGGTAAAATTTCTTAATCTTTCAGGAGGATTATAAAATGAAAAAAAATATTCGCGCCGGCATTGGCGCGGTCTTTGTTGTTCTTGCGGTTCTTGCCCTTTTCACGTCCTGCCATTCGGTCAAGCGGGTTGACGCGGATACCCAGATCGATCTGAGCGGCTACTGGAACGACACCGATCTGCGTCTGGCAAGCGACGCGCTGATTAAGGAATGTCTTGAAACGCCCCGGCTCAGCCAGTTTGAGGCTGCCCAGCGCAGACTGCCGGTAGTTATCGTCGGCAACTTCAGGAACGCCAGCGACGAACATATCGACACCTCGATACTTTCCCAGCGGCTTGAAGCGTCGATCCTGAACAGCGGGAAGGCGGAATTTGTCGCCTCCGGCGATTTGCGGCGGGAAATCCGCGCCGAGCGGGACGATCAACAGTCGGGTTATACCAGCGACGAGAGCGCCGCCGCCCTCGGCATGGAAACCGGCGCCGACTTTATCATGACCGGCTCCGTCAAAACCATTATCGACCGCTACGACAAGACGGCGACCCGCAGTTACTTTATTACCGCGGAACTTACCGACATAACCACAAACCGCCGGGTCTGGATCGGCGAATACAACGAGATTAAAAAAGTAATCAGAAATCCCGGTGTAAAACCATAAGGGATCACAACAGATCGTTATGCGCCGCTTTTGGTTTCGAACAGGCTTATTCGCGTACAGGGCCGGCTGGGCCGCAATGGCTTTTATGTCGGGCGCCTGTCTGTTGTTTTTTTCATGCGCCACGACTAACCCCTACGAGCCGGTAGACCGGCTTGTGGAGGCGGAGGCTTTTTCCCAAAGCGTCGAAGTCCTCGAGGAAAACAGCAAAAAAATATACCGCGAAAAAGACCAGGTACTGTATTACCTTGACAAGGGTATGCTCAGCCATTACGCGGAAGACTGGAACGGGTCCGCGTCGCTGCTTGAACGGGGAGAGCGGGCCATCGAGGAAAATTTCGCCGTCAGCATAAGCCAGGAAATTGGGGTATATCTGCTTAACGATCTGAGCCGTGAATACGACGGGGAAGATTACGAGGACGTGTACCTCAACGTTTTTAACGCGCTCAACTACTATCACCGCGGCAAAAACGGCGAAACAAGCCTCGACGAGGCCCTGGTCGAAATACGGCGGATAAACAACAAGCTGAAAGATCTTTCGGTCAAATACGGCGCCATGATCTCCGCGCTGCAGGCAGAGGCCCTGAAAAGCAACACGGAGATTCCGGCGAACCCCTCGTCTCCACGGGAGTTTTCCAATTCCGCGCTGGCAAGGTATTTGGGGATGCTGTTTTACCGGGGCGAAGGCGCGATGGACGACGCCCGTATCGACAGGGACGGATTAAAGCTTGCCTTCGCCGATTATCCCGGCGTTTACAGTCATCCCGTTCCTTCTTCAATAAATGAAGAGCTGGAGATTCCGCCGGGTATGGCGCGGCTTAACGTGCTGGGCTTTTGCGGCAGGCTTCCGCTTAAAACCGAAGAAACCATGCGTATTCCCATAGGCGTAAACTGGATTAAAATCGTCCTGCCCGTGCTTACTCCCCTGCCCTCACGGGTCGGATCGGCGCAGGTGGTTTTTGACGGCGGCGAACGCTTTGACCTTGAACTGCTTGAGGATACCGGGAAAGTAGCCGAAACGGCGTTTACCAGAAAACAGAACGTTATTTACCTGCGGACAGTTATTCGAGCAACGGTAAAGGGCGTGACCGCCGCCGTGTTTGGCGCGGCGGCGAGGAATTCCGACAGTGATGAGAACGGCGCGCTGTTCTCGATCCTCAGCCTTGGTACCCAAATTTTTGCCGAGGCGAGCGAAAAAGCGGACCTTAGATCGGCGAG
>JAIRSC010000203.1 GCA_031255645.1 Treponema sp. | reverse complement strand
CCGACTGATCCATTCGGATGTCCGACTGATCCATTCGGATGTCCGACTGATCCATTCGGATGTCCGACTGATCCATTCGGATGTCCGACTGATCCATTCGGATGTCCGACTGATCCATTCGGGCGTCCGAATGACCCATTCGGGCGTCCGAATGACCCGTTTTGGGGGCCAAATAGCCGGTTTTGGGGGCTAAATAGCCGGTTTTGGGGGCTAAACGGCCTGTTTGGGGGCCAAACGGCCTGTTTTGGGGGTGAAACGGCCTGTTTGGGGCTGCTCTCAACCAGTTCGCGTTGTTTTTTGGCGAGCGCTTTCCGCTCATATGAGGTTCATTCGCAGTGGGGTCTGATACCCCGCCTTCAGGGCGAGGAGGTTCATTCGCACAAAACCAGTGCGGCGCGCGCTTGCGGCGGCCGGTATTTTGTGATACTCTGCCCCATACCATGACTGAAAAAACGTTTCCCCTTGGCAAGGATGAGCTTGAAAAACTTGTTGAAAAGTATCCGACGCCGTTTTACCTTTATGACGAAACGGCGATTCGGGAAAACGCCCGCCGCATAAAAAAGGCCTTTGCCCGCTTTCCCGCGTATAAGGAGCATTTCGCGGTTAAAGCGCTGCCCAATCCCTATATACTAAAGCTGCTCGCGGCGGAAGGCTTCGGCGCCGATTGTTCGAGTCTGCCGGAGCTGCTTCTTGCGGACATGGCCGGCATAAGGGGCGAAGACATAATGTTTACCGCCAACGAGACGCCCTCGGCGGAGTACCGCAAAGCCGGGGAACTTGGGGCGGTGATAAATCTGGACGACATAAGCCATATCGAGTTTCTCGAAAGCCACGCCGGTATTCCGGAGCTTGTTTCGTGCCGCTACAATCCCGGGCCCCTGAAAGAGGGAAACGCGATTATCGGGAAACCGGAAGAAGCAAAGTATGGCTTTACACGGGATCAGCTTTTTGAAGGTTACGCCCTGCTTAAGGCGAAAGGGGCGAAACGTTTCGGCCTTCATACGATGGTCGCTTCCAACGAACTTTCGCTGGCCTACCATGTCGAAACCGCCCGGCTGTTGTTTGAGCTTGCGCTGGAAATTTTTGACAAAACGGGCCTCCGCCTCGAATTTGTCAATCTGGGCGGGGGGCTTGGCATTCCCTACAGGCCCGAACAGGACGCGGTTGACTGGGAAGATCTTGCCGCCGGAATACGGCAGGCTTACGACGATCTGATTGCGGGAAGCCCCCTCGATCCCCTGTCCATTCATACCGAATACGGGAGGCCCGTCACCGGCCCCTACGGCTGGCTTGTGGCGCGGGCCATACATCACAAGGATATTTACCGCGGATATATCGGCCTTGACGCGTGTATGGCGGATCTAATGCGGCCGGCCCTCTACGGCGCGTATCACCACATAAGCGTCGTGGGCAAAGAGAGCGCGCCGCCCTCGGAGACCTACGACATTGTGGGCAGCCTTTGCGAAAACAACGACAAATTCGCCGTTCAGCGAAAACTCCCGAAAATCAGAACGGGCGAAAAATCGGGCGATCTCGTCGTCATTCACGACGCCGGCGCTCACGGCAGGGCCATGGGCTTTAACTACAACGGCAAACTCCGCTGCGGCGAACTGCTGCTTCGCGGGGACGGTTCCGTTTTGCGGATACGCCGCGCGGAAACGGCGGACGATTACTTTGCCACGCTGGACCCGCGGGGCCTGGATCAATTTTCGGTATCCTGAAACGCGCGGCGTTCCATCCGCGTAATTGTTTCCGGACGCTATGGCCGCTA
Source organism: Treponema sp. (assembly GCA_031255645.1). Taxonomy (GTDB): domain Bacteria; phylum Spirochaetota; class Spirochaetia; order Treponematales; family Breznakiellaceae; genus JAIROH01. Next base: position 5,850 of record JAIRSC010000203.1, on the reverse strand, counting down.
TGGACGTTATGGCCGCTTGTGCCGCTTGGCCGAAATCTCTTCGACGCGGATTTTCCAGACCCCGGTCGCGGCAAGAGACCGGGCGATTACTTCATCGAAGGCCGCCATGTTTTTCGGGGTAAAGCGTTCGCATAACAGTCTTAGGCCGAATATCTTTTCTTCGTCTCCGCTTGTTTCTTCCGCCGTACCCCTTACCATGGCGGATTCATATACGACGGTAAAATCATCTTCGGGAAAGGAAATCTCCCCGGTAAAACCAACGCAAACTCTGGGATCCCGTTTGAGGTTGTCGATTTTGTGTCCTTCCCGCGCGCAGTGAAAGTAGAGGGTCTCTCCGTCCCGTACAAAAGAAAGCGGCGTACAGTAGGGTTCCCCGTCCGAATCGACCGTGGCCATAACGCCGAAAGGCGCTTTGTCGATTATCCGCAGGGCGGTTTCCCTGGACTCTTCCCTGTCTTTTCTCCGCATTGGGTATTTCATAGGGATATGATATGAGGATTGAACAAAGAGCGCAAGGCGGTATATAGATAGATATGAGCGTCGTAATTCCCCGCCTAATCGCGGAAGCCCGCAAAATTGTCTTTAAATTCGGATCCAATACGCTGGCGGATTCGAACGGTAAAATCAACTCGACCCTTCTTGCCGAATTCGCGGAGCAGGCCGCCGCTCTTGGAAAACAGGGGAAACAGATTGTTATCGTGTCTTCCGGCGCGCAGGTGGCCGGCCTTTCCACGATGGACAAATGGGTTCGCAAGAAAGACCTCCATTACCGCCAGGCGCTTTGCGCCGTGGGCCAGGTTGAGCTGATGCGGGCCTGGCGGAGCGCGTTTGAGCGCTACGGTATTCACATCGCCCAGATTCTTTTGACCAGGGACGATTTCGGCGACTCAATCCGTACTCTTAATATGCGGAATACGCTCTTTACGCTGGTGGACGAGGGAATCGTCCCGATAATCAACGAAAACGATACCGTAGGGGTCGAAGAGATAAAAATAGGCGATAACGACACGCTGGCGGCCCAATCGGCGGTGCTGTGGAGCGCGGATTTGCTGGTGCTTTTCAGCGATATTGACGGGCTTTACGATACGAACCCCAAAGAAAACCCGGAGGCGGTTTTGGTGGACGAAGTAACCGACATTGCCGCCGCCCGAAACAGGGTAACAACTTCCGGGAAAAGCGATTTTGGCACGGGCGGCATACTGACCAAGCTCGACGCCGCGGAACGGACGCTTTCCTACGGCATTCCGATGATCCTGGCTCACGGCGGAAAGCCCCGGGCACTGGAAGCCCTTGCCTCGGGAACGCAGCGGGCTACGGCGTTTTTGGGCAAGGATTAAGCGCCGTACTGCCGCGCTATTTAAAATGTAACCGCGGCGGACTTCTGGTCGATTTTATATTTTTTTGGTATACTTGTTATTATGAAAACACAGATCGCCTGCATAGGAGCGGGAAATATGGGCAGCGCCCTGATGAAGGGCGCCGCCGTGGTTGCCGGCGGGGAAAACATTGGTTTTTCCGACGTAGACAAGGCAAAAGCCAGAAACACCGCCCGGACGATAGGCGGACAGGTTTTCGGAACCAATACCGAAGCGGTTAAAGCCGGAGACCTGGTCTTTCTTGCGGTAAAGCCCCAGGTACTGCCTTCGGTACTGGCCGAAATCGCCCCGGCGGTTCGGGAACGCATTGCCGCCGGCAATCCGGCGATACTGGTGTCAATGGCCGCGGGCTGGTCAATCGGGAAGATACAGGCCATTGTCGGCGGCTCAGGAACGGATGTCCCGGCGGCCCACGCGCCTATCGCCTCGGTGCCGGTAGTACGGATCATGCCCAATACCCCGGCCCTAATCTCCAAAGGCGTCATCGCCATCGCCGTTTCTCCCAAACTGACCCTTTCGCGGCTGGAAGAGCTTGAAAAGATTCTTGGCGGCGCCGGCATTGTGGACAGGGTGGACGAAAAGCACATGGACGCGGTTACCAGCCTTTCCGGTTCCGGCCCGGCATACGTCTGCCAATTCATAGAGGCCCTTGCCGACGGCGGGGTTCTCGCGGGGCTTCCCAGGGGAAAGGCCCTGCTCTACGCGGCCCAAACCGTTTTGGGAACCGCCGCCATGATCATGGAATCGGGGAAACATCCGGGCGAATTAAAGGATATGGTCGCTTCCCCTGGCGGCACTACCATCGCCGGAATAAGCGTCCTGGAACGGGGCGCTTTTCGGGGAACGGTCATTTCCGCCGTGGAAGCCGCCTGGAAACGCGCGCTGGAACTGGGTTAGCGTTTCGTCTTATGCGGATTTTATAACGACTGTATTCTACAAACGAAGGAGCCTGTTCCAAAACTATTTGATTTTGCCGGAACACCAACGCCTTGACCGTCTGCCGGATACCGGAGTAAGATAACAACGCCCCGCGGCCAGGAACCATGCGAGGAGCCGCCGCCCAACTCCGCCAGGTCCGGAAGGAAGCAACGGTAAGCGGTTGGTTTCGGCGCCGTGGCCCTCCTGGCGGGGGTTTTTTGCTGTTTGGAACGTATCTCCCCTTACAAAAAAATCCCCTTCCGGTTATATTCTATACATATGGCCTACGAAGTTACCGCCACACGGCGGCGCCCGAAAACCTTCGACGAGCTTGCGGGACAGGAATTTGTAAGCTCCACCCTGAAAAGCTCTCTTGAGCAGGAACGTATCGCCCACGCCTACCTTTTTTCCGGCCCCCGGGGCTGCGGCAAAACCAGCGCCGCGCGGATACTTGCCAGGGCCCTGAACTGCGAAAAAGGCCCTACGGCGAACCCCTGCGGGCTCTGTCCCGCCTGCCTGGAAATAAGCCGGGGAGCGAGTCTTGACGTTATCGAAATAGACGGAGCGTCAAACACCTCGGTAAACGATGTCCGGCAGATTAAGGACGAGGTGCTTTTTCCGCCCAATTCGGGAAAATACAAGGTCTACATTATCGACGAAGTACACATGCTTTCCAACAGCGCCTTCAACGCCCTCCTTAAAACCATCGAGGAACCGCCGCCGTATATCATCTTTATTTTTGCCACTACCGAGCTTCACAAGGTTCCGGCCACCATCAAAAGCCGCTGCCAGCAGTTCGCGTTTAAATCTATCCCCGTTGAAACGATTCAGAACATGCTTCGGGAAACCTGCGCCGAAATAGACGTTCAGGCGGAAGACGAAGCCCTGTTCTGGATTGCCCGCGAAGCCACGGGAAGCATGAGGGACGCCTATACGCTGTTTGATCAGATTGTGTCTTTTTCCGGCGGGCAGATTCGTTCTTCGCAGATAAGGGAAAAATTCGGCCTTGTGGGGCTTGAGGAACTGAACGCCCTTGCCGGGGCCTGCGCCGACAACGACCCCGCCGGGGCCTTCGCGGTAATCGACCGTCTGCTGGAAGCCGGCGTCGCGATTGAGCAGTTCGTAACAGACCTTGCCGGATATTACCGGAGCCTTCTCCTTATAAAGGCGGGGATTACCAGGGAATCTCTGCTCGGATACAGCCCCGGCCGTTTTTCCGCCGCCGCCCTGGAAAAACTGTCCCTTGCCCAGCTTGAAGAGGCGGTCTTTATGCTGCTCGGCGTTTACCGGGATTTGCGCTATTCCCTTTCGCCCCGCTTTGAGCTTGAAACCGCGGTGTCGAAACTTTGCTGGCTCGACAGGTGGATTTCTCCCCGGGAACTTCGCGCGGCGGTAGATTCGCTGCGTTCCGCCCTGGGCCCGGCCGCGGCGGCGCCCGAAACCCCCGAAACCGGAGCGGGCCGCGCGGCGCCGGGGAACAGCGGCTTTATGGACAGGCCCGGCGCGTTTACCGAAGGCTTCAAGCAGGTTCTTGCCCACAAAACAGACGACAGGCGGGAAGCAATTCCCGAAGAAGCCGAAACGGTTCGCCGGCTTTTTCGGGGGACGGTGGTAAAATGACGATTAACCCTCTGGACATATTGAAGAACGCCCAAAAAATCCAGGAACAGATGAGTTCTTTCCAGGAACGGCTTGCCGAATTTTCGGAGACCGGATCGGCGGGGGGCGGAATGGTAGAGGTCGAGATTAACGGAAAGATGGAGGTTCTCGCGGTACGGATCAGCCCTGAGGCGGTCGACCCAAACGACGTTCAAATGCTTGAGGACATTACCGCCGCGGCGGTTGGTTCGGCGCTGGAAAAGATCAGCGGGCGGATCAAAAATGAAATGGGCCTTTTGGCCGGCGGCGCGGGAATAATTCCGGGCCTCTTCGGATAAGACCCCACTGCGAATGAACGAGCTTAACGCCATTGACAGGCTTACCGCGCTGTTGTCGAAACTGCCGGGGCTGGGAAAAAAAAGCGCCGTCCGGCTCGTGTACCATATTCTTGACGCCGATCCCGCCTACGCCCGCGCCCTGGGCGAAGAGCTTATCGCCTTTCACACCTCAATACGGCGCTGTTCCCGCTGCGGCAGCTTTACCGAAAACGATCCCTGCCCGATCTGCGCCGATCCCGCCAGGGACGGCTCGATCCTCTGTGTGGTTGAACGCGCCCAGGACGTGCGGTTTATCGAAGAGTCGCGGGAATTCCGGGGCCGCTTTCACGTTCTCGGCGGCCTTATCGCTCCGCTTGAGGGAGTTACCCCGGACAGGCTCCGCATCGGCGAGCTTGTTTCCCGCGTCCGCCGGGAAGGCATTACCGAAGTAATCCTCGCGATGAATCCAACCGTAGAGGGCGACACCACGGCCCTGTATATCCAGAAAATCCTCAAGGATTCCGGCGTCGAAATCACCCGCCTCGCTTCGGGCCTGCCTGTCGGCGGGGATATCGAATACATCGACCGGCTTACCCTGTCCCGAAGTTTCCGGGGGCGGGTAAGGCTGTCGTGACGGCGTAACACGACGCCTCGCCTTGCCTTTTCCGCTGCCGCATAGTATCTTCTGGTCATAGGGGAAAATGATATGGGCGAAGTACGGACGGAAGTTACCCTGGTCAACATTGCGGATCAAAACGACGCGGATCGGGGATATATGCCTCAAGAACAGGTCAGGCGGCTCACGGTCAACGCCGTGGTGGACACCGGCGCGTGGATGCTGGTTATCAACGAAAAAATCCGCGAAAAGCTGGGGCTTACCGTAAAAAGAACCGGCGAAGCCATCGTCGCCGGGGGCGGAAAAGTTCCCAGTCAAATAACGGATCCGGTGATGGTTCATTGGAAAGACCGGGAAACTCCCTGCCAGGCGGTAGTCCTCCCTAACGAGGAAGAAGTTTTGCTGGGCGCCCTGCCTCTTGAGGGGATGGATTTGACGGTAAACCCCCTGCGAAACGAGGTTACCGGCGCTCACGGGGATACGGTGCGTATTGTGGTTAAGTAACGGTGTCCGCCGCGGGCCATCCATACCTTACAGAACGAAGCCAGGAGTTTGCTCCTGGCTTCGTTAACTACCGCTATTGTATTAACAACCACTTGTAGGAAGCGTCCGGCTCGCCGGAAGATAATTCGTTGCCAGTTTTTAAAATAGCATAATTCCAGCCTTTCGCCAGTCTCACCTGCCCGTCAATACCGTTGCCGCTAAGAGTAACATTTTTGTCTGCGTAAATATAGACTGCCGAGCTGGAGCCGCCACTGTAGTATCTGTTGTATACATGGTTGCTACCGTCTGTGAAGCCGAGAATAATCAGTATCTTGGTGTTGCCTGGATTGACTGTTGTCCCACTCGAGGTCAAATCTACCCACCCGCCAGTGGGGGTTCCCAGAGTAAAGTCGAGTTTCCCGTTTGTTATGTTGGCGTTGCCAAGACCCGCACTGCTAAGGGATTGTGGCTGTCCAAACACATCCTCGTAGTTAGTAAGGGTAATGTCGGCGCCGGTATATGGATTATTATTTGCACCCGT
>JAIRSC010000194.1 GCA_031255645.1 Treponema sp. | reverse complement strand
ACCGCCGTCTCCGCCATGGCCTTCAGCGGCAACCGTCTGACCGGCATAACAATACCCGCTTCCGTCATCGTTATTGAAGAGAACGCATTCTCTTTTAACGAAATAAGCGCCGTGGTTATTCCCGACACGGTCCGGGAAATAAAAAAAGACGCCTTTGGGGATAACCCCCTCACCAGTATCACCATTGGCGGCAATGTCGCGCTGCACAAAACAGCGTTCCCCAACGGCTTTGCCGGCTTTTACAACCACGAAAAAGTAGGAAAAAAAGCCGGAACCTACGTTTTTGAAGACTTTGTCTGGACGATACGGTGATTTATCTTGCGGCACTCCCGGCGCGGAGTCAAGAGCGACGGCCGAGACAGGATCGGTTATTTCGGCGACAGGGATTCCGCGGGGCGTTTCCCGGTTCCGCGTAAGGCCGCGCCGCGCTCTTCAAAAAAAACACAATGTATGATATTCTTGTTCCGCCGGGGGTACTATGAATGAATTTATCATAGCCGCGACCAGATCGACGCGGGCCTACGCTTCCAGGGTAGCGGAATATCTGGCAAAATTCGCGAGTTTTTCCGAATTTGCCGATCGAATCGACGGTACCGGGATCCTGAAAACCGATCAGTTTGCCGACGGCGAAAAAGAAGCGGTGGTTACCAGTTCTATCCGGGGCAAAGACATCGTCCTTTTTACCAGCTGCGCCCGGAACGAGGCGGGAATCGGCGTCAACGACGCCAAAATAGAGCTGTACCACGCGGTAGACGCCCTTAAGCGGGCGCAGGCCGCCAAAATCATCGTTTTTGAGCCGTTCGTGTCCTGTTCCCGTTCCGATCGGACGGCCCGGCGAAGCTCGGTCGGCCTGTGGATTCACCTGAAAGTCCTTTCAAGCCTGGGAGTGCGGCATTTCGTTACCTATCAGCTTCATTCCGATAAATCCAAGTCCATGCTGGATCCTACCGTAAGCATTATGGACGATATACCGGCCCTTACCCTGCTGAAACAGCGGCTTTGTGACGTATATATCAAAGACCTCGCCACGCTGGAAAACAAGATTCGAAAAAACTGGGCGTTCTGCTCCGTTGACGCCGGCGGCGAAAAACTCGCCAGGAATTTTTCGAACTCGTTCGGGGTGTCGCTGGTTGTCGCCCATAAACAGCGGGATTATTCGCGCTGTAATTCGGTCGAGTGCGTCAACATACTTTCCGCCGAACCGGTAGAAGGCAAGACGCTCTGGATTGTGGACGACCTTGTGGACACGGCCGGATCGGTGGAAACCCTGATACGGGCGCTGGCCCCGATGAAGCCCGCGGAAATCAACCTGCTCGCGGTTCATCCGGTGTTTTCCGCTCCCGCCCCGGAACGGCTTAAAAAACTTTCCGACGAAGGGCTGTTGAACCATATCATCGTTACCGACACGGTCGCCTGTTCCCAAACCGAGCGGGACGCCGTTCCCAACCTGGAAATCGTGCCTTCCGCCGAGCTTTCCGCGAAAGTCATAAAAACCATGGTTTGTAACACGTCGATGGCCAAACTGCTGCGGGACTTTAACGCGGAACTGTACCTCAAGTCCCCTACCCTGTTCGGCAGCGTTCAGGACGGGCCGATCCTGCCGTAAAGTTCGTTAAGACGCCTGAAACGCCGGGCAATATCCGCGTCGAGAATTTCCCGGACGGGTCCGCCGAGCCGCCAGGACCAGTTGTGGCTTCCGCAGGTGGCGGGAATATTGATACGGGCTTCGCTTCCCAGGCCCAGAATATCCTGGAGGGGAAAGATCGCGTAACGCGCGTGCGAGGCGGACACCGCGCGGATCATCGCCCAGGCTATGTCCGCCCCGGAAGGAAGGCCCGCCGCGTTAAAGTATTCGGCGACGGTACGCCTGTCCGCCGCGGAAAGCTTTTCATACCAGCCGGCGGTCGTGTCGTTGTCGTGGGTGCCCGTATAGGCGGCCCAGTTGTAGCCGTAGTTGTGGGGCAGAAAAAGGTGCCGCGCGTCAAGAACGCCGTCCTTAATGTCCTCGAACCCGAACTGGCAGACCTTCATTCCCGGAAAGCCCTGTCCGTCGCGGAGCCGTCTGACGCCGTCTGTCATAAAACCCAGGTCTTCCGCTATTACGGGAAGTTCCCCCAGCGCCGTCCTGAGCGCGTCGAAGAAGTCCGATCCCGGGCCGGGTTCCCAGTTCCCGTATTCCGCCGTGGGGTTTCCGGCGGGAACGGCCCAGTATTCGTCGAAGCCCCGAAAATGGTCGATGCGGAAAATGTCTACCTGCTCCAGAAGTTTTTTGATCCGGGCTATCCACCAGACATAGCCCCGCTCTTTCATTTTATCCCAGTCGTAAACGGGATTCCCCCAAAGCTGGCCCGTAGGACTGAAATAGTCGGGCGGTACGCCCGAAACCACCGAATAGCCGCCGTTTTCGGTACGGAAAAGATCGATGTGGCTCCACGAATCGACGCTGTCGGGGGCGACGAAAATCGGAATGTCGCCGACAATCCGCAGACCCCCGCGGTTGACATGGGATTTTAAATCTTCCCACTGCCGTTTAAAAAACCATTGCAGAACTTTCCATTGTTCGATCTCGTCTTTTTTTTCAGCGCGGATTTTTTCAAGGGCCGCTTCGTCCCGAGCCGCGGCCGGCGCGTCCCAAACCGTATGCCAGCGGGCGTCACGGTAGATTCCGCACAAAACCTGGAACAGGGCGTAATCGGAAAGCCAGAAACGTTCCTTTTCGCAGAACGCCGCGTATTCGGCCCCGGCGGAATCCGGCCGATCGAGAAACGCCGCCGCCGCTTTCCGCAAAAGCGGGAGCTTTTTTTCCTCGACAAGGCCGTAGTCTACCCGTTCAGAAAAATTCCCCCCCGCCCGGCGCGGCGGCGTATCCCGGACGGGGGCAAAGGCCGCTTTTAATTCCTCAAGGTCGCGTTTTTCGAGCCAGCCTTCTTCGGCCAAAAGTTCCGGGGAGACAAGAAGCTCGTTTCCCGCAAACGACGATCTGGCCGCGTAGGGGGAATTGCCGAAACCGGTAGGGCCAAGGGGAAGAATCTGCCACAGGGCGCAGCCCGTTTCCGCGAGGAAATCCGCGAAGGCCCGCGCCTCTTTCCCCATGTCTCCTATTCCGAAAGGGCCGGGAAGGGAAGCGACGTGAAAAAGCACGCCGGCGCGGCGCGGCTTTGTTTCGTATAACGGATTGGCGGGCTGCTCTATCCCGCTCATAAAACGCCCGCCGGCAGTCTGTTACGCATACAACCTCCAAAAATCGCCGGTTGGGCGATTTTTTACCCCGCACACCGCCAAAAGAGTTCCGATTGCCGGGATTTTTTGTAAATACGCAAAAAATCCACAAGCGCGGCAGGCTCCTGATGTTCTGTCCAATACGGATTCAACAAGACTCTTTGGACAGAACACTAGCTCTTTATCGCGCCTTCGCTTATTCCTTTGACGATAAATTTTTGAAGGAACAGGAAAACCACCACAATCGGTATTATCGACACGAAGACCGCGGGGAAAATCAACTGCCAGGGATTACCGAACTGGCCGGCGAGGATCCGCGCGAAATACAGTTCCAGCACGAGGGTTTTGCTGGACGAGTCGGCAAGCACGAGAAACGGCAAAAGATAATCGTTCCAGATCCACATCGCGTTAAGGATTATCACCGTTACGGTAATGGATTTTAACAGCGGCATGACAATCAGGAAAAAAATCTGGAATACGTTACAGCCGTCGATAAACGCCGCTTCTTCTATGCCGAGGGGAACTCCCTTGACAAAACCGTGATACAGGAACACCGACATCGACAGCCCGAATCCCCCGTACATGATCACAAGCCCGCCGGGATTTTTGAGGCCGATGTCGTTAAAAAACTGTATCAGCGGATACATGATCGCCTGAAACGGAATCAGCATGGCCGCCACAAAAGCCATAAAGAGGAACGAAGACATTTTGCTTTTTGTCCTGACCATAAGCCAGGCGGCCATGGAGGACACAAGCACTATCAGGGCGACGGCAAGAACGGTTATAAGGATAGTGATCCCCAGGGCCCTGAAAAAGTTGATTTTCTCAATGGCGTTGACGATGTATTGAAAATCGAATTTCGCCGGCAGCCCCATCGGATTGTTGACTATTTCCGCCTGGCCCTTAAAGGAATTGACGAACAGAAACCACAACGGGGCAAGGGTATAAACGGCGATAACGGTGAGCAGGGCATAAACGGCTATCATGGAGATACGCTTTTTCAAAAAATAATTTCCGGCCATGTTACATCTCCAGTTCGCGTTTTTTGGTAATCGTTACCTGTGTCAGGGTTATCGCCGCCACAAGGATAAAGAAAATAACCGCCTGGGCCTGGGCTTTTCCGTAGTCGGGCTGGGCGGTGTCCTTTACCGTTCTGAGTATCTGCAGGGCGAGCATCCGGGTGTTGAATTCGCCGTCGGTAAGGGCGACGTTTTGATCGAGCAATTTAAAGCTGTTCGCCAGCGTCATAAAAAACACCACGGTAAACGAAGGCATAAGCATGGGGACGGTGATCTTCCGAAAGGTCCGCCAGGGCGACGCGCCGTCTATGCTCGCCGCCTCGTACAGATCCTTGGGGATATTGTTAAGCCCCGCTATATAGATGATCATCATATAGCCCGCGGTCTGCCAGGTGTTTAGGATCATCAGCGCGAAAAGGGCCTTTACCGAATCCTGCGTCATATAGCGGAGAAACTCGACGTGAAGAATTCCGGTCGGGCTGAAAAGCAGATCGGTAAATATCGTCTGAAAAATTATCTGCCAGATAAAACCCAGGGCAAGCCCCCCCAGCATATTGGGGAGGAAGAAGGTGGTTCTGAAAAATCCCGCGGCTCTGGTTATCCTGTTTACCAGAAGGGCCAGGCACAGCGCCACGACGTTTATCGAAATAACCGCCAGCACCGTATACCGCACCGTGTACCACAGCGCCCTGATAAAGCGCTCGTCGGCAAGAGCGGCGCGGTAATTGGCGAGCCCCACGAAGGAATTGAATATTGAAGACGCCCGTGTCCCCGTGGAGGGATCAAGGTAATAGGTTCTTCGCCAGGCTGCGAACGAATTGACCAGCCCCATAATAAAGGGAAGCACAATAACGAAAAAGAAAAGCACAAGCGCCGGAATGACGAATATCCAGAACCACTTCCTGTAAATTTTCATGCCCCGATTCCTTTTTAGTTTTTCAGCCTAATCCACTCCGCGACCGCGTAATCGGCGATTGCCTGGTAGTCCGCTTCAGTCCACTGTTCTTTGGTCATGTAGGATTCCATCAGCTTAAGGCCGACCACGTCTCCCGACCAGGGGCCGGGCGCGCCGTGATAGGGCGCCGCTATAATGTCGCCGGACTTCATGTATTCGATAATCGAATTCCCCAGGGAATTGGGAACCGTGGTCGTGGCGGGATCGGCGTTATAGGGGATAAACGCGAAATCTTCTATAAGGAATCTCTGGCCCGCCGGCGAAGTGTTAAGCCATACGAGGAATTTGTAGGCGTTGGCTTTTTCCTCGTCGCTTGAAAGGGCATTCACCGCGTAGTAATTCGGAACAAACACCGGAATGGATCGGTTGAGTTTTTCTACCGTCATGCCGTCGTCGCGGACAAC
>JAIRSC010000180.1 GCA_031255645.1 Treponema sp. | reverse complement strand
TGGCGTAACATTCTTTTATGAGCGGCGCGCCGACAAATTTTGCCTCCAGCGGCGTAAGACGAAACTTTTCAAATTTGTTGACTTCCGCCCCGGAACAGGCGCCGATGGAGACCACGGTTTTCGACATATCAACCGTGGGTACGGCGATGACACATTCTTTGGTTTTGACGAGGGCCTGGTACGAATAGTTCCAGGGGCCCGTCATAAAGGCGAAGCGCGGCGTAAAATCCAGTACCATGGTCCAGGACAGGGTCATGATATTGCGCCTGTCCCCATCGGCGGTGGTTACCAGAACCACCGGGCCGGGTTCGAGAAAGGTAAAAGCCTTGTTTAGGGGAAAGGTTTTCATGGCTGCCTCCGTAAAACAATTGTAGCCCAGGAACCCAGGCCATTCCAGTGTTTTGCCGCTTCGCGGCGGATTGTAGTGTGTGCTTAAATAAAATCCAGATAATTTTCCCGGTTGATAACCTGGTAACTGGCCTGGGGATACGCGCCGGCAAAGGCGGCGGGAATTTTCGGCTTCTTGTCTCCCCATTTAAATTCAAAGGCGGAAAGGTTCCTGCCCGATTCTTCCACAAGGTCAATTTCCTGCTGGTCATAGGTTCGCCAAAAATAAAGGCCCGCGGCATTCCTGGTATTACAGGCGCTCTTGAGCCGCTCGTTGGTGAGGTAGTTCTCCCAGAGCGCCCCTGTATCCTGCCGGAGCGCCAGGGCGTTAAAATTGCCAATCAGGGCGTTGCGAATGCCGGTATCGTAAAAGTACCATTTACCCGCCTTGCTTATTTCCTTTCGAAGATTGCGCGCGTAAGCTCCCAGGCGGTATACCACAAAAACTTTGGACAGAAGGTCGAGGTATTTCTCCACCGTGTTCTTGCTTAAACCCAGCTGTCTGCCCAGTTCATCATAGGAAACTTCAGCGCCTGTCTGAAAGCTGACAAGGCGGCAGAGGGACTGCAGCTTCGAGGCGTTTTTCAGCCCGTCTAGCGCAAGTATATCCTTGAAAAGATAGGCGTTTACCAGTTCCCTCAGGTATTCTTCCTGCTGTCCAGGCTTTCCCTGGTTGACCACTTCGGGGTACGAACCAAAGATAAGCCGTGATTCAAGGTTTTGCCGGGTTTCCAGAGGGCTTTCCCGCGAGGCGATTTCTTTTTGGGAAAATGGCGTAAGCCGGAAATGAACGCTTCTTCCCACCAGTGGTTCCCCGGTTTTGTTCTGTAGATCAAAAGATGAAGAGCCGCCGGCGATAATACACAGGCCGGGGATTTCATCTACCATAAACTTCATCTTTTGGCCGATGTCAGGAATGGCTTGAGCCTCGTCCAGAGCCAGAAGGGTAATCCCTTCCAGAATCCGGCGGTAATTCGCGGCGGAACGATGTTCCAGCAGGGCCTGGACATCGTAATCCTCGCCGTTTAACAGCAGCGATCTGCCTTGCCAGGCCTTCAAAATCTGCTTGATAAGTACGGTTTTTCCGACCCGCCGCGCGCCGAAAATCAACACCGCTTTTCCGGGTTTGAGTCTGCCCAGAACTCGTCTTGTGATAAGCCTCCGTATTTCCGCCATATCCCAATTCTATTTTGAATATGTAAAATTTATCAATGTAAAAACGAATTTTATATAAATATAATCAACATATTGACGAATTTTATGTAAATTTTGTCAACGTATTGACGAATTTAACGTTTTTACGTTTTTTGAGGCAGGCCGGTGTTCCAAAACGATGATTTTCGCGGTCATTCTGGGCTGAGAATATCCGGGTTGAAACGATTCCAATTTAGTTTGACATTTTAGGGCCGGCGCAATATTCTGGCGTTATGGCAAAAGGACGCTACGGGATTACCCCCTGGGGTTCCTGGTTTATCGATGTACTGGACGGCTACAAAATGGGCGCCCGGCTTGATCGGGGCAGGACCTACGCCAATACCGGACGGGTTCTTTCCCTTGAATTTGACGCGGGCCGGGCTGTGGCCAAAGTCGAAGGCAATTACCGTCCTTTTTACCGGGTAGAGATAGGCTTTCCTCCTTTGGCGGAAAAGGAAAACGTATACCGGATGATCGAAGGAGACCCGGCCCTGCTTGCCCGTATCGCCGCGGGGGAACTGCCCGAGGAATTTTTACGGAAGCTCAAAGCGAAGGGAATTGCCCTGATTCCCCGGCGCTGGCGGGAGATGAAACGGTCCTGTAATTGCCCCGATGACGGCGACCCCTGTAAACACATGGCCGCGCTGTACTACATCATCGCGCGGGAGATAGATTCAGACCCCCACGTGCTGTTCCGTCTTCGGGGCATGGATCTGGCGGCCCGTTTCGGCAAGGCGGCGCTGCGCCGGATTATGCCGCCCTTTACGGTTGTCCCCGCGCCGGAACAGCGGAAGAAAAAAACGGCCCGGGCTTCCGCGGACCAGGTTTCCGCAAACCGGGATCCCGTGAACGCCGCAGGCGCCGCGTCCGCCGAAACCGCCGTTTCCCCGGCAGGGCTTGAAGAAATTCCCTGGTGCGGGGAACTTATCATCTCCCTGCTGCCTTCGGAACCGCCGTTTAGCGGCCGGGACTTCTCTCTTGTTCTCGCTGAATTTTACCACCGCTGCGCCCATGACCGGCCCTGGGAGCGGGCGGGAAAAACGGCGGAAAGCGCGGAACAGACGGAACACCGGTTTTCCCGTTCCGCGTGGAGCGTCCTGTGCCCGAATCCGGGGCCCGGGGCGGTTCCCGTTCTTGTGGCGGAAGACATCGCGGGCAAAAAGACCCGTTATTCGGTCCACGAGGCCTTTGAACAGTTCGTGCGTTTTTCTTCCGAGGACGGTTCCGAATCATACACGTTTCTGTTTTATCTTTTTAAGTTTCTCAACCTGCTGTGTTCAGCCGGGGCCTTCATTCCCTATGTGCTGCTTGAGGAAAAGACCCTGCGGATTATCTGGCGTCCCTTTGAAACCCTGCCCCAGGTTCTGGAAATTCTGGAAAGCCTTGCCGCCCGCGAATGCGGCATGCTTTCCCTGGGCAAGGAACGGGCCGCCGGGCGGAGCGTGACGGATCTGCTCGCGTCGGCGTTTTTGAACGAGTGGGTCCGAGGTAAATTTTTTGCCCTTAAAAGCGGCGCCGGAAGTTTTGGCGGCGGAAACGCGGAATTTCGGGAACTTTTGGATCTGTTTTTTCAGGGGGATTCTGTCGATGTTTCCTCGCCGGCCCGGCGGAGTCTTCCTTCCGCGATTGATCGCTGGCTTTCGGTACTGCACATTTCTTTTTCGGGCCCGCGCTACAGTCTTTCCGTAAAAAGCGGCCGCGGTCTTGACGCGGAACAGGACGAAATGACGGGTTTTGTTCTTTCGATGGACGTGCTTGAAGAAAAGACCGGGAAAATGAAACCCCTTTCCCGCTGCGGGGATCCGGAACTACTCCGTGCGCCAACGGCTCTTTCCAACTATCTTCCCGAAATCCGGAATCTGGCGGCCAAACCGTCGGTAAAACTTTCCGGGCCCAGGTTGGTGTCGTTCCTGGATTCCGCCGCTCCCCTTCTTTCCCGGCTTGGCATAACGGTTATCCTTCCCAGGGCCTTGAGCCGGGAACTAAAGCCCCGGCTTGTCATTAAGGGCGGGGTGTCCGCGGGATCGCTTGTACACTATCTGGACCTTAACAGCCTGGTCGAATTTGAATGGCAGATAGCCATTGGCGACCAGGTGATGAGTCTTGGGGAATTTGAAAAGCTGGTCAAACAAAAACGGGCGCTGGTTCGTTTTAGGGACGGCTTTGTCAAAATGAATCCTGAGGAATTCTCTCTGCTTTTGAAAAAAGCCAACAAAACGGTTCCGGGTTTTAACGATTTTCTCAAGGCCCATTTTTCCGGGGATACGGTTCTCGCGGTTGACGCCCGGGAAACCATCGACAGGCTTTTCGAGGAGCGGAAGTTTCCGGTTCCCGCAGGCCTCAAGGCTGTTTTAAGGCCCTATCAGAAGCGGGGCTATAACTGGGTGTGTTCGCTTTTCTTTTCCGGCTTTGGCTGTATTCTGGCGGACGATATGGGGCTGGGCAAAACCGTCCAGGCTATCGCAAGCCTCCTCAGGCTCAAGGACGAAGGTCTTTTGAAGGACGGCTGCCTTGTTCTTGCCCCCGCGTCCCTTTTGGACAACTGGGAAAAAGAGCTGGCCCGTTTTGCCCCGTCGCTGGGGGTGTCCCGCTACCACGGAAGCCGGCGGCGTCTTGACCGGGAAAAGGACGTGTTCCTTACCACCTACCAGACCGCCGTCAGGGACGCGGCCAAACTGGAGAACGAGGTTTTTTCGTTTCTTGTGGTGGACGAAGCCCATCTGATGAAAAACGCCGAAACCCGTATGTCCCAAACGGCGAAACGTCTCCGTTCCCGGTACCGCCTGGCTTTGTCGGGAACCCCCGTGGAAAACCGTCTTGAAGATCTCCGCTCTCTTTTTGATTTTGTCCTTCCCGGTTATCTGGGGAGCGCCCAGGAATTCCGGGAACAGTACCGCGTTCCCATCGAGGTGATGCGCAGCCGGGAACAGGCCGAAGCCTTGCGGAAGATAACCGCCCCTTTCCTGCTGCGGCGTCTTAAAACCGATAAAACCATTATCAGGGATTTGCCGGACAAGATCACCGCCAATGAATACGCCGTGCTGGGAAAGGAACAGGCCGCCCTGTACGAAAGCGTCGTTAGCGAATCAATCAAAAAGTCGGAAAAGCTCGACGCCAAAGAACGGCCGGCCCTGGTTCTTTCGCTGCTTACTTCCCTAAAGCAGATATGCGATCATCCCCGGGTGTATGACAAGGAAAGCCCCGCCGAGTCGGCCCTTTCCGGTAAGGCCGGGCTGCTTGTAACCCTGCTGGAAGAGATACTCGCCAACCGGGAAAAGACCCTTGTCTTTAGTCAGTATGTGGAAACCCTGGACTGCCTTGAGCGCATCATACAAAAGGAACTGGGAGAAGCGGCGCTGGTTTACCACGGCGGCCTTCGTCAAAAAGAACGGACGGATGTGATACAGAGTTTCCAGAACGATCCCGTTTCCCGGATACTGCTGGTAAGCCTTAGAGCCGGCGGCCTGGGGTTAAATCTTACCGCGGCAAGCCGGGTAATCCATTATGATCTGTGGTACAACCCGGCGGTGGAAAACCAGGCCACGGACAGGGCGTTCCGTATAGGCCAAAAGCGTACGGTCTTTGTTCACCGCTTTATTACCAAAAACAGTTTTGAGGAAAAGATAGACGCGATGATTGCGAGCAAACAGGAACTGGCAGACATGACCGTCGCTTCCGGGGAATCCTGGCTTGCCCGGATGAGCCACGAAGAACTCAAGGCCCTTTTTGACCGGTAGGTGTGTGGAATTTTAGATGTTTTTTGACATTGGTTGTTTGGCGTTACTTCAATATTAATTTTTTCCATGTGAAATAACCATACTCAATAAATTCAGATTCACTTTCATAATTTGGCAAAATTACATTATCAAATTCACTTTTTTCAATTACAAGATAAATACTATCATATTTGTCATTCGCCACATTATCATCAAAAGCATCATTGAAAAGATATATTTGCTCATCATTGAAATAAGGCACAAGAGACGCGTATTTCCAAAGCGATTTGTTTATAACAAGTACGGGAGTATTTTCATCTTTGGTGAACAGGTATTGTTTATGTATACCTCTCTCAAGGTATTCTATCTTGTTTGCATTAAATGAAGTGATTAAAAATATTATACAAAATAGTGACAGTGCGATGTATGAAACAAATTTATTCCTCACGAAACTTATCATGATTGATGGCAGGAATATAAAAAAAGGAAATATAGGACCTGAATACCGCAATATTTTATAAGGGGCAAGAAATGTTACAATAATTATATAAATAAAAGGCACGAAAATTAATAAAAGAATCAGCTTGTCAAAAACGATTTTTTGTTTTGATAATAACAGGTATACA
>JAIRSC010000115.1 GCA_031255645.1 Treponema sp. | reverse complement strand
AACAGCCTTGACCAGAATCTTCCGGCCGGAGCGCCGTGCGGGATTGTTCATCACACATACAAAAATGTTTTGGGCTTCCTCCGGTTCAAGGGAAAGGCGGCGTAATGTGGAGAAAACCTTTGTTGTTTTTGGCTTTGTACTGCTCTGTGCGCTTGCCTGCTCAGGATGCCGATCCCGACCGGCGGTACTATATAACGGAGAACCAGCTGCGGAGTATCGAACAATCGGTGGAGAAATTAGAGACGGACAGGCTGAACTGGGAATTACAGGCGCGCGGATTGAGGAACGAAGCGGCGAGCTTGAACGAGCAATTGCGAGCGGAGCGGGAGAACTACAGCGCATTGGAGATATCCTTCAACAGGTACGAGGCCAGCCAATTGAAGGCCCTGGCGGGGAAGGAAGCGGAACTTCAAACGGAACGGCTGAAGAAGAAGGGGACGGAAACACAGCGTAATATCGCCGCAATTGCGGCGGCGGCGTTCCTGGCGCTGTATGTGATCAAGGTAAAATTCAAGATTCCCTAAATATTCGGGGTTTTGAAAACAAAAATTTCCAAAACCCTGGATACCGGGATTTTACATTTGTACAAATTGTCCCTACTTTATAGAAGAAAATTGACGAATTTGTATACAGTTTATACATTTATCAAAGGTGAGAAGGCCCACAGGGCTTTTTCATGTCGGTTGAAGGCGGCAAGATCGACTGGGCCTGTCACGCCAACGATGCGGGCGCCGCGATTCACGACCTTATCGCGTTTGACAACGCCATCAAAGCAGCCGTCGAATTTGCCCGCGCCCATCCCGATGATACCCTTATCGTTGTTACCGGAGACCACGAAACCGGCGGCATGACGATAGGCTTTGCCGGAACCGAATACAACACGTTTTTCGACAGGGTTGCCCTTCAGAAAAAATCCTTCATCGCCTTTAACAACGAGGTTCTCGGCCCCTACAAAAAAAATACGCCCAGGGCGCGGGCCAGGCTGGCGGATCTGATTCCGGCGATCCGGGAATCGTTCGGCCTTGATTACAACGGCCTTTCGACGTTTCAGAAAGAACAGCTTGAGTTCGCCTTTCAGCGTTCCATGGGGGACGAGATTGAACGGCCCGTAGCGGAAGATCAGTTCCTCCTTTACGGCGGCTATGAACCGTTAACGGTAAAAATTACCCAGATTATGAACCAGACCGCGGGCATAGGCTGGACATCTTACGCCCACACCGGGGTTCCGGTTTTGACCTTTGCCATGGGAGTACATCAGGACTTGTTCAGCGGGTATTACGACAATACCGACATCTTTAGAAAGCTTGCTTCGGCGATGAACATAGGCTTGTAAGAAGGGGAAGAAGAGGAAAACCACTAACCTCACGAACCAACACGAACTGGTACTTTGCCAGCTTGCCTGGATTTACCTCTCTTGTTTGTGCCGTTTGTGAGGTTCGCGGTTAAAATTTTCGTTGGCTCATATCTGGAATAACTATGGAAAAGATACCACAAACAGGCGGGCAGCCGGGATTGGCAAGGCGGGAAAAGCGGCGGGACATCATCTTTGTATTGGTTTGCGTCCTCCTTACGGGTTTGTTTTTTATCATTCCCACGGGATTCGAGGGGGCTTCCCAGGCGGCGGGCAGCGAGCGGGCACGGGGAAAGATCGTCGAGGTAAACAACGAACGGATAATTTACGCGGGCCCGGTAAAGCAGGGGGAACAGCAGCTTGAGGTAGAGATACGTTCCGGGCGCTTTAGGGGTCAGGTCTTCGCGGGTTCCAACAACCTGATGGGAAAAATGGAGCTGGACAAAATTTTTGTCCCCGGAGATTCGGTACTGACGGTGATAAGCGTTTCCGAAGACGGCGGGATGCGCCACGCCCAGGTTATCGATCATTACCGGACCGGAAAGACGGTATTCCTCTGCACGGTATTTTTCCTGTTTATCATCCTTATCATGGGATGGATGGGGCTAAAGATAGTCATTACCTTTGTGTTTACCGCGGCGGCCCTGATCCGGGTGTTGTTCCCCGCCATGCTCCGGGGCTGGGATCCCATTTTCGCCTCGGTGGTTCTGGTGACGATCATCACCGCGGCGATCATCTTCCTCGTAGGCGGTTTTACCCGGCGGGGCCTTACCGCGTTCATCGGCTCCATGGGGGGCGTAATTCTTACATCCCTTTTCGCCTTCTTCTTCAGCTATTGGTTTAAGATTCACGGGGCGGTCCGGCCGTTCGCCGAAACCCTCCTTTACTCGGGTTACACCCACCTAAACCTGGTTCACCTGTTTATCTCCGGAATTTTCCTTGCCGCTTCCGGGGCCATGATGGATCTTTCCATGGACATCGCCAGCGCCATGGACGAAATCAAATTCCAGTATCCGGCGATTACCCGGCTTAAGCTGATCAAGAGCGGGGTTTCCGTATCCCGTCATGTGGCGGGCACCATGAGCACGACATTGCTTCTGGCCTACTCCGCGGAATACACCGCGATGATTATGACCTTTATCGCCCAGGGGATTCCCCTGGAAAACATTATCAATATGATATGGGTTTCTTCCGAAATAGTGCATACGCTCGTGGGCTGTTTCGGCCTTGTTCTTGTCGCGCCCCTTACGGTTTTTGCCGGGGGAATTATTCTGGGAGGAAAGCGGAGCAGCGAAGAATTGAGTACGAAGATCGCCTAATGTCCGGCGCGTTTCGCGTAAGGCCGGGGTTCCGTTTAACTTCTGCGAAAATATATCCAGGCGAAAAACGGCGCGCCGATAAGGGCGGTGACCGCCCCCACGGGAAGTTCCGACGGGGAAATAATTGTCCGGGCGGCGATATCCGCCGCCGCCATAAGGCAGCCGCCCGAAAAAAACGAAAACGGGATAACCAGGCGGTGCTTTGCCCCGATAATTTTTCGGGCGGCGTGCGGAGCGATAAGATCCACAAAGCCGATTGCTCCGGTCAGGGCGACGGCGGCGCCGGTCAGCAGGCTTGAAAACAGGAAAAGCCGCTTGCGTACCCCGCGCGCGCTGACGCCCATCGAGCGGGCCTCTTCCTCGCCGAAACTAAGTATGTCTATTTCTTTCGCGTAACGGTAAACTCCCGCAAGCCCGGCGACAAGAAAGGGCAGCATAAGCCTGACATAGGCCCAGCCCTTAAGGGAAAAGCTTCCCAGCTGCCAGACAAGGAGGTTTCGCAGTTCTTCCCGGAACAGGGAAAGCATTGTGGTAAGGACGGCGTTTACAAAAAGGGAAAACACCATCCCGAATAAAATCACCGTATTGTTGGAAAGGCTCCTGTCCAGCCGGGACGAAAGCGCCACGACAAGGAAAACCGTTCCCAGGCCGAACGCGAAACCCGCAGCCGGCAGGGTAAGCCCGCCCGCGAAACTTAAACCCAGGGCCATTACCAGAGCGGCGCCCAGCGACGCGCCCGAAGATATGCCGAGAATATACGGAGAAGCAAGCTGGTTTTTCAACACGGCCTGAAACACCGCTCCGCTTACCGCCAGCGCGCCGCCGGTCATAAAGGCCAGAAGAACCCTGGGGATTCTGAGGGAAAAGAGTATGGAGAAGGCCTGCGGATTCCCGGAAAAAAAACCGGCGGGAGAACGCCCCAGAAAAACGCCGCCCAAAAGAACCAGAACCGAACAGAAGATTAGGACGGCGAATTTTCCGGCGGTCTTTTCGCCGCCGGAAAGGCGCGGCCCGCGCGAATCCCCGGAAGCCGGATCACTCATAGTATTCGGGGTACACCGCGAGGGCCATTTCCCGCAGCGCCCTTACGATACCGGGCGCGGGCCGCGACGACGAGTTTGGATCGATCCGGTACACGGCCCCGTTTTCCACGGCCCTGATCCGGTTAAAGCCCGGACGGGTCATTATTTCCGCGGCAAGGTCCGCCGGGCCCGGCGCGTTGGTCAGGATTACGTCGGGGTTCCGTTCAATCACCGCTTCGCCGCCGGGGGCAATCCAGCCGCTTTGATCGGCAAAAATATTTTCCGCCCCGATAATGCCTATCATCTCGTCAAGAAACGTATTCTTCCCAAACGACACAATATGGGGCAGCGGCGAAATTTCGAAAAACACCGTTTTCCTTTTCGGGATTGTTCTTCCAACGGCGGCAACGGCTTCAATATCGGCCTTCATGGCTTCTTTCAGACCGTCTCCCCGTTCGGGAACTTCGAGAAGCTCCGCGATAAACGTTATGTCGCGGTAGATTCCCTCTATGCCGCCCGAAGTCGGGAGATACACCACGGCGATTCCCATGTCCTTGAGCAGCTTGAACGGATCGTCGCCGGCAACCCGGTTGTGTTCGCTCGCGATAATTATATCCGGTTTTAGCGCGAGAATCGCCTCGGCGTCGGGATACAAAAAGTCGATGACGGGAACGGCCGCGCCGACGCCTTCCACGTCCGGCGAGTAGGTGTCAATCGCCGCGAGTTTTTCGCCCATGCCAAGGCCGACGACGATCTCGGTATTGGAGGGCGCGGACGAAATAATCCGTTCTATTGAGGGGGGAAGCGTAACCGTGAAGCCCATCGGGTCGGTAACGGTCCGGCCCGCGCGCCCGCCGGAATTTCCGCCGCAGGAACCGAGGGCGGCGCAGATGAGAAGCGCGGCGCCAAAAGCAAGCGCGGAGCCAAACGCAAACGCGGCGCGCGAAACAAAGGCCCGGAAAAATTCCCGAATGAAGGCAGCGGGCCGGACGCCGGTTCGGGCGGGCCGTCGAATTATCGGTATCATACTCACTCTCTTTTCCTAACGTATGTCAACGCGCGCGCCCAGCGTCAGCGTAACGCCGGGCATGGGGTAATCCGCGAACGAAACGTATTGGGCGTTAAGGGCGTTGCGGACGGTTCCAAAAACGGTGACGGTTTCGTTCAGTTTCTGGTTGAAAATAATGTCCAGAACAAAATGCGGGTCCAGCATAATGGCGTTCCCCGTATCCGCGTAACGCGAACCTTCAAAGCGGCCGGACGCGGTAACGGAACCGGGAAGATCTTTCGCGGTTTTCCAGGGAAGTTCCAGCGAGGCCGTAAGGGTGTGCATCGGCATATAGGGAATGCGCCTGTTGTCGCCAAAGCCAAGCCCGTTCCCCAACAGCCAACTAAGCTGAAACTGCCACAGCGCGGAAAGCACGGGCCTTTCCAGCGGGCCGGGAGAAAACGGAAGCGTCAGCTTTGCCCGGTTGTCCCAGCCCAGAAAGGCCCCCCGGCTGATGTTTTCCGGCCTCCAGACGCCCGACGCGTTGCTCCAGTGGATGGAATCCCGCGTCCACTCCCAGTAGACGGACGAGTCGAACGCGAACAGATCGCCGGCGGTCAATTCCGCCTGAATATCCGCGCCCCAGCCGTCTTCGCTTTTAAGATCCGGGTTTCCCATAAAGCCCGCCTGCGTCCAGTAAAGGTCGTCGAAGTCGGGAAATTTAAAACTGCGGAAGTAGTTGTTTTTCAGGCTGAAGTTGTCGTTTATCCGCCAGGCGAAACCGAGTTTCGGAACCGGAATAAGGTCTTTTCCGTCGGTAACCCCCTTCACCGAAACGACGACAAGAAAACCCTCGACAGGCGTGTATTCGGCGCTGAAATACAGGCCGCCCCGGTGGCCGTCGCGGACGCCGTCGTTGGTCGAATCCAGATGGATAAAACGATAGTCGCCGCCAAGACGCAGCGTGATCATTTCCGCCGGATACCAGCCCCAGCGGTTTACGAACGTAATATCGTGTTCGTCGTGGCGGGACGGATTGAGGCCGGGATCGTAATTGAGGATTCCCCAGTTGTGTCCCACGCCGAGTTCCATTGAAAGATTGTCGTGAAAGGCCCTGGGCATGTCCAGTATGATATTCTGCCGCGTGGAAAAATCGGTCTGCTTTTCGTATTCCACGGTATAGCCGGACGCGGGAATGTGCTTATCCCCGTAATAGATATCCGCGGACAGAATCAGTTTTGAAAGATCGAATTCCCGGAGGAACGAAGCGGAAGCCCCGCCGTCCCCTATTTCGTTGCCTTCTTTGCGCCGGGCGTATCCGTAATCGTCTTTGTACAGGAAATGGTTTCCCGCCCGGTTACCGAACAGGTTCGCCCTGAACGAATAGTTTTGCGCCCCGTAGGCGCCGGAAACGCTTAGGCGCTGGGCGCCGGCCAGGTCCTGCCATTGGGGGTTCCCGGCGCCGCCGTACTGTTCGTTGTAACGCCCCGGCAGGGCAGAGGTGTTGGATACGCTGCCGCTGAAAGCCCAGCCCGGATCCTGTTTTTTCGCCGTAACGATGTTGATTACCCCGCCCAGCGCGCCGGAAACGTTGTACTTGGTATCCGAGCCGCCGTAAATAACTTCGATCCGTTCTATTGAATCGATGTCGACGGTGTTAAAGTCAAATTCCCCGGAACGGGTCGAGTTGACCGGCATACCGTCTACCAGAACCGCCAGCCGCTCCGTATCGAAACCCCGAATGTTTATATCCGCCGTGTTCCCGTAGGGGCCATAACGGGTAACGCCCAGCCCCAGGGTTTGCCGCATCAGCTCGGGAATGTCCGGGGCGTGGGCCTTTTCTATCTGTTCCCGGGAAATTACCTCCATTTGCTGGGTGGTTTCCACGGTTCCCACAAACATAATCTCCCTGTCGACATCATCGCCGCCGGCATAGTCGTCCCCCTCGTCTTCGACGCGCCCGTCGTATTCGCCGTAAGCGGCGTCCTGGGCGCGGAGGGGAAGGGAAAACGGGGCGAGGAACACGAGCGTCAGGGCGAACAACAGCCTGCCGTTCAGGAAGCAGTGATACCGCTTGTTGGGGAACAATAAGCTCCGGGCTTTGCGCATTATTCGATCCTTGTTTGGGGCTGA
>JAIRSC010000094.1 GCA_031255645.1 Treponema sp. | reverse complement strand
TCGACCGGTGGACACCTTTGTATGGTATAGAAGGCGGCGGCAATTCCCCCGCGAAGGGCATACGGCGTCCGTAAGCAAAAGCCAGGCCAGAGCCTGCGTCGGAAATAGTGACGACCGTCCAGCCCGAGCAGGGGTTGCCACCGCCTTTGTATGCTATAAAGATGGCCACCCATCAAGACACGGGCGCTGTGCGTAAGCCGTGTGCCTGCCTCGATAATCAGCGACGTGGATTTTACTATTTTGGCATTTGATTTGGACAGAAGACTAAAATTGTTTGGCCCAGGTTTTTATCCGTCCGAGCCCTTCCAGCAGGAGTTTCCGGGGACAGGCGGCGTTGATCCGCGCGTAACCGGCGCCGGCCCCGCCGTACATGCTTCCATTGGTGATTTTGACCTTTGCCTCGCTTTCAAGGCGTTCTACCAGTTCCAGATCGTCTTTGCAGCCGGCCCGTTCGACAAGGCCCTGTACGCGGGCCCAGAGAAGGTAGGTTCCGCCGGGGACCCAGGCTTTTATGCCGGGAATGTCGTTGAGAAAACCGGCGGCTTCTTCGAGGTTTCTTTTGATATAGGTCTTGAGCTCCGCCAGCCAGGGGCCGCAGCTTTTGTAGCAGGTTTCCACGGCAAGTTCCGAAAAGATATCCGGGCTGTGGTGGAAATCGGCGGCCAACACTTTCCCAAGTTTTGCCCTGAGGTTTTCGTCCCTGACGATTATATGGGAAACATGAAGGCCCCCGATATTGAAGCTTTTGTTGGCCCCCGATACGGTGATAAGCCTGCCGGCGTGGTTTGGGAAAGCGGCCGTTGAAACAAAGCCGCCCGGAGTTCCGCCCTCCCCGCCAAAGACAAAATCGCCGTGTATTTCGTCGGCGGCGACGATCATGTTCCGGCTTTCGGCAAAATCAAGGAACGCGGCGATTTCTTCCCCGCTCCAGACCCGGCCGCCGGGATTGTGCGGTGAGCAGAAAAGGGCGAGAGGCGCGGCCACGCCCGCCGACGCCGCCGCGTCGATGGCCTTTTCAAAGGCCGCCCTGTCAAAGACAAAGCGGCCGTCCTCGCCGCCGCGCATCGGCGCCTCAACGGTTTTCCGGCCGTTTTCCCTGATTACCTGGTAAAACGGAACGTAGACCGGAGGCATGATAAACACACCGTCTCCGGGGCGGGTAAAGGCCCGGACGGCCGCTCCCAGAGACGGTACCGTTCCCGGGCCGGGGAGAATGTCCGCCGCCCCGATGGTGACGCCGTACTGTTCCCTGTACCAGGACACGATTGCCCCGGCGTAGTCCGGGCGGCGTTTGTTGTAGCCGTAAAACGGGCGCGAAGCCCTCCCGGTAAGCGTTTCGGTTAATTCCGGCGGGGCGGCAAAGTCCATGTCGGCTACCCAGAGGGGTATTACGCCTTCGGCGACGCTGTCCCATTTGTCCGAGCCGGTTCCCCGGATTTCAAGCGGGGCGTCGAAATCATAACTCATCGATTATAGTACCCGTATAGCGCGATTACCGGCGCTTGCCTAGCCAAGAAACGCCACGTTGATGCCCGAATAATCGTTGTCGATTTTAAGGGAATCGAGGATCTGGGAAATCTGTCCCCGGTGATGGGTATTGTGAACCAGAAGCTGGCTCAGCATAAACGAAAGGGGAACCTCCGCGGGGTTTCCGCCGTACCATTCGGTTTTAATGGGCAGCTTACAGTCCGCTTCGGTCAGGGCCGCCGCCATGCTCACATAGGCCCCGTCCACGACCGCGAGGGTCTCGCCGAGCTTTCCCCACTGTTCCTCCGTAAGGGCTCCGTCGGGCCAGGATACCGTATCCAGCGCCTTGAGGGGATCGGCCGCCCTGCCGGTAAGTACCGCGCCGTACATGCCCAGGAAAAACCGGGCGCCGCCGACAATATGTCTGAACAGGCCGGAAAGACTCCCGTAATAGCTGCCTCTGTCCTTCTCCCGCTCCTCATTGCCAAGCTTGCTCATAATGCCGTAAATAGCCCTGTTCCCTTCCTCGTTGTATTTGGCGTACATCAATACATCGTTCATACGTTTACCCCCAATATGTAATATCCCGGGCCGCGAAACCCCGCAAAGGTTATAAGCGCGCCCAAAACCACTATACCTGAACGGAAGAGGGCTGTGAAGAGCGGCCCGCCCCGAAAGGAAACGTCCGTCCCGAAAGAGAACGGCCCGTTCCAGGCCGCGCCGGTTTTACGACAAAATATCGTAGGGATCGTCCCCCTGCCGCCTGAAGCTGACCGCTTCGAGAATATGATCGGCGCTTATGGTTTCTTCGCCTTCAAGGTCGGCGATGGTTCTGGCCGTTTTCAGTACGCCGTGACAGCCCCTGCCCGACAGGGCCAGGCGTTCCGCCGCCTTGTGGAAGGCCCGGTCCGCGGCCTCGCCGAGGACGCAGAAGCGGTCGATCTGGCCGCTCCGCATACGGGCGTTTCGCCGGCAGGGCGATCCGGCAAAGCGGCGGCGCTGTACGGCGACGGCTTTTTCCACCCGCGCGGCGACGACGCGGCTCGATTCGCGTTTCGCCGCCGAAGCGCCGAAATCCGGGGGCGGAACGGCCGCCCGAAGCTCTATTCTGTCGAGCAGCGCGCCGCCGAATTTACGCCAGTAACGGTAAATTTCCTCGGAACCGCACAAACAGTCTCCGCCGTTCCAGGGGCCGTCCTGTCCGTCGTCGTTTTCTCCTTCGGTGAATTTCCGGGTTTCCGGGCTCCGGCTCCCCAGCTTTCCGCAGGGACAGGCGTTCGCGGCAAGGACAAGCTGAAAATCCGCCGGAAGCTTTACCGGCCCTTCGGCCCTGGCTATCGTAATGACCCGGTCTTCCAGAGGTTCCCGCAGGGCCTGGAGAACGTTTGCCCGGAATTCCGGCGCTTCGTCCAGAAACAGTACGCCCAGATGGGCCAGGGTTATTTCGCCGGGCCGGATGGTTTTGCCGCCGCCCAGGATTCCTTCGGCGCTGGCGGAATGATGGGGCGACCTGAACGGGGCTCTGGTTATGAGCGAGGGGAGTTCCCCGCCGTCCGGCTTGTCTTTCATCCGGGCGGGAAAGCCAGCGAGGCTGTGAAGCCGGGTTACTTCCACGGCTTCTTCGGCGGTAAGCGGCGCCATTATTGAAGGGAGCATTCTTGCCAGCATTGTTTTGCCCGAACCCGGCGGTCCGAAGGCCAGCAGGTTGTGCCCTCCCGCGGCGGCTATTTCCAGGGCGCGTTTGTAGCGTTCCTGGCCCCGTACCTCGGCAAAGCCGGCGGAGCCGGCGAAACCGGCAAATTCCGGAGAAGCCCCGCTCGTCCCGTCCCCGCGTTCCCCGCCCTTAAACGGGGGAGGAAACGCTCCGCGGGCGGTAAGCAGCACCAGCGCGTGAACCGTTTCCTCAAGGCTGGAGACGGCGGCGAAATTCGCGGCGGCGAAATTCATCCCGGCGTATTCCGGGCCGGCCTTTGCCGAATCTTCCCGGCCGCCGAGCAGGATCGCGGCTTCTTCATCGTTTTCTTTTGGAACGATGAAGAAGCGTATCCCCTCCCGAAGCCCCGCCGCTGCCGCCGCGAGCGCCCCGCGTACCGGCCGTACCCTGCCGGAAAGTTCCAGTTCTCCCAGCGCCATAAGCTGTTCGGGAAAAATTTCAAGGCCGGGGACAAGCCCCGCGGCGGCCATAACCGAAACGGCTATGGGAAGATCCAGGGCCGCGCCGTCTTTGCGCAGACCGGCGGGGGCCAAATTGATAAGAACCCTGTCAAGCGGGAATTCCAGGCCGGAATTGCGAAACGCCGCACGGACCCGCTCGCGGGCTTCCCGTACCGCGCCTTCGGCAAGACCGGTTATGTCGATGCCGGGAATACCCCGTCGAATATCCGTCTCGACCCGTATGATAACCCCATCCGCCCCATAGGGCGTGTATCCTGTAATAAACATAAACCACTCCTTGCGCCGTTTTTCGCGGTGGTAATTTGCCGCGGGCCCTCTACCAACAAGAAGGCGCGGATACGCGGCTTGCTTTAATCCGCGTCCGTTTTTTTGCGATTGGAGTGATGTTTTTGGGTTTTATCGCGCTTCGCGCATACAGCCTCCTGGTGTTCCGACAAATACAGATTTTATAAAGACCGTATTCTGCGAAGAAAGGAGCCTGCCTCGATAATAAGCGACGCGGCTTTGCCATATATGGCATTTGGTTTTGTCGGAACACTACCTCGCCTGGGATTCCACAAATTGTCCCAGCGCCCTGTAGCGGCGGTACAGTTCGTCGTAGCGCTTTGCCCGTTCCCCGTCCGGTTCATAGCTGGTGTCAAGCGGCGCTCCCATGGCTTTTTGCGCCGAAGGAATATCCGGGTAAAGGCCGGAACATACCGAGGCGCACATCGCGGCGCCCAGGGAGCCTGTCTGATCGATTGCGGGCACTTCAATACGGGTGTTGAGCACGTCGGCCATGATCCGCATAACAAATGAGGATTTGCGGGCTATGCCTCCGACGGCAATAACACCTTCCACCCTGACCCCTTCCTCGGCAAGCCGTTCCGCGATGGCTCTGGAACCAAAAGCCGTAGCCTCTACCAGGGCGCGGTAAATCCGGGGGGCGTCCGATCCCAGCGTAATGCCGGCAAGCGCGCCGCTCAACAGGGGGTTCACGTCCGGCGTCCGGCGTCCGTTGTGCCAGTCCAGGGCAAGCAGGGCGGAGCTTTCCGTCTTTGCCGCTTCCTCGTCAAGAACGGCCAGGATCTTTTTGGAAATGGTTTCGGCGACGGCGTCTTTGGCGTTGATGTCAAGCGCGGGAAGTATTTTTTCAAGCGGCCACATAAGAAGGTTTTTGTACCACATATAGACGTCGCCGAACGCGCTCTGCCCGGCTTCGTAGGTAAGAAGGCCGGGAATAATGGAGCCGTCTACCTGGCCGCAAATACCCCGTACCGGTTTTTCGCCGCCCGTCCGCTTCGCGTTGTCCGCCGGCGGGCTTACGATCATGTCGCAGGTGGAGGTGCCCATCACCTTTACGTTCCAGTTGATTTTCGCCCCGCCGCCTATGGCGCCGATGTGGGCGTCGAGAGCGCCGACGGTAATGGGGATTCCTTCTTTCAGGCCGAGCCTGGCCGCCCATTCCCCGCACAGCGTTCCGGCGCGTTCCACGTTGGTGTAGGTTTCGCTCCCCAGGCTTTCCCGTATCCTGGCAAGGTTTTTGTCGAGCCGCGAAAGGAATTCCGGCGACGGGTATATCCATTCGCGGTGCCACATCGCCTTGTGTCCCATTGTACAGCGGCTTCGCCTGAGCGCCCCGCAGTTCCGTATCCCGGAAAGCAGGGCGGGTATCCAGTCGCAGTGTTCGATAACCGACGCCGCTTTTTCCGCTACGGCGGGACTGCTTCGGAACACATGCAGGGCCTTCGACCAGAACCATTCGGAAGAATACGCCCCGCCCGAATACTTTGTGTAATCGACGTCCCAGTTCTTTACCGCCTGGTTTATCTCGTCCGCTTCCGCAATGGCGGAATGGTCTTTCCAGAGAACGAACATGGCGTCCGGGTTTTCCCCGAATTCGGGGAGCAGCGCCAGCGGAGTAAGGCTGGCGTCGACCGCGCAGGGCGTGGATCCGGTGGTGTCGATTCCCATGGCCCTGACTTTGGCCGCCGCTCCGGGGAATTTTTTTTCGGCGCGGGCCAGGGTTTCCCTTGTCGTGTGTTCAAGACATTCAAGATAATCCAGCGGATGCTGCCTGAAGCGGTTCGCCTGGGGATCGCGGTAAAGGCCCTTCGCCCAGCGGGGATAGTCCATAACGCAGGAACCCGCCTCGCTTCCATCCGCCGCGTCGAACATCACAGTGCGGCAGGAATCGGTTCCGTAGTCGATTCCAATAAGGTACGCTTCGTTTTTGTTCATAACCTGCCTCCATTCCACGATTTCAGTTGAAGTTGTTTCGAGTAAACTACACCAGGCGCG
>JAIRSC010000070.1 GCA_031255645.1 Treponema sp. | reverse complement strand
CCGAAAGCCCGCCGTCCTTGTCCTCGAAATATACGACAGGGACGGAAACGCCCAGGTCGGGCAGCACGAAGGAAAGGCCGCGCAGAGACTTGTCCGGGGAAAGGTTTGAAAAACTCCGCTCCCTGTCTCCCACGAAAATTCGTTCCTCACGGGCGGCGGCATCGTATCTGACAAGGCTGTGAAAACTCAGGTCCCCGGAACCGAAACGGCCGTAGACGCCGAACGAGGAGGTCGAATCTCCTCCCAAATCCAGATAGGGGAAAACGGGAAAGTCAAGGCCGGTATTGCCCACGCCGACGTACTGTACCGTCTCGCCGGGAAAACCCTGGTAGCCCGCCCGGTAGGTGTTAAGGTTGTAGTCGTCGAGAAAACTCGCCTCGAGGAACCACCGTTCCCGAATCCACAGGGAAAGGGTCAGGTCCACTTCCTGGGTAAACAGCAGGGGAGAGTCGTCGGAATCGGGCGAAACCCCCAGCGGGCCGGAAGAGACGCCCCAGTTTACGCTCAAGGTTCCCTTCCAGAAGCCGCTTACGATAAGCGACACTTCCGAATCGTTGACGCTCATCCGCACAAGCTCGGAATCCGCTTCTTCGGTAATGGCCCGGCGCTGTTGTTCCAGCCGGTCATGGGGAGCTTCCTGCGCGAAAGAAAAGGCGGGCAGGAGAAGCAGGGCGGCAAAGAGGAAAAAGAGTTGTGGGCCGGGACGCCGCTTGCTTCGCCGCTTACTTCGCAAAAATGCCATTTCCGATATATAGTATATCGGGGATTATGATAGTATCAATGATTCAAATGATCTTTGAGATGCCCGATACCGGCAGTATCAAAGACAAACGGCGCGTCGTCAAATCGATAAAAGACAAGCTTGAGCGCCGTTTTCATCTGAGCGCGGCGGAGGTGGATCTTCAGGATTCCCTGTCGTTTGCGCAAATAGGGGGCGCTTTGGTGTCCAATTCCCGGTCTTTCGGCGAAGCGGTCTTGAACAAGGCGTTCAAAATGATTGAAAATGAGATACCGGTACGAATCCAGGATCTTAAAATCCATTCCGAGGAGTTTTGAAGTGGGAAAGTCCCTTGCCGCGGCGCTCGCCTGTGTTTTCTTGTGTTTCTCCTGCATAGGGACGGGTTCAAGCCTGCGCCTCCGGGCCGACGGTTCGGGAACGATACAGCTTGAATACCGCCTCGCAAAGGAACTGGAGCGGCTGGGCAAACTCGACGGGAACGAACGCTGGCTTCCCGTTCCGGTCGGAAGGGCGGATATGGAGCGGACGGTAAACCGCGTCGAAGGTCTGCGGCTTGTTTCCTTTTCTTCCAGAGAAGACGGAAAGGATCTCGTATATTCGGCGCGGCTCGATTTCGACTCTCCCGAAGCCTTAACCGCTTTTCTCGACGCTTCCGGCCGGCTTGTCCGGCTCGACATGGAGCAAAGACGCCTTGCCTTTACGTTTACCGGCGCGGAAAGCGCGGAAACGGGTTTTAGGGAAACGGCCGCGTCCGCGTTTTCCGGCTATACGTTTTCCCTTGCCCTTTCCATGCCCGCCGCCGTTTCGCTGCGCTGGCTTGACGAAAACGGCGCGGAAACGCGGAACCCCGGAACCGCTTCGGTAAACGGAACGGCGCTCGATTTCAGCGCGGCCATGGCGGATCTTGTTCTGCTGGAAAAGGGCTGTATCATGGAAATACGCTGGTAGCCGGTTTGGCTGCGCAAGCAAACGCGGGGAAAACGCTGTGCCGCTAGAGCAAAAGAAAACAATCTTCGAACTGCCGTTCAAATTTGTCTTCACCGAAGAAGGCTCTTCGATGCTTATACGCCAAAAGGTAAAGTTTACCCGTTTCAGGATGGGGGACAATACCGAAGACTACGGCGTTTCGTTTGACAAGGTGGTTCCCGCGGCGGTTCAGCGTATGCTTATGGCCGGTTATATTTCCAAGATAGAAGTGTCCGGAATTGAAACCGTCGCCGCGAGAAAAGAGCTTATCGATCTTTCCAAACTGATCGTGTTCAGCCTGATCTACGCCCAGTACGGCTATGCGTCTTTTGCCCAGGTGGTTTCGGCCGATCCGGTAAAAAAGTGGAACCACGCGAATCCGTTTTCGGTTATCGACGAAAAAACCCAATTTAAGGAAGGTTCCGTAAGGGATTACCTGAAAGAACACAAAGACGAGTTGTCCGAAATAACCCTGGAGCTGGTGAACCCTCTTGGCGACAGCATCGCCGGCGACGAAAGCCTGCTGGAAGACGAAAAAAAACTCCAGCTGATGATGGTGGAAAAACTTCTCGCGTTTGCCGATCCGCTGATGTGGTTCGTGCTGATTAAATTCAAATCCGATCCGGGCTACCGGTTCCTGCTCAGGGACACCCGGCTGTGTCTGGCCGAATACCTGAAGAAAACGCGGATCGCCGAATACGCGGCGCTGCTTATTGTCGAGCTTGCCCAGAATATCGAAAACATCAATATGTTAAAAGAGGCGCGGATCCTTTATAAAAACAAATACGTCAAGCTGTTCAAAATACTACAGGAAGCCCGGTTCAGGGTTCCGGTGATAGAGCAGATGCGGAAGAAAAACAACCTTATCACCATTTCCTGGAAAATAGGCGGCGCCGGAACCTCAATCGGGACGAGGGGGAAACTCCAGGTGGTTTTGTACGACCGGGAAATAAACTACAAGGAAATGCGCGGCAGTTTTGAGGCGACGCGATCCGCGGATATAACCAGAAACAGCCTGATCGAATACTACAACAGGCTGCTTGCCAGCGGAAACGATCTTGAGCTTGGCATGTACTATCTTTCGTACCTTAACGAAGCCTGCGAAAAAGTCGGAATTAAATTTGAGTCGATGGTAAACCAGATTCCGCTTTCCGATGTTACAATGACGACGCTTTCATTCGGCTTATAACAGTGGGGACAAGGTGAAAATACCGGGTTGGTTTGGCCTTTTTTTGGCGCTTGCCGTCTTTTTTTGTTTTTCCTGTTCGCAGTCCGAACCGGAAATTAAATACGGGAGCCTTGAGCTTGTATACTATGAAAACGGCGGAAATCCGGTCGAGCGGCTTTCCTTTTTCGTTCTGCCTTCCGACGGCGACGGTATTGAGGACCTGGAAGAACTGTGGCTCTACCACGACTGGGAAGGGCTTTCCTGGCGCCTCGGCAGCGACGACTGGGTACGCCAGCCGGTAAACGAACAGATCTGGATTGGAAGCAGGGCAATCGCGATGGAAGACGGAAGCGGCCTTCCCCGCGGCCAGTACCGGGCGGTACTGAGGGACAAGGGGGGAGAGAAAACGGAACGGCTGCTGGCCTTCGACACGTTCGAAACAAGGCCCTTTCCTTCTTTTTCCGTAACCGGCGGCACATACCGGATAGAATCCGCCTATCCCCGGCAGAACCTTATCGTCTATGACGACGAGGGTTCCTTTCTTATTTCCGTCGATCCGCCGGCCCGCGAAGGGGAGATAAGCGCCCTCGGGCTTCCCGCGCAGGCCCGTTCGCTTGCCCTGTGGGCCTACGATCCCGAGCAATCGGTTTCGGCGTTTACCGACGTGGTTCCCCTTGACGACTAAGGTTCCGGTTAAAAGTTTTGTTCTGCGTTCGGGGAGGATGAGCCGCGCCCAGACCCGATCCTACGACGGGGGAAAAGACAGGTTCCTTATACCCTATTCGCCTGAGCTTACGGACTTTGGCCGGTACTTCGGGAACCGGCGGCCGGTTACCGTTGAAATAGGCTTCGGGATGGGCTTCGCCACCGCCGTGATAGCCGGACAAAACCCGGAAAACAACTACCTTGGAATCGAGGTGTTCCGGGCGGGGGTCGGGAAGCTCCTGTGGGAAATTGAAAAACGGGATTTAACAAACATACGGATAATCGAGCGCGACGCGGTCGAGGTCTTCGCGAACATGGCGGGCCCGGAAAGTTTCGCCGCCGTTCACGTCTTCTTCCCCGACCCCTGGCCGAAAAAACGGCACCACAAACGGCGTCTGATAAAACGGCCGTTTACCGCTCTTCTGGCGTCCAGGCTCAAGCCCGGCGGCTGTCTGTATGTGGTAACCGACTGGGCGGAATACGGGGAATTCGCCCTCGCGGAACTCGGCGCGACGCCGGGTCTCGAAAACCCCTACGGCGGCTTCGCCCCGCGCCGGGACTGGCGGCCCCTGACCAAATTTGAACAAAAGGGGCTTGACAAGAACCACGCGATACGGGAGTTGCTCTTTGTGAAATCTATGTGACGGGTGGACGCCTTTGTAAGCACTATGGGCGGTGGGCTAACGCACAGCGCCCGTACCTTGAACGGGCGCACAAAGACGAAACCGGCGGGGCCTGTCCCTGGGAACGGCGCGAAAGGTTTC
>JAIRSC010000065.1 GCA_031255645.1 Treponema sp. | reverse complement strand
ACATTACCGGACGGGCCAGCGTAGCGACGGCGACGGAGGGATCCAGGACACAATCGTCCGCGAAACCGTGGGGAATCGCCACCGACAAACCCGCGGCGGGAATCCCGGTCGGATACTGGTTTTCCCGGCTGATAACGACGTCGGCGGAGTCGCTTGTCACGCAGCCGTTTTTCACGAGGAGGTCCGTCAAAAGACGGATTACCTCCCCGCCACTGTCCGCTTCAACGTTTATTAAAACGTTTTTTTCCGTTACAGCCAGCATTCGTTCAACTTATTTTCCGGTAAACAGCTTAAACACATTGACAACGACAAAACCAAGCGGGTCGCCGCCCATATCCAGAGAGGAGTTCAATACGCTGGGATCGCCCATTTGCATTGACGCCATTGCCGCCGTTTGAACGGGCGCCATGGAAGACGCCAGATACAGAAGCGGAATGTTGAGAAGCAGGACAAAAACCACCATGCGCAGGATATTGCCCTTGAAGAAAGGCGCCACGGCGCCGCACTGCGCGGGAATTACCGCGAGGCTCGCGATGGGCAGAAGCATATTGCCCGGCAGGAACACGCTGACAAGAACAACCAGAGGATAGAGGATAACGGCGCTGGCCAGAACCGCGGGACTGCCCATAAGAGCGCCGCAGTCAATGGCTACCCAGATATCGCGCTTGCCGCTGAATTTTTCGTGTACCAGGTTAACAACCGCGTTGGCTATCGGGATGACCCCTTCGCAGAGTACGCCGATGGTCTTGGGAAGGAAGACCATGAAAACGCCGACGTTAACGGCCAGGTTAAGGGCCGAGAAGATCGAGCCTTTGCCGCCGATCCAGACAACCACGCCGATGATAAAGCCGATAATGGCGCCCATGACGCCCTGATCGCCGAATACGCCGAATTTGTCCCGGATTGTGTCGGGGGAAACGTCGATCTTGTTGAAGCCGGGAATTCTGTCAAAAAGCCAGTTAAAGGGCTTCGCGACAAGGCCGAACAGCGCGTAACAGCAGGAAATTGAAATACCGGGCATTTTGTTGTATTCTTGGTATTCCTTGCATGTAGCGTCACCGAGGAAGGTACCGATAGTCAGGAATATGGTCGCCGCGAGGATTCCCAGAAACAGGTTGCCGGTCATGGCCCACACAAAACAGCCCACTACCTGACCGTGCCAGAAGCTCCAGATATCGGTCCACATGGTCTTGGCGGCCTTGATAAGGATCAGGATGACGTTTACCACCATAACGGCGATAATCGTAAAAGCCGCCCCCGGCCACGAAAAGGCGAGTCCGGCCACGCCCCAGCCGACGTCCTGTATCTGCGACGTACGTCCGAGCATTTCCGACAAACCCTCGACGGTCGGTCCCATCGCGGTGGTAAGGAAGCCGGTCATCATGTTTAAACACGTTAAACCGAAACCCGCGTACAAACCGCCCCTAAAGCTCTTTTTGAATCCCGCCCCAAAGCACAGACCCAAAATAAACAGGACGATTGTAATGAGAAGCGATCCGCCGAGGTTCAGCAGGACACTATTCACTACAGTGTTAAAAGTTTCCACAATACACCTCCAAAAAAAATTGATTGCCGGACCGTTCCAAAAAACCCAAAGATTTGGAACCGGCCCCACATCATCAAACCGAATGAAAAAACTATTGAAAGACCTGAGAGTTCGAGCTACGGCGTATAGTTTTCTTCCATCAGTTTAATAATCTCTTCCACCAGGGCTTCCTTGTCCTTTTTCGCCCCGACCATTAACGACAGCCCCTGTACCCCCGGAGCCTTGAATTTATCATCCACCGGACCCATCCAGCAGACAACCATGTTGCCGCGCCCGCCGTACTTTTCGTCCAACTGGTCGAGCCGGCAAATTTCCACCCTGTAGTCCTTGTGCTTCTTGGCTTCCAGGTAGTCCTCGATGAATATCTTCGCCATGTTCGATGTGTTGATCGCGGCGCCGCAGGCGCAGACTATCAATTTTTTCTCAGCCATATACTTTTCTCCTTCCGCCCGAAAGCGTATTTATGCCAAAATCAGGCACGGCGTTTTCGCGTTTCTTTCCGTGCCGCAAGAGATCCTGAACTGTTCGTATTGAAAGAACGGGAAGCCTGGAACGATTATCCCCGCGTCGTAATTCCCGGCAAAGGCGCCGGGGAACCGGCGTACAATCCATAATAAGGAATTAGTTCCATACATAATTCAAAACACCCCTTCTACAAACAGAAATGAAAGGCGCTTAAACAATTCCAAATACGGATCGGGCCGAACGCCGGAGTTTCCCAACCCAGCAACATTGTCCAATAGTATGGTATGGTTTTCACAATTGTAAAGAAAAATCGTTTGTGAGTTTCCAATCTGGACAAAAAAATACTAATTCGCCGCAAAAAAAAGCTACCCGCCCCGGGAAGCGGCTTTGACCCGCTGAAGAGCCCCAAACGGACGCTTTAACCCAAACGGGGGCCCGAAGCGCGCGAACGGGACGCGCCGCATTTCGCGGGTTCCGCTCAGGATTGGTCGAGACGCCGTTCTCTGCTAAGCTGGGTTATGGCATATTCCAGGCTTGCCCCGTTTATAAGGGAATATATCTACAGTCAAAAATGGTCCGCGATGCGCCGTATCCAGGAGGCGGCGGTTCACGAGGTTTTTGACGGAACCGGCCATATACTTATCGCGTCGGGAACGGCATCGGGTAAAACCGAGGCGGCCTTTCTTCCGCTGTTGTCGATTCTCGCGAACGCCGCGGGGCCGAATACCACGGACGCCGGGAAGCCGGGCCCGAAACCCCTGGTTCTCTGCGTAAGCCCGCTCAAGGCGCTGATCAACGATCAATACGAAAGGCTGGGAAAAATCATTGCCGGGGAAAACATAGGGCTGTGGCGCTGGCACGGAGACGCGCCGGAAAACCACAAAAAACGCTTTCTCGCCGATCCGGGAGGAATCCTTCTTATAACCCCCGAAGCCCTCGAAGCCCTGCTCCTGAGGCAGGCCGGAAATATCGGGCGCGTTTTCGCCGGGCTTGTTTTTGTGGTCATAGACGAAGTCCACATCTTTATGGGAAGCGAACGGGGACGCCAGCTTATCTGCCAGCTTGCCCGGATAGAGCGGGAATGTACGGGCCCCGAAACCGAAAACCGCGCGGGACGGCGCGTACGGCGGCTGGGACTTTCGGCGACCCTGTGGGATTACGACGGCGGGCTGGCGTGGCTTTCCCAGGGAACGGAGATTCCCGCCGTCGTCATAAGCGAGCCGGACCGAAAGCGGCGCGTCAGTCTCGCGGTAGACTACTTTAACGGCGGGGAAGCCGGCGCTTCCGGGAACTTCTACCGCGCCCTCTACGAACAATGCCGAAACAGGCGGGCAATTGTCTTTGCCAACAGCCGGCTGGAAGCGGAACAATGCGCCGCTTCCCTGCGCCGCGCCGCCCGTGGGGAAAGCGGCGTTTTTTACGTTCACCACGGCAGCGTCGCTTCCCCGTTCCGGGACGAGGCGGAGGAAAAACTGAAATCCGGCGAAGGCCCTTCGGTTGTCGTCGCCACGGCGACGCTGGAACTCGGCATCGATATCGGCGATCTGGACCGGATACTACAGATT
The DNA here is from genome assembly GCA_031255645.1 of Treponema sp. Classification (GTDB taxonomy): domain Bacteria; phylum Spirochaetota; class Spirochaetia; order Treponematales; family Breznakiellaceae; genus JAIROH01. Next base: position 12,366 of record JAIRSC010000065.1, on the reverse strand, counting down.
GGCCCGCCCTGGTCCGTTTCGGCCTTTGTCCAGAGGCTGGGCCGTTCGGGGCGGCGGAACGGCAGGCCGGAAATGTACTTTAGCGTTTACGACCACGCCGCCCGCGGCCGGATCGAATCCGCCGGCCCGGAGCTTTCCTCAATTCCCTGGGACCTGCTGCGAACCGTTGCCGTTATAGAACTTTTCCTTGGCGAAAAATGGATTGAGCCGCCCGAGGAAAAACCCCTCCCCTACAGCCTCTTTGCCCACGAACTGCTGGCGGTTCTTGGCTCGCTTGGGGAACACAGCGCGGCCGCCCTGGGCGGCCGGCTTTTTGCCCTGCCGCCATTCGCCCGTTCTTCCATTACGCGGGACGATTTCGCGCTGATCCTCAGGCATTTTCGCAGATGCGGCTATGTGGACAAAACGGCCGAAGGCGGCCTTATTCTGGGCGTCGAGGGGGAAAAAATCGTCAACCGTTACGGCTTTTATTCGGTGTTTCCCGGCGAGGAAACGTTCAGGGTCCTTTTTGAAGGACGCGAAATGGGGACGGTAAACTTCGCGCCGCCGCCGGGAACTTCCATCGCGGTGGCGGGCAGGCTCTGGACTGTGGAAAACGTCGACGGCGGGCGGCGGGAAATCCGGGTAAAGGAATCGGAAAAAACCGGGCAGGACGGTTCCCGGCTGTGGGGCGGCGGCGGCGGACATATCCACAGGCGAATCGCCGAAAAGGTAAAGGCCGTTCTGTCGGCGGCGCGGACCGGATACGCGTACCTCAGCCCCGCCGCCGGGGCGGCCCTTGAGCGGGGAAGAAGACTTGCCCGGGAAACCGGCATACTCGAAAAAGCCGCCGCCGCCGCCCCAAGGAAAGCGGGCGATCTTTTTACGCGGCTGTACATCTGTCCCTGGCTGGGCGCTTCGGGAATGAGAACCGTTGACGCTTTCCTTAAAAATTCCCCGGTAAGAAAAAACCTTGCCCTGCTTTCCTGTGAACGGGAGGGAGATTTTTATTTTTCCGTTGAAACAAAACTCGAAGCCGAAACGTTTATCGCCGCCCTTGCCAAAGAAACCGAAGCGTTCCCCGACGACAGTACGCCGGTTCCGGCGGCGCCTTCTTTCTCCGACAAATACGATTACCTTCTCCCGGAGGAACTCCTTGTAAAACAGTACGCGGCAAACACGCTGGACGGTGAGGCTTTGGCGGCGCTGCGCTCGGGTTTATAAAGCTCCCGCCCGGACTTTTTTTGCCGCCGGGAAAACGCGCAAACTTTACTTTTCAGGCCGGTCTTATTATCTTAGTGATATTGAAAAAGCGATTTTTTTGTTTTGCCGTCGTTTTGCCGCTGCTTGTTACGAGCTGTGATCTTTTCGAAATATCTCTGCCGGATTATCTTCGCGCGATCCCGCCGGAACTGCGTCTTGACTCGCTGTGGGCGGAACACAACTCCAAAATCTTTTACCCGCTGGAAGCGATGGAAGCGGGCCGGGACGCCTTTACAATTGTGGTTACCCCCGCCAGCATACCGGGCATCGGCATCGCGCTTCAGGCCGGCGTACACGCCTCCTCGTCGGTTACGCTGCCGCAGCCGTGGACGATTTCTTCCCGGCCCGCGGTGCCCGTCGCGAACATGCGGACATATCAGAAATATCGCGATAACGAAGAAAGACAGATCGTCGTCACCGCGGCAAACGGCATGACAAAAACCTATACCGTTACCATAGTCTGGGCAAAGCTTATTGACGATCCTGGCGAAATAAGGAGCAATCTTTTCCACGATTATTACCTTAGGCCCGGGCCGCCGATCCAGCTTCCGCCCGAATGGCTTCCCATAGGCGCGATCGGTTTTCCGGGGGAGTTTTCCGGCAGTCTGCGGGGCAACGGCAGAACGGTACGCATACAGAGTTTCAGGCCCGCCCTATATACGAAGGATCAGGGCCTGTTCGGAAAAATCAAAGACGCCTGGATAGAAGACATTCATATCGAGACATCCGCTCCGCTTTCCGCCAGAGCAGCGAACGTGGGCCTTCTTGCGGGGTCCGCGGACGGAAGCGTTATCCGGCAGGTAAAGGTTTCGGGCGACATCAGCAACACCCCGACGGGCGCCAAGGTAAACGTCGGCGGCATCGCGGGAATCCTCGGCGACAAGTCGGTCGTCTACGATTCCGCGTCATACGTAAACGTTTCGGGATACGCCGGCAGCGGCGTCTCGTACTCCGGTCTTTACATGGGCGGCGTTGTGGGCAGTCTGGAATCCGACTCCGGGGGAAATATCATCAATACTTACGCCGCGGGAAACATCATCGCGGGCTCGGCGGCTACCGTCGGGGGTATCGTCGGCGGCGGCGGTTACAGCAAAAACACCTCACTAAAGCCGGAATCGAACGTCACGGGCTGCGTTGCCTCCAACCCAATAGTTGACGCCGGAGGCGGCAGGGCGGACTATGTTCTGGGAGAATGGGCGGGCCCGACAACGGGTAAAACAATCGACATTAACTCCTATAACCGGCATAACGGGAACGCCGTACTGCGGAACAGCCCCAACACGGTCCCCCCGGAACACCGTATCACCGGCGTTTCCCTTCCGGACGACGAGCTGAAAACAAAGGCGGCCTATACCGCGCTCGGCTGGGATTTCGACACCGTCTGGAAAATGGCCGGCGGACGCCCGGCGCTGATTTGGGAATAATTTTCCCGCCCCACCCCGGCATTTTGAAACTTTCCCGAAAAGCCGTTCCGGCGGAAAACTTTTACTTTTCGCGGGTTTGGTACTATTCTTAATATAAGCGAAGCTGTTCAAAAAACCGAAGTTTTGGAACGGCCTCAAGTTAAAAAACGAGTTAAAAATGAGCAAAAACGCCAAAACCATCCGCTATCCCATCGGCTTTAAGCTGATGTTTATCATCACGGTACTTTTAGCGTTGTCCCTGGGGGCGATAACGATCCTTGTCTCAACGCTGGTTTCAATGGATATCCGGGTAACCGCCGAAAACACGAATTTTTCCGCCAATTATAACGCGGCGGCGGCGGCGGAACAGTTTTTTGCCGTCAACAATTCGGCGGTCCGCATACTCCTGCGTACCCTCGACACCTTTGATCAGGCGGACGAGCGAAACGCCGCCGTCAATTACTTTTTCCGCGAAAACGGCGACATCGCCGCCCTGATTACGGACAGGCTGAGCCTGGTTAACGACACGTTCTTTCTTGTCCACGAGGCCGATCCCTCGCGGATCGTTCCGTTTCTCGATTCCCGCGCCGGCTATCTTGCCAGAACCTCGGAGGGGGAATCCTTTGTCCTGAACGCGGCGCCCGAATTCGAGATTCCGATGCTGGTTCTGCTGCTGCAGGATTCGAGCGGACAAACGGCGGCGGCGTTTGTTTCTTCCGCCGTTCTGGCCCGGTACTTCGGAGAAAGCGGTAACGTTTCCTGCCTTATCAACAGCGAGGGAGACGTGCTGGTTCACCCGGATCAGAGTATGATAAACAGCGGCGCAAACATCAAAAACGATCCCTTTGTCGAAACGATGCGCGGACGGGGCGATCTGCGCATGCAAAACCTGTACACCGATTTTTCCGGGACGCGGTACTTTGGGGCCTTTAGCAAACTTAACGCCGCCAACCTCGCGGTAATTACCACGATAGAATACGACGTCGTTTTTGAGGGAATCGCCGCCACCACAAAGCGCAACTGCTGGCTCAGCGCCGGCGTACTTTTTATATCCGTACTGTGCGTCTGGTTTTTTTCAAAAACGATCAGCGTCCCCCTGAAAAAACTTTCCGCGGCGGCGGGTAAAGTCAAGGAAGGCAATTTTAACATCGTCCTCAAAAGCGGGAACAGGGACGAAATCGGCCTTTTGACGGAAAGCTTTGTGGAAATGAGCCGCGGCCTCGCCGAACGGGAACGGCTCAAAGACACGTTCGGCCGTTTTATCAACAAGGAAGTCGCCGAAAAAGCCCTAAAGGGCGAACTCAAGCTGGGCGGCGAAAACAGGACGGTAACGGTGTTCTTTTCCGACATACGGGACTTTACCGCGATTTCCGAAAAGATGAGTCCGCAGGACGTTCTGGAATTTCTCAATTCGTACCTTGTGCGCATGGTCGCCTGCGTAAGCAAAACCGGCGGCGTGGTGGACAAGTTTATCGGAGACGCGATTATGGCGATCTGGGGCGCTCCGGTAAGCACCGGAAACGTCGCCAGGGACGCCCTTGCCTGCGTGCGCGCCGCCCTGCTGATGCGCGCCGCCCTTAGGGAATACAACCGCGGCAGAGACGGCGTGGAAAAGCCGCGCCTCAGGATAGGCTGCGGAATCAACACGGGAGACGTGGTCGTGGGACAAATCGGTTCGAAGGAGCGGATGGAATACACCGTCATCGGCGATACGGTAAATCTCGCGTCCCGTACCGAATCCCTCAACAAACCCTTCGGAACGGATATTCTTGTCACCGAAAATACCTGGAAGCTGATAAAGGATTATATCATCACCGAAGAAATGCCCGGCGTAACGGTCAAGGGAAAAGAAGCGCCGGTACGAATGTTCGCGGTGGTTAACATGAAGGTGACAAAGCCGGGAATGGAACAGCCGGGCCCGCATACGCTCGCGGAAATCCGAAAGCAGCTTGGCATCAACGAGCCGGACATGAAAAAAACAAACGCCAATTCAATGGAAGTAAAATACAAAATACATGACTGACAAGCGCAATCCTGAACCACAAAACCGGAACCGCGAATTTGCTTTGAACCTTACGATGGTTCTACTGTGCCTTTCCGGCGCCGCCTTTTCTTTCATAATGTTCTGGAACGATCTTAACCGCACGATGGATCGTTTCGCGGAACCGATTGGCACAATCACCTATAAGCGCCAGGCCGCCCAGCGCCGTTTTTCGGATCGCGTTCTGTGGACGGTGCTTTCCACGGGTTCTCCCGTATACCAGGGCGATTACATACGCACGGCGGAACTGTCCCAGGCTGTCGTACACTTCGACGACGGCACGGACATCGACCTTGCGGAAAATACGCTGATTCAGATACGCACCGAAAACGGAAAAAACATTGTCGATTTCGCCGAGGGAAATCTTTCCCTGACGGCCGGCCAATCGACGCGTATTCTGGTTTCGGGCGAAAACCTCGTGGAAATAGGCGCCGGCGCGGCGCTGAACGCCGCCTCCGATTCTTCCGGCGTTTTCTCGCTGCGGGTACAGGAAGGCGAAATTACGGCTAACGGAACAAGCCTCGGCGCGGGCGAAAATTTTTCCACCGACGCCCTGGCGGTACGGGCGGTCCCCGTTTCGCCCGGAACGAACGCGCGTTTTCTCGCCGCGGACGGAACGGCGGAGGCGCGCTTCAGCTGGAACGCCCTGAACTATTCCGGCCCGACAAAATTCGACCTTGCCCTGGATCGCCGTTTCAGGCGGATCGAAAAAAGTCTTGTAAGCGAAGGTGAATCCCTGCCGTTAAGCCTTGAGCCCGGCGTATACTGGTGGCGGGTCTACCCGGACGGAACGCCGCCGGGCGCGGCGGCGGGAAAAATTACCGTCGTTCCCCCGGCGGCGCCGGAACTGATAAGCCCCGCCGGCGGCCGCGTTTTGTATTTCGGCGGCCCTGAAGAACAGGCGGCGGCCGGCGCGGACAGGTTCCGCCCGGAAATACGCTTTTCCTGGAAAAGCGCGCCGCTGCCGGCGGAAATCGACTATGCGGAAAATTACCTTCTGGAGCTGGCGGATAACGCCGGTTTCGAAACGCCGTTCGCGTCGTTCCAGGTTGAGGGCAGGGAGGGCGGTTCTCTTGTATACGGCGGCCTTGGGGAAGGCCTGTGGTACTGGAGGGTACGGCGGCTTTTTCCCGGCATAGAACTTCCCGCCGCCCAGGCGCATTTCACCATAGCCCGTACAGGGCCGCCCTCCCCGCCCCCGGCGGAAACGGCGGACACCGGAACGGAACCGGAAGCCGAATCCGCGCGCACCGCCGTTCTTCCGCCTGTTGTCTCTCCGCCTGTCGTCCCCCCACCCGTTGTTCCTCCGCCCGTCGTCCCTCCGGCTGTCGTCCCTCCGGCCCCGCTGCCTTCCCCGTCGGGACTTGTCCCCCCGGATCGTTTTACACTGGGCCCGGAAGCGATACGCCTGAGCCGTCAAATGCTATTCGAATGGAGCGGCGTAGAGGGGGCAAATTCCTATATCTTCTCCATTTTCAGGGAAGGCGTTCCGGCTTCGGCTTCCGTATTCAGCGCGGAAACCGTCCGGCCGTCTTATACGCTTGAAGACCTTGGGATTCTCGGGCGCGGCTCTTTTGTCTGGCGGGTCGAAGCCGTCCAAAAAAACGACGGCCTTATCGAACGGCGCGGAACGCCCGCGGAAAGCCGTTTTACGCTGGACGTTCCCGCGCCCGGCAATCCCCGGATAAAAGAAACGGGGGCATTGTATGGACTTTAGACGGCTTCTGTTTCTGATCGCGTTCCTTCCCGCCCTCCTTTGTTCGCAGGAAAATTCCGTTCCCGGTGAAGACGCTTCTTACTTTATTGAATACGATTCCGGGATTCCGAAGTTTACCCAGCGGCTTTCCTGGTATCCCGAAGAATACGCGTCGTTTTACGAGCTGTCCGTCGAGGAAGCGTCCGCCCCCCGTCGTGAAGTTCTGCGGGCGACGACCAGGGAAAGCCATATCGACATATCGCTGCCGCCGGGTTTGTACCGGTACCGGATACGGGCCTACGATCTTTTTGAAAAGCCCGTGGGAAACCCGCCCTGGGCGGCCCTCGAAATACTCCCGGCGTTACAGCCGGAACTTTTGGAGGCCGCGCCGGAGCCGTTTGACAAAAACGCCGAATCGGTTTCGGTTTCCCTCCGTGGCCGCGGCATCGCGGAAGACGCCCGGATCGTTCTGAAAAACAAAAAAACGGGCGGCGAACGGGAAGGCGTTCTTTACGCCGGATCGATGGGTAATACCGGGCGGGCCGTTTTTTCGCCGCCCCCCGAAAGAGGAAACTACGACCTTGTCGTAACAAATCCCGGAGGCTTGCGGGACTCTTTCGGGCCGCTGTTCCTCGATGCAAAACAAGCCAAGAAAGAATATTACGTATCGACGGGATACAAACCCGTATTTTCCCTTTACGGTGAATTAAACGAAATGCTTGGCACAAGGTTTTATCCCCTGGGTTTCGGCGCCCGTCTCTGGAGCGTTCCGTTCAGGCTGGAAAATTTCGATCTGGGCTTCGAGGCCGCGGCGGATTACGGTTTTCTCGCCTCCGATTATTCAGAGGGCGGTTTCGATTACCGGGTAACGGGACATCTTGCCGGCCTTGGCCTGCGCGTCCTGATTCAAAAACAGTTTTCGGAACACGTTTCCGCGCGGTTTCACGCCGGGCCGGGAATAACGGCGGCGCTTGATTTCAAAAAGGAAAACCCCCTTTTCAGTACCGATTCGATCAAGGCCCTTTTCCCCACAGCCGGTGCGGGAATCGCGGTGTCTTTCCACTTTTCCCGTTCCCTGTTCGTCATGCTGAGCTTGGAATACCTGCATCTTTTTTCATCCGACAAAACAGATCCCGGCTATCTTTCCCCCTACCTCGGAATCGGCTTCGCCTGGTAACTATCCGGTCCCCGAAAGGCGGGTTCCTGCGGATAAAAGCCCGGCATAAATGAAACGGCACAAGAATTCACCAACGTGAATTCCTGTGCCGCGCAAACTGGAAAACCCGGCGGCCGGGATTTTTCGCGCGGACGCGAAAAATCCACAAACGCGGCGGACTTAGGTAACAATCTCCAGGAAGCTGGGGATCATCTCACCGGAGAAATAGAAGAGGCCGCGGCCGAGCTGATCGGCGTCCCAAACCCGCTGCGGGTTGTCGGGATACGCCATGTAGCCGCCGCAGTAGGTTTCGATGCGGTTGCCGGAAGGCTCCCAGAAATAGATCGTAAGTCCCCGGGTAATGGCGTGCCGCGTGGGGCCGATATCCAGCTTAAGGTGATTGACGGCGATAAGGTCCGCGGCGTTAAGGATGTCTTCCCAGGTCTGGAGGTAGAACCCGATGTGGTGAATCGTATTGGGCTTGGGATACTCTACAAAGGCCAGATCGTGGGGTTTGTTGTTCCCGGTAATCCAGGTGGCGAGCCGCTTGCCGTCGGGAGTGTTACAGATCTCGGGCACGTACATGCCCAGCACTTCCTTGGTAAAGCGTTCGGCTTCTTCGATCCCCGGCCCGTAAAGAAGGAAGTGGTCAAGCCGCGTCGCCCTCATGCCTCTGGGAGGCTCGTTCCAGATGTCGGGGTTTCTGATCTGGGGATGTGTCGGCGCCATGTCCACATCCGCGTAGATATGGAACTCGTGGCCCGTACAGAGTTTGAACTTGTACTGTTTGCCGAAACCGGGCTGCTCGGTATTCGGGGCAACTTCGGTAACCGCGTAACCGAATTTTTCGGTCTTTGCCTTGATATCCTCAAGGGCTTCGGAACTGACAACTTTGAATCCCACATAGTCAAGGCCGGCGGTTTTGTCCATTCTAAGCACTACGCTGTGATGATCAAATTCGTCGTAAGCCTTAAGCATGACTCTGCCGTCGCTGGTACGGCCGACCTCGTCCAATCCAAGAATGTTCTTGTAAAAATTGAGAGTTTTGTCTAAATCCAGCACCTTAAGCTGGATAAGACCCGGGCGAATTGTTCCATGGAAAGCCATAGATACCTCCTGAATCAACTAAAATATCCGGGCAACGGTAATGTTGCTCCGGGGTTGCACACAGCACAAGAGCACAATGCCTTTTTTTTCATCTTCCTCGCTGACATGGGCGCGGCTCATGTTTTTAAACGCCTCCCATTCGCCTTCCACAATGCGCATCCGGCATACGCCGCAGCCGCCGCCGCAGCAGCCGTGTTTTATCGGGCCTCGGCCCGCGTGAATCATCGCCGGCAGCACCGCCTGGCCGCCGCCGCAGGAAAAAACCTCTCCCGTTTCCCTGACGGTTATCGAATATGTTTGTTCCATAAGCGCCCTCTAAACACCTTTCGTATCTCCGGCGCGGAATTCCCGCTTTCGCCGGGCGAGTATCCTTTACGCTTTTGCCTTTTGCGAAAGCTGATACGCCACGTCCACAATCATGTCTTCCTGACCGCCTACCATCCGCCGCCGTCCCAGCTCTATAAGAATATCCCTGGCGGGGATGCCGAATTTTTCCGAAGCCCGCCGGGTATGGAGGAGGAACGACGAATACACCCCCGCGTAACCCAGCAAAAGCGAATCCGTTCTGATAACCTGGGGCCGCTGCATGAGGGGCTCGACGATGTTTTCGGCCAGATCCATGAGGGCAAAGGCGTCGGTGTCCACGTTATAGCCCTGGCGCTTGAGCACCGCGCAGAACACCTCAAGCTGGGTGTTTCCCGCGCCGGCGCCGAGACCCCGGCAGGTCGCGTCCACATAGTCCGCTCCTTCTTCCACCGCCGCCAGGGAGTTGGCTATCGAAAGCCCCAGGTTGTTGTGGGAATGAAAGCCCACGGGAAGCTTTATCGCCGCCTTGAGGGCGCCGACCCTGGCCTTTACGTCGTCGGGAACCATATAGCCCGCCGAATCGGCAAGGTTGATATAGTCGGCCCCGGCGTCTTCGAATATCTTCGCCTGCTCGACAATCTTTTCCGGCGGCGCCATGTGGGTCATCATCAGGAAACCCACGGTAAAAAGCCCCGCCTGCTTCGCCCAGCCGACGTGCTGGATCGCGATGTCGGCTTCGGTAACATGGGTCGCCACGCGCACGGCGCCGGCGCCCTTTTCCCTGGCCCGTTTAAGGTCTTCGATGGTTCCCACCCCGGGCAGAAGCAGCACGGCGAGTTTCGCCTTCTTTACGACCTTGGAAGCCGCCTCCAAAAGCTCAAGTTCGGGAACTTTGGAAAAGCCGTAGTTAATGCAAGAGCCCGAAATACCGTCGCCGTGGCTAATCTCGATGATCTCCACTCCGGCTTTGTCAAGAGCGCCGGCAATCGCCGCGGCCTGTTCCCGGGTAAAGCTGTGGCTTACCGCGTGGCTTCCGTCCCTGAGCGTGGTATCTACAATGTGAATTTTTTCGGTCCGCATTACGCTGCCCCCAGTATTTTCGCGGCGAGTTTTTCCGCCACCGCCACCGCGGCCTGATTGATAATGTCCAGATTGCCCGAATACGACGGGAGGAAGTCTCCCGCGCCTTCAACCTCGATGATCACCGTAACCTTGCCGCCGTCGATTACCGGGGGAACCCGCAGGCGGTAGCCGGGCACGTAAGCCTGCACTTCGCGGATAATGTCCTCCACCGATTCGACGATCTTTTTTTCGTCGGGATTTTTTACCAGGGCGTAGATCGTATTGGTCATCAGGAGGGGCGGTTCCGCGGGGTTAAGGATGATGATCGCCTTGCTCCGGCCGGCGCCCCCGATGGACACAAGGGCCTTTGCCGTCGTTTCGGTAAACTCGTCGATGTTCGCCCTGGTTCCCGGCCCGGCGCTTTTCGAGGAAATGCAGGAAACGATTTCCCCGTATTCCACATCGGCGGCCCGGTTGATCGCGTACATGATCGGAACCGTAGCCTGGCCGCCGCAGGTAACCATGTTGAACTCCGTCTCGTCGGTCAGCCCGTCGAGGTTGACGCAGGGTACCACATAGGGGCCGGCGGCGGCGGGGGTCATGTCGAGGGATATTTTACCGGCTTCTTTAAGGCGCGGAGCGTTGGCCAGATGGGCTTTGGCGCTGGTCGCGTCAAAGACGAATTTGATCTCCGGGTCTTCCAGTACCGCGTCAACGCCGTTGATCGACGTTTTGAAGCCCAGGGAGGCGGCCCGTTTGATGCCCTCGGACTCGACAATGCCGGTCATCAGGTGCATCTGGAGGCGTTTGCTTTTCATCACCTTGTACATCAGATCGCTTCCGATGTTGCCGGGCCCGATGATTCCTACTTTAATTTTATCCATCATGCCTTCCTATTTTTGTCAGGTATTACTATTGATGATTACTCACCCCCGGTTAATAAACCGGTTAACCTTGAGCCTGCCCCAGAACCAGTTGACGGCGCGCCGCGCGCGGTTTTGGGAACGCCTCCCCTGTCAGTAAAATTCGGCCGTTACCGTACCGAACGAAGAAAATTCCGCGCTGAAGGTATCGCCTTTCGCCGCCGCGGGCGCCGCCGAAAAGGCCCCCGACAACACAATCTCCCCGGCTTTGAGGGTTACGCCGTAAGTCCAAAGCCGGTTCGCGAGCCAGGCCACGGAAACCGCCGGATCGCCGAGGACGGCCTTTCCCGCGCCTTCCCCCGCGAGGCTTCCGTTTTTGTAGAGCTTCATCGTCACTTCGGGAAGGTCTACGGCGGCGGCGGCAAGCCGCGCGCTCCCCAGGACATAGCGCCCCGACGAAGCGTTGTCCGCGACGGTATCGACAAGCTTTATCTTCCAGTCCGCGACGCGGCTGTCCACGATTTCAAAGGCCGCCGCGACATAATCGGCCGCCGCGAGAACGTCTTCCCGGCTTACGTTACCGCCGGAAAGATCCGCTTTAAGCGCAAAGGCTATTTCGCCTTCGATTTTGGGCTGCAAAAGCGCGGCGGTATCGATCCGCCCGTCCTTACATTCCATCGCCGCGAAAAGGTGCCCGTAATCCGGCTCGTTAACCCCCAACTGTTTCTGGATACCCGGCGAAGTGAGGCCGATCTTCTTGCCGGAAATTACCTGCCCCATTCCCACGACGCGGTTTATGTTGACAAGCTGAATCCGGTAGGCGTCGTCGAGGTCAAGCGACGGATCCCGCTCCGAAAGCGGCGGAACGGCCTTTCGATCCCGTTCCGCGTTATACAGCTCTTCCGCGAACGCGGCGATTTTATCCGCGCTCATGACTGCCCTTTGAAGAAAGTCCGTATCAGATCGGCGAATTCCCGGGTGCGCTCGATCTGCGTCCAGTGGCCGCAGCGGCCGAATACGTGGAGCTGGGCCTTGTCGATAAGCTGGATAAGCCGATAGGCGTTCTCCAGGGGGATAACCCGGTCTTCCCTGCCGTGGACGATGAGAGTCTCGTGGGGAATGTTCCGGATAAAGATTTCATTCCCCGCCATCGCCTCGACGCCTTTCTGCCGGGGTTCGGGGAACAGGGCGTGGAAGCTTTCCTGGAAACCGGGCTGTATGCTGGACTCGTAGCGGGTTTTGATCAGCTCTTTGGTGGCGAAACTGTGATCGTAGGTGAATAGTTCCAGCAGTTCTTCCATGTTTTCGACCGAAGGCTCGTAGCCCCAAACCTGATCCAGGCCGTAGGTGATGGGGAAGCTGACCCCCATGGCCCCCATGAGGACGAGTTTGTTGACCCGCTGGGGGTGTTTGATGGCCAGGGACAGGGCCAGGGCGCCGCCGAAGGAGTTGCCCACCAGGTTGGTCTTTTCTATTTTAAGCGCGTCCAG
>JAIRSC010000062.1 GCA_031255645.1 Treponema sp. | reverse complement strand
GTTCCCGAAACCGAAGTGTCGGAACAGCCTTGATACGGCGCCGATTAATTCCTGGTTGAATCAACCGGCGCTTCCTTGACTGTCTTTTCTCCAGGGCGCCGCCGCTTTTTCGACAAGCCCGACGAGTTTCATCAGCGCGAGACTGAGCAGGGCGACGACGAGTATCGCGGCGAACATTTTGTCGAACGAATAGGATTTACGCACCCGTATCATATACACGCCCAGCCCGGCGTCTCCTCCAAGCCATTCGGAAATGACGGCGCCGATTATCGAATACGACGCGGAAACGCGCAGCCCCGAAAAAAACGCCGCCGCGCTGGACGGCACTTTGATATAGCGGTAGAGCTGCGCGGAACCGGCCCCCATGGATTTTAACAGCCGGAGTTCGTCTTCGCCGGCGGCGGAGAAGGCTCCGAGGAGGGCCAGGGTAAGGGGGAAAAAACAGGTCAGGAACACGAGGGCGATTTTCGGCGCGGAACCGTATCCCATCCAGAGGATCAACAGCGGCGCCAGGGCGACGGTCGGCACAGTCTGGGTCAACAGAAGCAGCGGGCCCAGAGCCTCTTTTATCCGGCGGTTAAGATCCATCAACACCGCCAGGATAAACGCCACCGCGACCGCGATGCCCAGCCCCGCCGCGGCTTCGGCCAGCGTCCGCCCCAAATGGCCGGCCAGAAGGAGCCTGTCTTTCCAGAGGGCGGCAAGCACCCTGAGGGGGCCCGGCAGCATATAGCCGGGAACCACGCCGGACGCGCTTAGCGCCTGCCAGAGCGCGAGGAGGCAGAGCAGGGGCGGAAGCGAGGCGGGGACAAGATGTCTTACGGGCCGGACGGGCCGCGGGGCGGGAACGGGTTCAGGACGCATGGTGTTTGGCGGTCTTTTTTTCGATAGACCACACCCCGTCTTTGGGATTGTAAAAAGACTTGATATAAGCGGCGACCGATCCCGCGCCTTCCCGTATGCATATCTTTTGACATTCCCCGGCGATTTCCCAGAGCCGTTCAAAGCCGCCTTCTATCGTGGTTTCGAATGGCCCGACAAAGACCTTAAGGCCGGTTCCCTTAAGGTACTCGATTACCTTGTCGACAACGCGGATTATCTCGTCTCCGTCGGCCCCGAAGGGCAGTACCTGGATCGCGACGCTCGCTTCGTTCCGGTTTACGGTATCTTCGGACATAAAAAAGCCTCCCTTTGGAAACCGGGGAGGCGCGCGAAACGCGGATTAGCGGACGATGTCCGCACATCATTCCCTCCGCCGGCATTATCCGGATCAGGTTCAAGGGTTTAAAGCGTTAAGCCGCCTTCTCTCAGCCGGAACCGGCGAAACCCGCCAATCCAGCACCCCGTTTGTCGTTATAAACTAGCGGATAGGGAGAAAGACGTCAAGTCGTCCGTGGCGAATTTTTCGTAAAAGTATCCGTTTCATTAAAGCAAAATCATCGTTCTATGCCCTATATAGTATGAAACCCGGAACAGCGGTTTCGATCCCGGTGTTGCGGATAGCCGCGGATTGGGATACATTACAATAGGGAGTAATCTATGGCAAATGTGGCACAAACACGCGAACCGCAGCGGGGCCTGACCTTTGAGGATGTCTGGGCCGCGATGATGGAAACAGATCGGAAAATGCAGGAAATGACCGAAAAATCGAAGCGGGAATGGGAAGAAATCCGCCAACTGTCGAAGGAAACGGCCCAGCAAATGAAGGAAACCGACCGGAAACTGAAAGAGACGGACCGGATAGTCGGAGACCTTGGAAACCGTTTCGGGGAACTGGCCGAACATCTTGTAACTCCCACCATGACCGAGAAATTCAGGGCTCTACAGTATAGCTTTACCAAGGCCGGCCCGGATCTTGTGTTTTTTGGCCGTGACGGAAGTTTCCTCGCGGAAGTGGATGTCTGGCTTGAAAACGGCGAATATGCCATGGCGGTGGAGGTTAAGTCCAAACCGCGTCAGGAACACGTGAAGCATCATCTTAAACGGATGGAGGTTCTCCGCGCCTACCTTGACGAACGGAACGACACGCGAAAGCTGCTGGGCGCCGTGGCGGGGGCGATTGTGCCGCCGGAAATGCGAAACTATATACTCAAGAAGGGCTTTTATCTGATAGAACAATCGGGGGATACGGTAAAAATCGAACCCCCCGCGGGCTTTAAGCCGCGGGTTTGGTAAGCGCACGGCGTCTTGAACGGGTGGGCTTACAAAGATGTCCACCCGTCCCGGATACGGGCGGCGGCATGGACGCCGCACTCGGTGTACAAATCCCGCAGATGCCCCATGTCTACGCGCAGCTCGTTTTGGATATAGGCCTTATAACCGCCGTATTTTTCTATCTCCGCGAACGCCGTTTCGAGGTAGCTTTTTTGAACCGTCATATAGGGAACAATATGGGGCTGGCTTTCCATCATCGGGGCAAGGCGTTCCCGCAGCAGCGCCGTGGACGCAAGGTAATCCCCGTAGATGGTTTCCATATCGGCCCCCAGAGCGTAGAGTATCAGGGCCGACGCGAGGCCGGTTCTGTCCTTGCCCGCGGTACAGTGGTACAACAGGGGAGTGTTCGACGGATCGGAAAGAAGCTCGAACAGGACGCGGTACCGGGGAACGGCTTCTTCCGGCAGCGCGGCGTAGAGCTTTTTCATCTCCTGTTCCGCCCCGTCAAAGGTAAACACCATGTCCATAAGGTTTCCCGCGTCTATGGGGAGCGGAACCCGCTTTACCACCGTGGCTATTTCGCCGTCGGGCGCGGCGTTCCGTTCGCCGTTCGAGCGGAAATCGACAACGGTTCTGATGTTCCGTTCTTCCAGCAGCCTTTTGTCGCCGGCGGTCATCGCGGAAAGCTCTCCGGCCCGGTACAAAAGCCCCCACGTTACCTGCCCCTTCCGTCCGGCTTCGCCGGTAACCGGATACCCTCCCAGTTCCCGGAGATTGTGAACCCCCTCGGCCGGGAGCAGCCGCTGTTTTTGCCCGCGGCATTCGGCGGAAAAATTTTTCATACTGTATATATCCAGTATAGAAAAGATCGGCGGAACTGAAAAGACGTCCGCGCCGGCGCTTCCTTGGCATTTAGCGGCAAAAACGTTATGCTTTGATATAGAGATTCAATGCAAAAAATAGAGAATAATCTGACCCAGGGGAATCTTTTTACCAAACTGGTGCTTTTCGCGCTCCCCTTTCTCGCGTCCAACCTGATACAATCGTTTTATAATGTAGCCGATATGCTGATAGTCGGGAATTTCGCCGGTATGGTCAGCATGTCCGGGGTAAATATCGGCGGCCAGGTTACCTTTATTCTGACCAACGTGGTGGTCGGCTTTACGATGGGCGCCACGGTTCTTATCGGCCAGTATCTTGGTTCGGGCAACCGGGTGGCCCTGGAACGGGTTACGGCGACAATCATCACCCTTCTGCTCGTCCTTTCCGTCGTGGTCACCGCGCTGATGCTGGCTTTCAAGCGGCCTTTGCTGAATTCCATCAAGACCCCGGCGGAGGCGTTTGCCGAAAGCGACGTGTACCTTACGGTGACGGTAATCGGCATCGTGTTTATTTTCGGCTATAACGCCCTCGCCGCCATACTCAGGGGAATGGGCAATTCCAGGCAGCCGTTTTATTTTGTTCTTGTAGCCTGTATCACCAATATCGTACTGGACCTTCTTTTTGTGGCGGTTTTTCAGTGGAAGGCTTTCGGGGCGGCTCTGGCGACGGTTATTTCACAGGCCCTGAGCACCGTCTTCTGTATCGTGTACATGGTAAAAAACCGCTTCCATTTCGATTTCAGGGTTTCGTCGTTCAGGATATACGTCGATCAGCTTGCCAAGATTACGCGGATAGGGCTTCCCACCTGTGTCCAGAACGCCGTTACAAGCCTGTCGTTTTTGTTTCTTACGGCCATTGTGAACACCTTCGGGGTCGGCGCTTCCGCCGCCGTCGGCGCTGTCGGCAAATTCAACAGTTTCGCCTTTATGCCCGTTATGGCGATAAGCGCCTCGATCAGCTCCGTCGCCGCCCAGAATATCGGGGCCGGCAAAATGGACCGGGCGATCGCGGCCTGCCGCGTCGGGACGGCGTTTGCCGTAGTCCTGATGTGGGTTTTTTTCCTGGGCGTACAGCTTTTCCCCGGGCAGATCCTCGCCCTATTCGGCAGGGACACCGAAATGATCCAAAACGGGATAACCTATCTTCGATCTTTCAGCTTTGATTTTCTGATCGTCCCCTTCGTGTTTTGTATCAACGGTTTCCTTATCGGCGGGGGCCATACCTTCTTTACCCTGATTACCAGCATGCTTTCCGCGATGGTGCTGCGAATCCCCGTATGCTGGATTTTCGGCATTGCCCTTGACAAAGGTCTTTTCGGCGTAGGGCTCGGCGCGCCGATAGCCAGCGCCGGCGCCCTTCTCCTTATCATCGGGTATATGATTTCCGGCAAGTGGAAGAAAAACGCGGTTTAGCGTTCCGGCTAAATCAAAATGCCAAAATAGTAAAATCCACGTCGCTTATTATCGAGGCAGGCACGGAAAAAAGTTTGGGGGCCTGTCCACAAAAACCCGCCCCGGAACAAGTCCGTGTCGGTTTTTGCGGCCACCCCGCGCCACTTTTTCGTTGCTGTGCCTGCCAAACACCTCAGCGACGTGGGTTTTGACGTTATGTGCCCTTTGATTTGGTCAGAACTGATAAGAGTAGACCTTTATCTGTAGAATACGGTCTTTATAAAAAATCTGTATAAGACAAACCGCTGGCGTCCGGTAAAACCCGCGTCGCTGTTTAGCGGGGCAGGCATACGATAAATTCACAGCGCCCGTACTCTGAACGGGCGCACGAAGCCGAAACTGGCGGGGCCTGTCCACGGGAACGGCACGAAGGGTTCGTGTCGTTCCCATGGACACCCGCCTCCGCTTTTTCTCTGTGTGCGCCCGTTATATTCTCCGGGCGCTGTGCTATTCGGTGGGCCGCCCCTATCCAAACAAAGGCGTCCACCGGTCGATGAGAGTTTTTGTGTGTGGAGTTTCGCGGTTTCGGACAACGCGCCGTCCTCGAACAATATGCCTATGC
>JAIRSC010000206.1 GCA_031255645.1 Treponema sp. | reverse complement strand
GCGCTTATCTGGACGCTGCCGCCGGAAAGATTGTAACCCACCATGCGGCCGTCGGAGACGTTCACGTCGGTCATAAGTTCCGCGCCGGACATTCTGTCTATTTGGGCAACAAGGTTTTCAAAGGCCGGTCTTCCGCCGTTAATAAGGCCCACATGGTAGGACCCCTGGTACAGGGCCGCCGCGGTTACGTCGGTTCCGGGAGGCTGGCGCAGACCGGAAAGGCCGTATCGGCCCCATTCGGTATCGGAAGGCCAGGGAACCGTTTGTGAATTTCCCGAATAATTGCGTTCCGGAGCCGCGCTTGTTCCGCCTGAACCGCCGCTTCCCCCCGAAGCGCCGTTCCCCGAGCCGCCGCCCGAACGGAAAAGTCCCGAAACTCCGTCCCGTACACCATCGCGGGCGCCGCTTTCTACGGAACCGCATCCCGCCGCGAAAATCACCGCCACAACGCATAGTATGGCGAGTGTTTTTGCTGTCTTTTTCATCTGTTACTCCTTACCAGGCCGCGCGAGCGGCTTTTAATTAAACATGAACCGGAAACGTTCATGATCTTGCTCATTCGTTCCGTGCTGCGGCGTCCGGTCCGGCGGCCTGTTCCGCCAGATAGGTTTCCAGCCCCCGGCGGACAAGTTCTTCGGACGCCTGTTCCACGTCAATGTTTTGACGGGCCGCCAATGTCTGAATCTGTTCCCTGACCCCTTTACGGACGCTGATTTCCATAGAGTCCTTCAAACAAATTCTCTCCTTTTTCATATACTTATATTAGACTACACTTGTAGTCATGTCAATTATCCCGCGCTTTCCGCCGGCTCTGTTGTTTGTTCCCCCGTTGTGTTACAATCAGAATGGAACAAAGAACCATGCCCAGACGAAAAGACGAATCCGGCAACACCGAAACCCTCAGGGTTCGCATTTCCCCCGAATTAAAGCGGCTCTGCAACGAAGCCCGCATGGCCGGGGCGCACCGGCGCATGGCGGAATCCTCATTTGTCGGGTATTTAATCGAGATAGGCCTCAAAAAATACCGGAACGCGATCCTCCCGCTGGAACAGGGCCGGGAAACCGAAGAGCCGGAAAACCCGTAACACGGACGCGTCTTCCGCGTCAGATTATTATCGTTGCCGGGCCCGGTAAAAGCACCCTCGAAATTTAAGGGATTTGACAAAAAAGCGAAAAAAGAGCGCTTGTTCGTGAAAAACCAAAAGGCCTTGCTTTTTGCGCGGGTTCAGGTACAATCCTCTTATGGGAGCCGGTTCATGAGCTGTTCGATACTCGCGGAAAACGAGAGGAAGCGCCTTTCCCCTGGTCTTCCCTGGCTGTGCTGTTTTGCCCTGTTTACCGCCTGGCAGATAGGTGTGTTCAGCTATTCCGGCGCGGCCCTGGCGGTAGAAGGCCGGCTGCCGCTGGGCGTTGACGAGGGCAACTTTACGCCCCTTATTTCCCTGGGCTATATTCTTTCCATTGTCTGGATGCTGGTCTTTCCCCGGCGTATCGTGTGGGCGGAGCGCTTTATGGCGGGCGCGGCGCTGTTCGCGGCTCTGGCGCTCTACCTGCCGCTGCCTCACGCGACACGAACTCTGGTCTTTCTTGCCCAGTTGTTTTGTTGCTGCGTTATGATCGGTTTTGAAACCGCCCTCATTGCCGGGCTTTTCAGCGAGAAAACCGCGGTTAAGCATCTTCTGGTTGCCTACGGCCTGATTTTCGTTCTCGCCGCCCTGATGCAAAACAATTTTTTTGCGGTTCCCTATTGGGCGTTCCAGCACTTCAACGTGGCGGCCCTGGCGCTGCAGCTCTTTTTCTACTGGAAACTGCCCGGCCGTCTCTGGCCCGAATATGTGGGGAAAAAGAGCGCCCTGACCTGTCCCACGCGGCTTTTTACGGGGCTTTTGACCCTGTGCTTTTTGGGCAATATCCTGATTTCCTTCGGTATTTCGGTGGCGGAAAGGGTCGAACACGGTTTGTTTACTTTTTATATGTCCTTCGCGGTGTTTGCCATTGCGGGATATACCGCGCTGCGATTTTTTGGTTTTTCGCCCCTGCGCTTCGCCTCGATTTCGGTGGTTGTATCCGTAACGGGTTTTATCGCCGCGATTGTAACGCTCTACGTCCCCGCTCTGGCGCTGCCCGCCTGCGTACTGCTCGGCCCGGGGAGCGCCGCCTGTATTTTAATTCCCTATTACGGCGTGGTGATGAGCAAGCGTTACCCTTCGCGGTTTATTTCCCCGGCCATTATCGGGATTTCCTTCGTGGCGTCGGTGTTGCTGCTCGCCTGGCTTATCGAAGCCTTCCGGGCGAATACGACGCTGCTGTATACGCTGTATCTCGCCATTGCCGTGGCGATGGCGGTGGTATACCTGTTTTTGGAACCCTACCTTTTGTACTCGTTCCGGGGCAGGCCCCTTATCAGCGATGAGGAGATCGCGGGCCTTGCCCGGACGGAAGCGGCCGGGAAAAACGCCGAATCGCCGGAGGCCGAACCCGCCCCGGCGGAACCCCCGTTGTTGACGGAACATCAGCGCAACCTCAGCGCCAACGCGTTTGACAAATTGAGCGTAAAAGAGCTGGCTATCGCGGAGCTTTTGATGCAGGGTTTCAAGTATGAAGTTATCTGTTCCCGGCTTAGTATCAGCAGAAACACCGCGTACTGGTATCGCAGACAGTTGTTCGACAAGCTGCAGATCGTTTCGCTGCAGGAGTTGTTCGCCCTGGCCGAAAAACGGGGCCGGGATGAGGAATAAGAAGATTGTGAACCGTGCCGTCAAACTCCTGTAAAGCGAAACGGCTTATATCATCGCGATTCCGCCGTTTACGTCGATGCAGGCGCCTGTAATGTACGAAGCGTAATCGCTGGCCAGAAACAGGGCCGCTCCAGCTACGTCTTCCCCGCTGCCGATACGGCCCAGGGGTACGGTTTTGGGATCGTAGCCGAAGCTTGTGGTCATTTCAGTGGCGATAAGTCCCGGAGCGACGGTGTTGACCCGTATCTGTTTTGAAGCGCCCGCTTTGGCAAGGCTTTTGGTCAGGGTAAGCACCGCCGCTTTCGACGAAGGATAATCCGGGGTAACGAGGATTCCGCCGCTCCGGGCGGCCTGGGAAGCGAGGTTGATAATGCAGCCGCCGCCCTGTTTTTCCATCACCCCGAAGGCTTCACGGCAGACAAAGAACAGGCCCTTCACGTTACTGTTAAACGTAAAGTCCCACTGATCTTCATTGACGTCGTAAAGGCTGCCTTTGCGGGAAACCCCGGCGCAGTTAAGCACGATGTCGAGGCGGCCGAACTCCCGCGCGGCTTCGGCGACAAGGGCCCTGTCGTCTTCTTCCTTTCGAAGGTCGGCCGCAATTGTGCGGCACTTCAGCCCTGTCGATTTTTCAATTTCTTCCGCAGCCTTGTCGAGGTTTTCTTTACGGACATCGGTAAGAACCATGCCGCTTATTTTGTGTTCCGCGTACATTTTCGCACAGGCTGCCCCGATGCCGCCCGCGGCTCCCGTTACAAGGGCGGTTTTCTTTTCCAGCGTAAACATTCATTTTCCTCCTTAAGGCGCCTAAAGCATTTTATAAGGATTTTCCAGATATTCCTTGATACGGGCGAGGAACCGGGCCGCCGGCGCGCCGTCCACTACGCGATGATCGTAACTCAGCGTAAGTTTTAGCACGGGGTGAATCTCCACGGTCTTCGCGCCGCCTTCTCCGCTTACCGCTACCGGCGTATCGGTAATCATTCCCACGGCAAGAATACCCGCTTCCGGGGGATTGATGATCGCGGTAAATTCCTCAAGGCCGAACATGCCGAGGTTGGACAGGGTAAAGGTTCCACCGGAATAGTCGTCCGGCTGGAGGCTGCCGTTCCGGGCCTTGTCGGCAAGTTCCTTAATCGCGAGCGCGAGTTCTTTCAGCGAAAGCAGATCGGCGTCTTTTACGACGGGAACGATAAGGCCGTCGTCGACCGCCACTGCGACGCCAAGGTTGACAAATTCTTTCCGCCAGATTCCGTCCGGGCCAAGCTCGGCGTTCATCTCCGGGAAGTCCCTGAGCGCGCGTACCGCCGCCATCGCGATAAAGTCGTTGTAGCCGACAGCTTTCTCAAGCGCGGCGCGGAGCCGCACGGCTTCGTCCATTCGAACCGAAACCCTGTGGGTGGTTTGGGCGTTTTCGTTCTGGCTTTGCTTCATCCGTTCGGCGATGATCTTTCTCATGCCCTTCATCGGGACGATTTTTTTCTCGCCGGGGATTCCGCCCACGCGGCCCGCGGCGCGGCCCTGCCGGGCCCGTTCAACGTCGTCCCGGGTAACCTTGCCCCGGATTCCGGTACCCGGTACCTCGGCGAGGCTTATGCCGGAAAGGGCGGCGGTTTTGGCCGCCAACGGAGTGGCTTTTATCCCGGCCGCTCCGCCGGACGCCGTTCCCGCCGAAGCGGCGTCCGGTATGTCCCGCTCAACGATCATCCCGTCGGGGCCGCTGCCCCGCAGAACCCGCCAGTCGACGCCGCGTTCCCCGGCGGTTAATTTCGCCCTGGGCGAAATTAACCGCCGGCCGCCCGCCGCGTCCAAACCCGCGCCGGTAGACGCTGTCCGTTCCGCCGCGCCGCCCGATGAAAGGGCCGCGCCGGAAGTTTGCGGCGGCGGGCCGGAAACGGCGTCCGCCTGGCCGGTCCCGGCCTCGGCCAGTATCCCGGAAATATCCTCACCGGGCTTTCCCACAACGGCGATAAGGCCGGTAATCGGCACGGTAACTCCGGGACCGGCTATGATTTTAAGAAGGGTCCCGGAAACCATCGCGTCAATGGTAATGGTAAGTTTGTCGGTCTCCATGGAAAAAAGCGGTTTTCCCTCAACGACTTCCCCGCCTTCCGGGACAAGCCATTCCATGATCGTTCCTTCGGTCATTTGGAGGCCCTGTTTTGGCATGATAATTCGTTCAGCCATGTGTTTCCCCTTATGCTTTGTAGAGGGTTTTCTTTACCGCCGCCACGATATCCGCGACCTGGGGCACTACGGCGTTTTCAAGCCCCAGATTAAACGGAAGCGAGCACATCTTTGAGCCCACCCGTTCGGGCGGCGCGTCAAGATAGGCAAAGACCTTTTCGGCGACCTGGGCGGCGACTTCCGTTCCCCAGCCCATGTTTTTGTGGGCTTCGTGAACCGTTATCAGCCTGCCGGTTTTTTTGACCGAAGCGGCAATCGTATCGGTATCCAGAGGCGCCAGGGTACGGGGATCGATCAGCTCAACGGAGATTCCTTCTTTCGCGAGGATCTCCGCCGCTTCCAGCGATTTGCCCCGGTACAGAAAATTCGCCACAACCGTCGCGTCTTTTCCCTCGCGGACAATTTCCGCCCTGCCGAACGGAACGGCAAATTCCCTGTCGTCGGGAACTTCTCCCTTGGAAGCGTACAGGGCCTTGTGCTCAAAGAACAGCACCGGGTTGTCGTCCCGTATCGCCGTTCGAAGCAGCCCCGCGGCGTCCGCCGGAGTCGAGGGGCAGACGACCTTGATTCCGGGAATGTTCATCATCATGGACTCGACAGACTGGGAATGTTGGGCGCCGTTGCCGCGGCCTATTCCCTGCTGGCCCCGGACTACAAGGGGGACTTTCACCTTTCCGCCGAACATGTAGCGGATCTTGGCCGCCTGGTTCAGCACCTGATCCATGGCCAGATAGAGGAAGTCCATGTACATAAGCTCCACGACAGGCCTCATGCCGACGCTGGCCGCCCCTACCCCCGCGCCTACAAAGGTATTTTCCGAAATAGGGGTATTCCGTACCCGGTCTTCGCCGAATTCTTCAAGCAGGCCGCGGGTACATCCGAAAATTCCTCCCTGTTTGGCGATATCCTCGCCCATAAGAAAAATTTCCGGGTCCCGGCGCATTTCTTCCGCCAATACGTCTCGTATGGCATTCGCATAGGTTTTAACGCTCATAGGGGATACGCTCCTTCAACATACATACCGTCCATTACATGGGCCGGATCCGGTTCCGGTGAGGAAAGGGCAAACTGCGCCGCCTCGTCAACATCGGCCTGGGCCTTCCTGTCGATTTCGCCAAGTTCCGTTTCGCCGGCGATCTTGTTCTCCAGAAGATAGGCCCTGAACCGCTTAAGGGGACATTTTTCCATCCAGGCTTCGACTTCTTCCCTGGTACGGTACACTTCCGGGTCGCCGGTCCAGTGACCTTTCCAGCGGTAGGTCTTTGCCTCAATAAGCGAGGGGCCCTCGCCGGCCAGCGCCCGTTCCTTGCATTTCGAGAACACGTCGAGAATCGCCATAACGTCGTTGCCGTCCACCACATGACCGGGCATATCGTAACCAGCCGCCCGCAGTCCTATATCTTTTACCGACGTGGACTGTTTTACCGGAACCGAAATGCCAAAACCGTTGTTCTCGCAGACAAAAATTACCGGCAGTTTCCAGACCGAAGCCAGGTTCAGCGCTTCGTGGAAAGTGCCCTGATTGCTCGCCCCGTCGCCGAAAAACGAAACCGTTACGTGTTTCTGCTTCCGCATTTTCTGCGCCAGCGCGCCGCCGACGGCAATGGGAAGCCCGCCGCCGACTATCGCGTTGGCCCCAAGGTTGCCTTTGGCCAAATCGCAGATATGCATCGACCCGCCCCTGCCGTGGCAGAAGCCGGTTTCTTTCCCCATAAGCTCCGAAAAGGCGCTCTTTAAATCCCGGCTTTTGGCGATACCGTGACCGTGACCCCTGTGGGTAGAGGTGATATAGTCACCATCGTCCAAAAGGCCTATAACGGCCCCGCTTACCGCCTCCTGTCCGATACAGAGGTGTACGGAACCCCGCAGCTTGTTTTCCTGGAAAAAACGAAACGCCGTTTCTTCAAACAGGCGAATCTGTTTCATGACCCGGTAAATATCCAGCAGTTTTTCCCTGCCGTACTTGTTTTCCTGCTTCACGAGTTTTCCTCCTAAAAGAAACATCACAAATGAAAAATAATCCCGGAATTAACGGAGTTTGGGATTGACCTAAACAGTATAACAAATTAAAACTGGTATTACAATAAAAAAATTGGTATTATTTATAGGCCGGTTGACCGGTTAGAATATCCGGTATCGTTCCGGACATAAGGAAAAATATGTTTGAACAGTTACAACACAAACGAATTTACGAAGAAGTTGTGGAGATGATAGTCCGGGGAATCCGCAGCGGCGTCCTCAAAGTGGGTCAAAAACTGCCTCCTGAACGGGTTCTGGCCGAGGAAATGGGGGTAAGCAGGACCAGCCTGCGGGAAGCTCTGCGGGCTTTGGAAAGCATGGGTTTTATCTATTCGGTGACGGGCGGAGGAAACTACGTCAATTCGGTTTCGATAGAGAACGTCCTTTCGCCGCTTTCCGCGATGGCCGCCCAGGACACCCAATTTGCCGCCGACATTATCGACGTGCGGCTCCATCTGGAAGTACACATGGCCGCTCTGGCCGCAAAAAACGCCACAAAACAGCAGGTTTCCCAGATATACAGCGCCATACTCAATATGCAGTCCGAGATCGAAGAGGGAGGGAACGGCATAAAGGGAGATAACCAGTTTCATCTGGAAATCGCCAGAGCTTCGCAAAACAAGGCATTCGCCGTCATATCGGAGCTTGTCGGCGAACTTATGGCGGAATCCCGCAAGGCCACGCTGGACATACCCGGCCAGCCCGCGAAAAGTATCGAAGACCACATGTCGATCTTCGAAGCGATTCGGGACGGCGACGCGGAACGGGCCGCCGCCGCCATGGAAGGCCACCTGAAAAAAGCCGAAAAAAACCTGGGCGTAACCGAAGACGAATGAAACGCCGGCGTCAAGGTATGTGGATGCCGGCGCTTAATCACACTAGTCCAGCATCGCAATGGCCCGGATTGGGGAACCGTCCCTTCCTTCCAGTTTTAGCGGCAGGGAAAAGAACGTAAACACCGTATCCAGGGGAAGCTGTTCCATATTGGCAAGCCCCTCGACGATAACGATTCGCGCCCCCAGCATTTTGACGTGGACGTATTTCCAGTCGTAGCCGTTGGGCGTCGGCATATCCATCCCGACAAGACCGACCTTTTTTTCCACAAACCAGTCCGCCAGCTCTTTTGAAACATAGGGAAAGCCGGAAAAGAACGCCTGGTCGGGAAATTTTTTATCCCAGCCGGTATGGAGCAGTACGTTGATCCCCTGGGAAATGTACTTTTCCACGGGTTTTAGGTCGTCCGGGACAATCGGCGTATCGGGCTTTTTGGAACCAAGATCCAGTCGTACCGCCTTAACCACGAGCCGTTCCAGCGGAATTTTATCGATGGTTTCGCCGTCGTTGTAAAAATGCCGCTGGGCGTCCATGTGGGTTCCCTGGTGGAGAGAAGTGGTGAGCCGGGAAAGGTTATAACCCAGGTTCTCAAGATTACAATGCCAGGTGATGCTCAGCTTGGGATCCATCGGCATTGTGGGCGCTCCGTCAAACATCGGGGCGGTTAAATCAATAAGTTTACTCATTGTTTCCTCCTGTAAAAAATACGCGCCGCCAAAACCCGGTATCGCCGTGGACTTTGCCGTTTGTTTTGGACGGAGGCCGCGCGTTAATCGCTGCCGGCAAAATTCGCCGTCTTGCCGAGTCCTTCCGGCCCCATGGCAAGATAGCCGCTCGTGGCGTCCATGTCGTGACCGGTAATGACCGCCGCGTCGTCACTCAGCAGAAAAGCTGTAACCGAGGCAATCTCCGAAGGTTCCTGGAGCTTTTGGAGCATGTGGTACTCGTTCCAGGCCTGGGGAGTGCTTTCCCAGGTTTTATCCGGAGTGGCTTTGAGTACTTCGTCGGTCTTGACCCACGCGGGCGACAGGCAGTTCACCCGGATATGAGGGGCCAGGTCCAGAGCGGCACAGCGGATAAGCTGTTTGACCGCGCCCTTGGCGGCGTTATAGGTCCAGCGCAGGGGCTGGGCGATATGGCCCGAAATACTGGAAATGCAGACTATGGCGCCCTCTTTCTTTACGCGATTTTTGGAGAATTCGGCAATCATCCGGGCGTAGGCTGCGGGCCCGGACATAAAAGTATGAATCCAGTCCTCATAGGTGGCATCCATAGCCTTGGCGGTAAACGGAAACGCATTGTTTACA
>JAIRSC010000155.1 GCA_031255645.1 Treponema sp. | reverse complement strand
TTTCTTTCCGCGGTTATGGAAAAAAACGGTTCTGTCCACGGCCTGGTTTTCGAGGGCGATGGTCAGGCGGAGGACTTTGCCGCCCGGATAAAGAATATGGTTTCCGGCTTCGCGGATACGGCGGAACTTGGGGCCGGGCGCTGCCTTATCATCGGCGGACAGTCCCTGGACTGCGAACTTTTGTCCCACAAGCTTTCCGCTTCGGTTCCGGGTAAAGAACTTGCCCGCTTCAGCGCCGAAAACCCCGGGGAAGCCATGAGCATCCTTGAGGCGTATCTATAATTCGCGAGCGGGGTTAATCGCCGCTGATGTCTGAACGGATTGTTCCCGCAAAAAACGGATCGTTTACCCTGTACAAGGATGAGACGGCCCTCCATTCACTTTACAATCCCGATCTGGAAGCCGAAAAATTTATCGCGTCCCTTTCCCTTGAAAGCCGGAATTACCGGTGCTTTGTCCTCGTGGAACCCGGCCTTGGCTATATGGTTTCGGCGCTGAAAAAAAAGTTCCCGTCCGCGCTGATTGTCCCGATTCACTGTTCGCCGTTTTTTTCGTCCCCGGAATGTGCGCCGTACTGCCGGGAAGACGGGGCCGCGTCCTGGTCTCCCGCTTCGGACAGTTCCCTTGAGGATTTTCTTGAAAGCGTTCTTCCCGACGCCGCCCCGGACGGCATAAAGCTTATCGAATGGCGGCCCGCGGCGGCGGCCTACGGCGAAAAATTCGTGGAGATTCTTTCCAGGGCCGTGGAACTTGTCAGGCGCAAGGCCGCCAATAAGGCGACGGTCCGGGGTTTCGGCAGGCGCTGGCTGCGAAACAGTCTGCGCAACCTCGGCCTGCTGCGCCGTCCGGCGGCGCCGGGCAGGACAAGCCGGCCGGTTTTGGTAAGCGCTGCGGGGCCGGGCCTTGAGAAAGAGCTGCCCCTTCTTGCCGCCCTGGCCGCTTCTCCCGTTCCGCCGTTCTTTCTGGCGGTTTCTTCCGCCCTGCCCTGCCTTGCCTCAGCGGGCATAAGGCCGGATATGGTCGTCACTACAGACGGAGGCGCCTGGGCGATGTTTCACCTTTACGAGAGCGTTCGGCTTTCGGGCGGCCTATGTTTTGCCTGCGCCCTGAGCGCGGCACTTCCGTCCCAGGCCGGCGAATATCCGGCGCTTATTCTGGCCGACGGAAGCGTCTGGCAGCGTTACCTGCTCGGCGCGCTGGGCCTGCCCTTCGCGGCGTTCCCCCAGCGGGGCACGGTAAGCGCCTCGGCTCTCGATCTGGCCTTTTTCCTCAGTTCAGGTCCGGTTTACATTTCCGGGCTGGATCTGCGCCACAACGATATTGTTACCCATTGCCGGCCCTACGCCCTGGACCGGCCGCGGGACGAGAAGGCGAATCGTCTGTCGCCGGCCTATTCCCTGGCCTTTGAACGCGAAGCGGCGATTCGCCGTTCGGGGGCGCTTTCGGTATACGATTCGTGGTTCAGGCGCGAGATCGTGAAATACCCGCCGCGCCTTTACGCGCTTTCGGAAGAAAACAGGCTCGACATTCCCCGCGCTCCGATCCTCAATGAAATCGTTTTACCCGCCGCCGGCAAAATTTCGGATCTCCGGCCCGCCGCCGAAACGAAACGGCCCGGCGGTCAAAGCGGGCTTTTCAGGGAAGTCAAAAACATTCCCGAAAACGCCCTCAACGGCGTTCGGATACTTGTAAAAGGGCTTGGAGACCCGCTTGCGGGACAACAGATCGGCGCGGAACTGGGCGAACTGCTTTTTCCCGATGAAAAGGACCTTAAAAAAGCCGATATTAAAAACGGGCTGGAGCTTTTATTCAAAAGTCCGGTTTAATGCCCCGGAGCTCTGCTCCACGGAGGTTTATCCAAAACGGATTACAGCGTTTATGGACAGGAAATTCTTGTTTGAAAGAAACCTTCTTTCCCTTTCAAAAAGCAGCCCGGAACTTTGCGTCCGTCTGAGCGCCGCGAAAACGGACGGGAACCTGTACCGTTTCCTGGTGTCCCGGACGGGAGAAACCATAGCGGCTCTGGTTCTGCCTTCCGGTTCCGCCCGTCCCCTTCATTCCACCGTGGATCCCCAACGGGAAGCGGAACGGCTTACCGGCGCTTCGGGCGAAGAGGGCTTTTTTGTTTTTCTCGGCCTTGGAGGAGGCTTCGCCCCCCTCGCGGCGCTTGAAAAAAACGAACAAACAAAACAGGTTCTGGTCGTCGAATACGGATGCGACGGCGTCGCGGAACTGTTGTGCTCAAAAGACTACAGCGGCCTGTTCGGAGATTCCCGTTTTCACTTGCTCGTAGATCCGCCCGGCGGAGCGATACAGGCTTACATAACCGGACATTACCGGCCCGCGCTGCACGGGGGTATTCGGGCGATTCCGCTGCTTCCCCGGACGGAAGGCCTTAAAGCGTTCGCCCTGGCCCACGGAGAGATAAAACAGGCCGTCGACGCGTGCGGCCGGGATTATTCGGTACAGGCGTGGTTCGGCAAACGCTGGTTTTCCAACATACTGCGAAACCTTTCGCCGGCGGAACAATCCTGTTTTTCCCTTCCGCCGGTACGCCGGGCGGCGATTGCCGCGGCGGGGCCGTCGCTGGACCGTCAGCTTCCCCGGATCAGGAAGGAACGCGCGGAAGTCTTTCTTGTCGCCACGGACACCTCCCTTCCGGCTTTGCTTAACGCCGGTCTTGAACCCGACGCGGCGCTGTCCATAGACTGCCAGCATATCGGCTACCGGCATTTTTTCCAGGGCCTGCCCGAAAAGACATTTCTTTTTCTCGACCTGGCAAGTCCTCCCGTCGTCGCCGCCCGTTCCGCAAAAACGATTTTTTTCGCGGGCGGACATCCGCTTGCCCAATATATCCGCAGGACATGGCGGCCGCTGCCGAATCTCGACACCTCGGGAGCGAACGTTACCTATACGGCTTTTTCCCTGGCTGAAAATCTTGGGGCGTCGGAAATTACCCTGTACGGCGCGGATTTTTCCTATCCCGAAGGAAGGACATACGCGCGGGGAACCTATATCTATCCGTTTTTTGAAAAGCTCCAAAACCGTTTCTTTTCCATGGAAGCCCAACATTCGGCGTTTTTGTACCGCGATCCGTTTCTGGAAAAACACTCCGGGGAAAACGGCGTCTGGCGCTACGAAACGGAATCCCTGCGGTTTTATAAAAGCATGCTGGAACGGAAAACGGCCGCGAAAAACCGCCGGGAACAAGACGGAACCCTCGTATTCAGCCTGGCCGGAGAACGGAAGATTTCCCTTCTCGCGGCGGGCAGCCCCCGGCAGTCCGCCTCCGAATTTCTCGCGTCCTACAAACAAAAAATCGAAAGCCTTTCTTCGTTTGACGGAAACGACGACGAAGAAAGGAACATCATCACTACGCTGCTGCCCGCCGCCGCCGCCCTCCGAAGACAGACGCCCCTTGCCGCGGACCTTTTCCGGGAAACCAGGGACTGGTGCGCGGCGGAACTGGAAAAGCTTATCGGACGGCTTTACCTGTAACGGAACCCGTCCTTGTCGTAGTCGATCTGCGTCTTAAATTCCTTTATGGGTTTCCATTGTATCAAAAAGGAAATTACCGTATTAAACCGGTACTGCCGTGGAACAACGGTGGTATCCAGTTCCGGGGACAACTGAATTCCAAGCGTCGCGTCCCAGTCGCCAAGGTGGTGGACCAAATCGAGATTAAACGATTTAAGCTTAAACCCGGAATTCCGCCGCAGTTCCACATTGTCAAATCTAAACGAATCCAGAAGATCCACAACAATGTTTTTCCTCGGCAGATTTATGTCGGAATGATCGATAAAGTACCGGTATATCTCGCTGTTTTCCGAATAGGAACCCGCGGTTATTTCAAGAAAATCGTTGACGCGGGCGCTTAGGCCCAGACCGAACGTAAATTTTGAATAGGTATAACGCTGAAGATCGAATGTAAGGCCGGTATCTATCTTAAGTCCAAAACCTATCCTTCTGTTTTCGTCCGAAGAAATCGCCTTGCTGTAAGTAACCCTGAATTCCTGGGGATTAAGGCTTTCCCCGGTACCCTGTTCATACCAGCCCGAAGGCAGCAAGCCGCTTCCGTCCTCAAGCACGTAACTTTTGCTCCGGGTCGCCGTAAACGAAGCGCTAAGGTCCCAGAGGGAAAGGCTCGTGGTAAGGATGGTCCAGTCGGACAACTCCGGGGTGTATACCGCGTACTGCCTCAGGGAAACCCTGTCGTGAAAACGGAAAGTCTCGGTAAGATACACCGGCTCGAAAAACGGGTCCTCAAACGGTTCCCGTACCCTCGAACGGGCGTTGGTTTCGGAAATCCAGGCGCGGATTGTCGCGTCCCCGGAAACGGCGCTTTCTTCCGGGGGAAGATCGGCGCTTACAAGAAGGCTCTGGGTATGGTCCATTACCTGGGCGTAGAGGTTCGCCTGAACCCGGTGCGTCTCAATATCGTCTTTGTTCCACGATCCGTTAACCCAGCTCCAGGAATCGTTTGTTCCGTCATATCGTGTCTGAACCAATATCCCCCGAAGCGTATACTGAAAATTCGTGGTTCCCCAGACATCGCTGCCGTAAAAAGGACGGAGGGTAAGATTGTATTCCCCGGAACTTGAAATTCTGTTGATACTGTGGGCCTGCCTGCGGAGCGTTTCGGCTTCCGCCGCGGGAAGGTCTATAAACGAATAGTCCTGCCAGGAAGAAACGCCGTAAAAACGCAGCGAGGTGGTATATATGCCGCGGTTTTCCGAAAGGGTTAAACCCAGCGCGGCGTCGGCGCGCAGCGTATAAAGCTGGGAAGCGATGTCCCAGTTGATGTCGTCCGGCTGTTTCCACTGGGAAGAATCAAACTGAAACTCCGAAGCCGCCGAGGGGCTGAGCCGGTAATCCAAAACAAGTTTTTGCCCCCCCCAGACCCTGGACGCGGCACTTCTCGAAATTCCGGGCGGGCTTAGCTCTTCTTCGGGACTTTTTTCGGCGGGCTCCGCTTTTTCGTCCCAGGGAGGAACAAAATTCTCAAATCCGGGAAGGCTTCGTTCCGCTTCGCTTTTTACCGGATATCCGCCGAAAGCCCCGATAGTCAGGGGAGTTCCCGAAACGGCGGCGGAAACGGAAAAGATGGTCAGCTTTTTGGGATAAAAGAAAGAAAGGTCCGGAGGATTCGAAAGACTGCCGCCCGGTACCGTCCTCTGAGGATCCGTCGTTTTTCTGTCGAAAGAAAGGGAGCTTGAGACACTGGGAATCTGAAGCGCCGAAATGTAGGGACTCAGGGAAGCGGTGTCGAAATTTACGTTCCCGTTAAATTTCCATTCGTAGGAACCGAGAACATCGGTATTGATTGTCGTGTCCGGCGTCGTACTGTCCAGAAGCAGGCTGAAAATATCCGAATCTTCGGAACGGTGCAGAAAATCGTTGTCGACATATGGGTCCGAATAAAACGGAAGGCTCCAGGAAAACGAAGCCTGGGTGACGGCCTTCCCTCTTCCGTTTACCGAACCCTCGCTCAAAAAACGATAGCGGAACGGGACGTCCCAAAAAAGAAGATTGGAATTGTGCCAGTGACTTGTCCCGTCATAGGCCGGGGCAAACGGAGTATAAGACGAACCGGTAAAGACAATGTCCCGGCTGACACCTATTCCGCCCGAAAAGCTGGTCTCGCCGAAAACCCCCGACGCGGGAAGGGTCAGTTCCGACCCGATGTAAAAACCGAGGTTCGTGTAGGCGTCGGCCTGAAGAGAAAGCCTTACCTCGTTTTCGTCCCGGGCTTTGCGTCCGGTACTCCGCAAAAATACGCCTTCGAGCCTTTTTTCCATTCCGGCGCCGCTTCCCATAATCGAGGTAATCGTACTTTCTTCCGACGAACCCTGGGCTTTGGGACGGCCCATAAGATAAGTCGTGGTTTGAAGAAACGTCCCTTCCCTGGACCGGTAACCGAACACGGGATGAAAAACTATCTCGTCGGCGGGATAATAAAAATACGGAAGATAAAGAACCGGGACTTCCCCGACTTTAAGAACGGCGTTAAACACCGCCCAGTCCGATCCGGGAAGAAGCCACAGCTTGGAAGCCGCGATAGACCAGTAGGCTTCGTCGCTGCCGGCGTTGCGTATTTCCGCCTTTTTAAGCACCGTCGAATCGTCGGCGCTTCTGGAAATAACCTCTCCCGAAAAACGGTATGTGCCGGTCCCTTCCGTTACGGACCTCTCGGAGGATCCCCGCATGAACACCGTCGCCCAGGTATCCAGATTTACCGTCAGGCCTTCTCCCCTGAAGGTCTCAATTGTATCCCCTTCCGTTTTGACATACTCGACCCCGCCCGAAGCCGACATAAAATTACGGGTTCTGTTGTAAAGGATCTCGTCCGCGCCAAGCGTATGAACCGCGTCACCGTCCCGCAGGCTGACCGAAACGCCGCCCTTGAGACGCACGTATTCTTCGTGAACCGTCTCAAGACTAATGTATTCCGTGGTTCTCGCCGAGTTAATCGTGATGGTAAGGTTTCGTTCCCCGCCGGGAGCGGCGACTCCTCCGGCGCGTTCTTCTTCGGACGATTCGCCGCCGGGCTCTTCGCCGGAGGCGGCATT
>JAIRSC010000128.1 GCA_031255645.1 Treponema sp. | reverse complement strand
TGTATTGCCGTTCAGATTAAGTCGAAACGCCGGCCCCGCATTTTTCCATTTGTTTTATCAGGGCCGCCATGTCCCTGGAAAGCGGCGCTTCCAGGCGGAGCTTTGCTTCATTACAACAGACGCCGCCTGTTTCGTCCCGCGCCGTATCCGTTGCCGCGCCGTTCGTGCCGTTCGTGTCGTCCGGGCGCGGGACATAGCCGGGCAGGACAAGTTTTGCCGCGTGAAGGCCGAGCCGCTGAAGCAGGGGTTTTTCCTCAAACGCGTCGCCCCGCCAGTTCCGCTTGAACGAAGAAAGGTACACTCCCCCTCCGCCCCTGCCCTTTTTTCCGTACAGGAAATCGCAGACAATTGGATGCCCCAGGGCGGCGAGGTGTACCCGTATCTGGTGGGTTCTGCCGGTGGCGGGCCGCGCTTCCACGACGCTGTAGTTTCCCGCGGACAACAGCAGGCTGAAATTCGTCCGCGAAGCTTTTCCCCGGTATTTGTCGATGATGGTCAGATGTTTTTTATTGCCGTCGGGAAGAAGGGGAAGGGAACATTCGATCCCGCCGCCGGGCCAGGCGGGTCTGCCGTGAACAACGGCGGTATAGATTTTTTCCACCCGGCGGGACTCAAAAGCCGCCGAAAGCGTTTTGTGGGTTTCGGCGTTTTTCGCGAACACCACAAGTCCGGAAGTTTCCTTGTCGATCCGGTGAACCGTATAGAGTTTCGGCGTCCGTTCCGCAAGAAGCCTGTCGAGCCTTTGGGCCTCTTCTTCCCAACGCTCCCTTCCCACGGAAATGCCCGAAGCCTTGTTGACGGCGATGAGGTTCTCATCCTCATACACGATTGAAAAGAAAGCCTGCCGTTTCATTCGCTTAGAAAAGATTCCGTGAACCGGGTTTGACAGCCGGGACGCCTTTTTTACACAGTTCACAGTCCGCCGGATCCCAGTTGGCGGCGTGGACTTTGCAGGCGGCGTAGAGGGGCCAGGCAAGGTCTTCCGTTCCGGGGGCGCGGCGGTCAACCACGCAGGCCACGGCGGTTATTTCCGCGCCCAGGGCTTTCAAAACCACGGCGCTTTCTCCCGAAGATTTTCCCGTGGTAATAACGTCTTCGCATATAAGGATTTTTTCCCCGGGCCGTGTCTGAAAACCCCGCCGCAGCGACATGGCCCCCTGACTGTCGCGCTCGGTAAAAAAAGCCGGAAGCCCCAGCTGCCTGCCAAGTTCGTAGGCGGCGACAATGCCCCCGATCGCGGGGCCGGCGACGGCGTCAACGGCAAGCGCGCCGGAAGCCCTGGCCGCGCGGATTTGTTCCGCGAGCGGAGCGAGAACGGCGGCGGCCCTGTCGGGGTACTGAAAAAGCCGCGCGCACTGAAAGTATTTATCCGAATGCCGGCCCGAAGACAGAAGGAAATGGCCTTCCAGCATAGCCCCCGATTCCCGCAAAAGTTCCAGAGCCTCGTTCATGCTGTGAGTATACAGAGTGATGGACAAAGAGTGAAGAGCAAAGAACGGGGAGCCGAAAGTCAAAAGATGTGCTACGATACCTTATGAAACTCCTCCTTCATGTCTGCTGCGCCCCCTGTTCCGTGATGTGCATCGAAACCCTGAAAGGCGAAGGCATTGAACCGGAACTGTACTGGTATAACCCGAACATCCATCCCTTTACCGAATACAAAAGCCGCCGGGACTGTCTTGCCGCTTACGCGAAAAACCTCGGCCTTGCCCTTGTTATGGAAGATGAATACGGCCTTAAAGACTTTATCACGGGGCTTCAATTCCGGAATGCGGCGCCGCGGCCCGATCCTTTCGAGTTCCCTGGCCGCTGCGCTTTTTGTTACCGCCTGCGTCTTGAAAACGCGGCCCGCGCCGCGGCGGAACGGGGCGCCGGCGCGTTCAGCACAAGCCTGCTCATAAGCCCCTACCAGGATCACGAACTGATCAAAGAAACGGCGCTGGCCGCGGCCCGGCGCTGTGGAGTTGAATTCTTGTACCGGGATTTCAGGCCGTTTTTCAGGGAAGGCCAGGCAAAGGCCAGAGCCGCGGACTGTTATATGCAAAAATACTGCGGCTGTGTTTTTAGCGAAGAAGAACGCTGCCGCCCGTCCGCGCGTTACCGGGACAGGGCGGCGACGGCGGCGCCGAAAAGCGAAGCCTGCTCTACGGGGGTAATAACGTAAAAGCGGGGTTTTTCTTTTACCAGCATAATCCTGAGGTACGCTTCCAGGGCCTCGCGCATCCCCTTGTACATCACATAGGTTGTTCCCTCAACGGCGATTCGCACCGGAACGAAGGGATCGCAGCCGGCGTCCGTCTTTTCAACCGCCGCCGCGATAACCGCCGCGGAAAACAGCGCCCCCCGCTGGGTAACAATCGAAGTAAGATACGCGAAGGACTTTATCGCGTCAAGCTCGTCGCGCTCAAAAAGCTCCCCTACGGGACCTTCCCGCGAAAGCGGTGAATGCATGAATTCGTTAAGCTCTCTGGTTTGAAGCGTCTGCCGGGAAGCAAATTTTTCCGCCCCGCTCCATGACAACACGCCGTCTTTTATCGCCTGTTTAAGAATATGAAACGTAAGCGGGCCAAGGTAAGCCCCGGCGGTGGATTTTTCAAGGGTATAGACCCCCGGCTTCT
This sequence comes from Treponema sp., assembly GCA_031255645.1. Lineage (GTDB taxonomy): Bacteria > Spirochaetota > Spirochaetia > Treponematales > Breznakiellaceae > JAIROH01. Next base: position 10,393 of record JAIRSC010000128.1, on the reverse strand, counting down.
TTGTCGTGGCGTCGAATTCCCTGTCCAGTACGCCCAGATACCGGGGCGCGCAGTTTCCGCTTTCGCAGACGACTATCTGGGGGGATTCTTCCGAATGAAAACCGATTTTGGGGATATCGTGTTCCGGGTAGGCGGTGTTGAATCCCGTACCCAGGATACAGCCGATAACGGGCCCGCCGGGAACGGCGTATTTTTTCTCGCCGCCAATAAAACCGCCGTCCGGAGGAATTTCCACAAGCCCGGAAAGCAGCGTGGACACCGTGTCGTTAAGCATTACAATACGTTCCGGTGGCGTAATGCCCCGGCGCAGGAGCGCTTCCCGCAGGCCCTGGCCCACCGCCTTGCCGATAACTTCCGGGGCGTCCACCTCTTTGCTGAAAGCCAGAAGAATCGCGTCTCCGTCTTCCCTGACTTCCATCGGGTAGGAAAAACAAAAACCTATCCCTTCCACGGGACCCGCTTCGATAAGCGGAGCGGCAAGGGCGGCGATTTTGTCGAAGAACTCGTCCGCGCCAATCCGCCCGGCGGTTCCCGGCATCGGCGCTTTCGCGCTTCCCTCCGTCTCCGGTTTTCCGGCTTCCTTAAAAGTAACCCTGGCGGCCCTGAGGTTGGTGCCGCCCGCGTCCAGGGCAATGACCGTTTTTCCCAGCGGAAATGTCGTAACCGGCCGTATGTACGCGGGGATCATCGCAAGCGGAGAAGCCTGACCTTTAAGACCCCGCTCCATATCAATGCGGAAATCCCGAACCAGGGTTGCGGGATCGCAGATATCGTAATGAAAACCGTAAGACCGCGCGAAATCGGCCAGAAGTTCGGGATTAAATTTATTCATAGTCTATTATGAGTCCAGAAATGAAAAATCGCAAGAGGAAAACGAACCTGCTGTCATGTGTACCCCTTTTATGAGCAAGGTGGGTAAGCGGACATGGTGACTTTCTCTTGTTTTTCCTCCGAAGCGGCTATATAGTCTGGATATGGAGCCGGAGTTTATTTTTCGAGGTACAGCTTTCAAGCACGACCTTGATGAGGCGGATATTCGCCATGCCTTTGAAACCGCCCGTTACATGGGCCGGTACAGCAGCCGCGAAAATGTGTACCTGCTTCTGGGCTTCGATACGAAAGCAAACCCTATTGAAATACTGTATAATGAATTCGGGGAAAACGGAATGAACGTGTTCCACGCCATGCCGTGCCGGCCCCGTTTCTACTATCTGTTTGAAGAAGAGGAAACGCCATGACCGAAATAGAACAAAAAACCGGAATAACCGATGCCGAATGTGGGCAGTGGGACGAATATTATACCAAAAACACCTTTGAGCCGGGTCCGAATCTTTTGAAGCAGGGCATAAAGCCCGGCTTCGCGCGGAATACTCTGCTGTTAAGCGAGCTTGATCAGGATGTTGCCGAATATGTGCGCGTCCAGGCACAGACGACCCACAAGAGTCAGGCAAGGGTCATTAACGACCTTATCCGTGAAAAAATCGCCATTGCGCTGTAAGAGGAAAACGAACCTGGCGGCGTTCATGTCCGGAACGGGGGTCTTTACGGTTCCACGCGCCGGCGATCTCTGGGAAAGAGACTTGCTTCCTTTACGTTGGCAAGGCCCAGAATACGGGCGGTAAGCCGTTCGCAGCCAATCGCGAAGCCCCCGTGGGGGGGGCAGCCGGACTGGAGCAGGTTCGCGTAGTTTTGCATATTTTCAAGTTTAAGGCCGAAACGGGGCAGGGCTTCGACAAACGTGTCGTAACGGTGAAGCCGCCTTCCGCCGGTGGTTATCTCAAGGCCCCGGAACAATGCGTCAAAACTCATCGTCCGGTTGGCGTCCGAAGGGAAGGTGTAGAAGGGCCTGTGGCGGCGGGGAAATTCGTTGACGAACACCAAATCGCTGCCATGCGCCGCGGCGGACCATTCGCAGAGAAACCGTTCGGCTTCGGGGTTGATTTCGAAGATTCTGCCGCCGCCGGCTTTGGCCGACATGTCCGAGGCAAGCTTTACCGCGTCCTCGTAGCCGATAACGGGGGCCTCCTCCAGCGTTTCCGGCGCCGGGACGGCGGCGTTCCACAGGGCAAGATCGGCGGCGTTTTTCCGGGCGGTTTCCTCAAAGATATGGGCCAAAAGCCCGCGTTCCAGTTCGATAAGGTCTTTCTCGGATTCAATGAAGCCCATCTCCACATCCAGAGAAACGTACTCGTTAAGGTGGCGCGGCGTATCGTGTTTTTCCGCCCGGTAGGCCGGGGCGATTTCGAAAACCCGTTCCATGCCGCTGGCCACCATCGCCTCTTTGTAAAACTGCGGCGACTGGGCAAGGCAGATTTTCCTGTCAAAATAGTCCACCTCAAAAAGCTCTGTTCCTCCCTCCGTGCCCCCCGAGACAAGCTTGCTGGTTTTGATTTCGGTAAAATCTTTGGAACGAAGGTATGAGGAAAAGGCCTCGATAACAACGGCCTGGACCTTAAAAATCGCGCGGATTTTGGGGTTCCTGACGCTCAAAAGACGATTGTCGAGGATTGTCTCGATGCCCATCCTGGAAACGTCGCCGTTTACCTGGAACGGAAGATCCGGCGCCGCCCTGGAAAGGCACTCGATGCTTTCCGCCTGAACCTCGGCGCCGCCAGGGGCTTTCGCGTTGGGGGCGGCCTTGCCTTTCACGGTTATGACCGATTCCAGGGTCAGCGCCGCGCCGGAAGCGTCCACGGGCTTTTCGTTACACACAAGCTGTACCACGCCGGATCGATCCCGAAGCACGACAAAGGTAATGCCGCCCATGTCCCTGATACGGTGAACCCAGCCGGAAAGTTCAACCCCGGCGCCGGGATCGCTCCCGGCAATTTCCGCAATATCCCTGGCAAGTACTCGCATAGTGTTACTCTACCCGAATTGGGCGGAAAAAACTACGGGCGGACGCCTTTTCCGTAAATGCCTATGGAGCGCGACATTTACTCACCAGCTTCATGAGCAAATACCCCGCCGCGCAGCCGGGAAACGCCCCCAGAGTATCCGCGATCCAGTCGAACGGATCGCAGCTTCGTCCCGGCACAAAGAACTGGTGTAATTCGTCGATAATCCCGTAGGCCGAAGTAAAGAGGACGCAGAGAAGAGCGTTGCGCAGCCGGTGTTTTTTCCAGCTTTGGAGAGAAAACCACCATGTCAGGGACGCGGCAATAGCGCCGAAACAGACGAAGTGGGCAAGTTTATCGGCAAAACGGAAAGACGGCATGGAAGGAAGCGCCGGCCGGGACGACAAATAAAAACTTAACGCGACAAGGACAAGCGCCGGAATCCGTACAAGAAGCCCTGGCCGGTCGTTTTCCGGGAACTTGTTCATTTTCTCCTGTTTTGTTAGCATAAAAACCTTAAGATATCCATTTCCTGATATTTTGAAAATGCAAAACGTTCCTGAAATATACTAGCCCCGATTGGCGGCAAGAGGCAATATCATGATTGTAGTTTTATCAAAAAACATCAGCGCCCGCGACAAGGAACTGGTGCGCGTATATCTTCGGGACAGGGGATTCGCTGTCCGGGATCAGCGCTTCGGCGACGACCAGATGATCGGCGCGGCCGGCAAGGGTCTTGTCGATCTTCGGGAACTGGGACTTCTGCCGGGGGTGGAGCGGGTCGCCGCTACCAGTAAACCCTACGAACTCGCGTCGCGGGAAACCAGGGCCGAAGACAGTATCGTAAGCGTCGGCGAAACGGGAAACGTCAAAATAGGCGGCGCCAGAATCACTGTAATTGCCGGCCCCTGCGCGGTTGAAAGCAGGGAGCAGATACGGGAAACCGCGGAAAGAGTCCGGGAATCGGGCGCGGTGCTGCTCCGGGGCGGGGCCTACAAACCAAGAACCAGCCCCTATGCCTTTCAGGGTCTGGGGATGAAGGGCCTTGAGTACATGAAAGAAGCCGCCGAAGCCTGCGCGATGCCCATTGTAACCGAAGTCGTATCCCCGGAACTTGCCCTGGACATGAAAGACCTGACCGACATGTTCCAGATTGGGGCGCGGAACATGCAAAACTTCGAACTGCTGAAAAAAGTCGGCGCTCTGGGAAAGCCGGTGCTTTTAAAACGGGGGCCGTCGGCCACGGTCGAGGAATGGCTCCTTTCCGCCGAATACCTTCTCGCGGCCGGGACAAAAGACGTGGTTCTCTGCGAGCGGGGGATACGGACATTTGAAACCTATACCCGCAATACCCTGGATATTTCGGCGATTCCCGTCGTAAAAAGCCTTTCCCACCTTCCGGTCATCGTCGATCCCAGCCACGCGGTGGGCATCAGGGCGAAGGTTTCTTCCGCGGCCCTTGCCGCCATAGCCGCGGGGGCGGACGGTCTTACCGTGGAAGTCCACCCCAGGCCCGACGACGCGCTTTCCGACGGGCCCCAGTCGCTGTACCCCGAACAGTTTGAAAAACTCATGCGCGATATCGAAGCCCTGGCCCCGGTCGTGGGAAAAGAACTGCTCCGTACCCCGCAGCCAAACCCTTCCGCCGCGGCCTTTCGGAAAAGCGGCGCGGACAGTCCCGGGGGCGGCGCGGCGCTGTCCGCCAAACCCGTCGCCTATAACGGGGAAAGCGGCGCGTTTGCCGAACAGGCCCTTGTGCGGGTATTCGGCGAAGAAACGCCCCGGACGCAAGTTCAATCGTTCAGGGGAATTTTCGACGCCGTTCTGGAAGGCTCCGCCCGCGCCGGCATAGTGCCCGTGGAAAACAGCCTCGCGGGAAGCGTCCATGAAAACTACGACCTGTTTCTCCGCTATCCCGACATCGCCATTGTCGGCGAAGTCAAGCTCCGTATCGTTCACTGCCTTATCGCCGGCAAGCGGGCCGATATGGATTCAATCTCCACGGTCCGCAGCCATCCCCAGGGCTTTGCCCAGTGCAGGGATTTTCTTGACAAGCACCCTTCATGGGTTCTGGAAGCCTGCAACAATACCGCCGCCGCGGTTGGCTCAATTGCCAGGGAAGGCGCCGCCAACGTCGCGGCCATAGCCGGCGCCGCCGCGGCAAAAGTACACGGACTTAAAATCCTCAAAGAAGGGATAGAAACCAATCCGCTCAATTATACGCGCTTTCTTGTCATCAGCAGAAAATTTTCGGACGGCGCTTCCGGCCCGCCGGGCGCGGCGGGGGACACGACCTTTGCCGGTACGGCGGGGGACGCCGAGGCGTGGGCGTCTTCCGGTTCCGAAAAGCCAGACAAGGCAAGCCTTGTGTTTTCCGTTCCCGACAAGCCGGGCTCGCTTTTCGCCTGCCTAAAAATTATGGCCGACAACGGGCTGAATCTTTCAAAACTTGAGTCCCGCCCCATTGAGGGAAAACCCTGGGAATACCAGTTCTATGTTGATGTGAGTATCCCGGAACAGGGGGATTTTTTCACTGTTATGGAAGAACTTAAAACCCGGACCGAGGACTTTCGTTTCCTCGGCGCGTACCGGGGATCGCTTTAGTGGAACCGCGTCCGGCGCGCCCGGAAAAGGCGTACCGGAACAGAGCCGCCGCGGTTACTTGTAGGTGACCAGCGCGGAGGCGGCTTTACGGCTTGACGCGGCGCTTACGGCGTCCACCTGCCGCACTTTGCCGATACGGACAATGACAACGGCGCTGTGCCCCGCCGGAAGGCCCAAATCGCTTTTAAGGCCGCGGTTAACGGCGTCTACAGGGCCGGTGTATATTCGCGAACCAAGCCCGATGGCCTGGGCCGCGAGGTACATGCTTTCCGCGGCAAGGCCGCAGTCCAGAATTTCAGCGCCGTTGGTTTTGCCGTCCCCGGAGGCCGACACGACAATAAGCGCGTTGCCGTCGGCAATATCGGGCACAATCCGCTTTGCCAGAGCCAGATTCCTGACCACGGTAAAATGCCAGGGCTGGCTGTTCCGCGCGCTGGGCGCCCTGATGCCGGCCTGCAGTACCGTGTCGAGTTCGGCGGTGCTCAACGCGCCCGCGATAAAATTCCGGGCCGCATAGTGGTTCAGGGCAAAATCGGCGTTCTGGGCCGGAGCGTTCATCAGTATACAAACAAAAAAGACGGAAATAAGGGCGATTCTTTTCATCATCATCTCCTTAAAATGGGTTGTGGAAACAGCTTAAAGCTAACCGGATTGCGGAAAAGATACAAGAGCGGTTTTTCCTGTCCCTGTCGGTTTTTCCGTCCGCATCCCGAAAACGCCGAAAGCGTTCATTGACAAGTTGGTTCATTGACGCTTGACGGAGTATTGAACAGTATGGTAAGAATCTTTCTTTGTATCCAATACATACCCGACAGGGGAGCCGTACCACTATGGGCATAGTTGAAATTGTTCTTATTGCCGTAGGCCTGGCAATGGACGCGTTTGCCGTATCAATTACGCTGGGCCTATCCACAAAAAAACTCAAAGCGGCGGAAATACTGATTCCGGGCGCGTATTTTGGCCTTTTCCAATTTCTTATGCCGGCAGCCGGATATTTTGCGGGCATTCATTTTGCGGACAAAATTGAAAAATTGGATCACTGGATTGCGTTCGCTTTGCTTGGATTCATCGGCGGAAAAATGATAAAAGACGGTTTCTGCAAGGGAGCGGAAAAACGGGAACCGGGGAACAATTCTTTCGGCTTTGTGAACATGCTGGCCCTGGCCGTCGCGACCAGTATCGACGCGCTGGCCGTAGGCGTAACGTTCGCCCTGTTCAAGGTCAATATATACGCGGCGATATCAATAATCGGCGTCATAACGTTTTTCATAGCGATGGGCGGCGTAGTAATCGGCAGTATATTCGGGTCAAAATTTAAATCAAAAGCGGAATTGGCCGGAGGCGCGGTTCTTGTCATAATCGGGATAAAGATTGTGATTGAGCATATCTTTTTTTAACAAATCCAACGGAACCCCGCCGGCAGTATCCCCGCGCGGCGTTGACAGGATCTTTTTCTTCCAACATAATCTTCACTGAAATGCAAGCGAATAATCAGGATTCCGATCGGCGTCTTGCCGGCATAATCGCCCGGTTTATCGCCTTCTCCGCGAAACACCTTCCCGACGACGTACTGTCAAAGCTCGCGGAACTGCGTACCGAAGAAGATTCCCCCATGGCAAAAACAATCTACGACGCGATGTTCAGCGACCTGGAAATGGCCGCCTCCCTTTCCCGGCCCTGCTGCCAGGATACGGGGATACTTCAGTTTTTCGCCAGGGCCGGAACGGATTTTCCCCTTATCGGCGAACTTGAAGCCTGCCTGCGGGACGCCGCCGCCGCCGCGACACGGGACGCGCCGCTGCGGCCCAACGCCGTGGAATTTTTTGACGAAAAAAATTCCGGCGACAATACCGGAACGCGGATACCCTGGCTCGACTGGGAGATCGTTTCGGGGAGCGATCTTGACCTGTACCTGTATATGGCGGGGGGTGGATGCAGTCTGCCGGGTTTCGCCAAAACGCTGATGCCGCTGGAAGGTTACGAAGGGGCGGTAAAAGCCATATTCGATCAGATTGTCAGTTACGGCGTTAACGCCTGTCCTCCGCTGCTTGTGGGCATAGGCCTTGGCGGTTCGGTGGATACGGCGGCAAAACTTTCCAAAAAAGCCCTGCTCCGCTTTATCGGGACAAAGAATGATAACCCCAAAGGGGCGGAGCTGGAACAGCGGCTCGGGGCGGCCCTTGACGGCATCGGCCTCGGCCCCGGAGGCTTTTCGGGAAAACGTTCGGTGATGGCCGTTCATATCGAACAGGCCGCCCGGCATACGGCGACAATCGCCGTCGCCCTTTCCACGGGCTGCTGGGCGCACAGGCGTTCCCTTGTCCGCATTGACAAAAACCTTAACTGGACTCTTCTTTCCCACAAAGGAGGAAGCCTGTGAGCGCCGTAAAACTTTCAACGCCCATACAAAGCGCCGATCTTGAGCGGCTTTGTATCGGGGACATTGTTTACCTTGACGGCGCCCTTGTTACCGCGCGGGACGACGTTCACCACAGACACCTTCGGCAGGGCGTTCCTTTGCCGCTGGATTTGGCGGGTCTGGCTATTTTCCATGCCGGCCCGATCATGCAAAAAACCGGCGCGGAACGCGGCGGGGCCGAAAGCGAAGATTCCGCTTCGTGGCGGGTTATCTCGATTGGGCCGACGACAAGCATGAGGATGGAACAGCTCGAAGCCGAATTTATCGCTTCCACGGGGATTAGGCTGATTGTGGGAAAGGGCGGCATGGGCCCGAAGACCGCGGACGCCTGCCGCCGCCACGGCGCGGTTCACGCCGTTTTTCCCGGCGGCTGCGCGGTACTCGCCGCGGGCCGGGTCGAGGCCGTGGAACGGGTGGAGTGGCTCGACCTCGGCATGCCCGAAGCGCTGTGGATAATGCGGGTACGGGATTTCGGCCCCCTTATCGTTTCTATCGACGTTCGGGGCAATAACCTTTTTGAAAACAACAAGAAGGCCTTTGCCGAACAAAAAGAAAAAGCCCTCGCCGAAATTTGCGGAACGCCCGGATCCGCCCGTGACGGAATCCTTCATTACATGAAGTGATGAAATGATATAAAACGAGTTTCCCCGACGAAATTCTCCCCGGGGATTTTAGCCGTTCAGGGCAACCAGTTGATACGCCTTGCTTCCCAGCCCGATAGCCGCCGCGTGGTCTATCGTCAACAGCCCGTTCCGGGATTCAATCCGTTCAACAAGATCCGCGCTGTCCGGCGCGGCGTATACAAGGTCAACGCAGGCCTGGTCGAGGGCCACCGGATCCAGCGAGGCAAGGATGCCGATGTCCGTCATGGTCGGGGCGGCGGGATTGCCGTCGCAGTCGCAGTCAACGGACAGGTGATTCATCACATTGATATAGAGGATATTGCCCGCCGCCGCGTCGGAGACGGCCTTTGCCGCTTCCGCCATGGATTCAAGAAAATCGTTCTGCCGCCCTCCCCAGGGACGGGTAAGGCTTTTGCCGCCCGAATGTATCCACGCCTTGCCTCTGGAAGAACCGTAGCCGATGGACATGTTCTTGAGCGCCCCGCCGAAACCTCCCATTGAGTGGCCCTTGAAATGGGAAAGCACGATGTGGAAGTCGTATTCCCCGAAACGGGCGCCTACATAGTCCTCTTTGAGATGTTTGCCGCCGGAAACGGGCAGCTGGATATCTCCGTTCTCGTCAAGGATCACCACCGGCGCGACGGCGGTAAAGCCGTGATCCTTCGCCACCTGATAATGCAGGGCGGTGCTGGCCCGCCTGCCGCCGTAAGCGGTGTTACACTCAACGATAGTGCCGTTTACCCGCTGCACCAGGCCCTTGATAAGATCCGGGGCAAGGTAATGGGTATTGCCCGGCTCGCCGGTACTGATTTTTACCGCGACCTTGCCACGCGCTTCTTTTCCCAGGGCTTCATAGGCGGCCATTAACCCCGCCGGGCTTATGTTGGCGCTGAAGTAAACTTTCGGCGCGCCCGCCGCGGCGGTTTCGTCCGATACGCCGTCAAAGCGCGGGATTTCCAGCGGGGGATTTTCCCGCGAACTGTTCACCGCCGCGGCTGCCTTCGCGGCGCAGCCCGCGAACGACAGGGCCAAAACAGCCGCCGGCAGAGTCAGCAGCGCCGCCAAAACAGAAAAGCGGTTTTTCATTTTTCCCTCCAAGAAAAGCGGATAAACCGGCCCACAAGCGAAGCGCCGAAAGGCCTTTTTTCCCGCAGCATGGCGTATATTATCCCTGCTTTAAAGATACACCACAAATCCGCATAATGTAAACCGTTGCCGAACGCCCTGTTTTTTGCTATAGTTTACACAGGAAGGCGGCGTATCAACAGCGAAAGAACCGAACAGAGAAAGAAACAGCCTGTTACCTGGCATACCGCCTTCTACGACGCTATCCGTCTGGAGCTGTATCAATACCGGGATGTCCTGAGTTTTGAGTTTGAACATCCCCTGAACACCGAACCGCTGCGGATAGACGTGGTAATCATCAAGAAAGAGCCGGGAGCGGTTATCGAGAAGCCCCTTGGGGCGTTGTTTAGGGGGGTGAACCTTGTTGAATACAAAAGCCCCCAGGACTATCTGGCGACCGGTGATTTCCACAAGGTTGGGGCCTACGCGCGGTTATATTCGGTTATGAACCGGACGGAGATAACGGATATAACGCTCAGCTTTGTGGAAGAGGCGCATCCAAGGAAACTGCTTGACTATTTGAGGGATGTGTACGGATACACGGTAACGGAGAAGTGGCCGGGGATATACTATGTATCCGGGGACATCATGCCGATACAGATAATCGAGAGCAAACGGCTGGAAGGGGAAGACGACATATGGCTGAGGGAATTACGGAGCGGACTGGATGCGGGCCGGCTAAAAAAGATACTGGAAGAGAGCAAGGCGCTGCCGAAAGAGGCGCTTTCCGCGTATATCAACATGGTGTTACGGGCGAATCTTCGGGGTTTACAGGAGGTAATGAA
>JAIRSC010000101.1 GCA_031255645.1 Treponema sp. | reverse complement strand
GCCCCAAAAACGGTAAAGGTATTCAGACGGGAAGTGTTCGACGCGATCCGGGCGGAAAACAAAGCCGCCTCGGAATCCACGCCGGTGTTTCCCGAATTCGACTTCGGCGCCAAACGCGAGTCCCTGTAAGCCGGGTTTGTTTGTAACGCGGGCAGGTGTTTCGACACCGGCGGCTTCGGAGCACGCCCGGCCTTCATATTTCCTGGCTAATCGGTATTAGCGTCGTAAATTTTCTTAAAATCCCCGGATATGGACTGGAAAACTTCAATAAGAGAAGGATCGAAGTGGGTTTCTTTCTCTTCCATCATCTTACTTTCCGTTACTTCGTGGCTTAACGCCGGCTTGTAACTCCGTTCCATGCGGAGAGCGTCGTAAACATCGGCAATGCTGACAATTCTGGCCGCCAGAGGAATCATTTCGCCTTCAAGCTGGAACGGATACCCTGAACCGTCCCATCGTTCATGGTGGGAAAGGGCAATCTCCTTAGCCATGGGATTGGGGTATGTCGAAAGGATAAAGGCGCCGTTCTTGGTATGTTCCTGCATTACCGTCCATTCCCAATCCGAAAGGGGGCCTTCCTTGTTCAGAATATCGTCCGGGGTGCCAATCTTCCCGACGTCATGCATGGAAGCGAGAAAACCGATATTGTCGATGAAGTCGGCGTCGATACGCTTGTATTTCTCATTGCCCGAACGGTACAGCTCTTCGGCAAGCCGGGCCGAATAGTAATTCACCCTGCTGATGTGTTTACCGGTATCGTTATCCTTGAGCTTTGAAGCCTCAAGGAGGCTGATGAAGACGGCCCGGAGCAATTTTTTATTTTCTTCGGTAACATCGTCGAACAATACCACAAATACATCGGGTTCTCTTTTTTCAAGTTCAAGCGGAAAAATATATGTCCGTACCTGTACCGATACCATGTCCCGGCTTTTTATCCGGGCTTCGCCTTTCCATGAAAAGCCGTTTTCCCCGGAGAGCAGGGTTTCCCTGATCTTGCGTATATCGTCCATGTCAAAGAATTTTCCAAAGACGTCAATAAAGTACCTGCCCCTCAATTCAAAAAAACCGACGAACAGGCGTTCGCAGGCCGGATTGGCATAGAGGATTTTCATTTTTTTGCTGATGAAAAGTACGGGGAAGGCGCTTGTTTCAAAAGCGTTGGAGCCGGAATCCGGCAACTGGATCTCTTTTTCAGACTCTTCAGCTTCCTCATCGTCAAGAACTTCAATCTCGTCTCCAAGTTCCTCCAGCACTTCATCCAAATTTTCTTCAACCATGGCAACTACTTTTTTACGTTTAATTCCGCGTCACTTTTACGCAAATATTCAGGACCTGAATAAAACTCAGTATCATTATCGGGCAAACCGCGCTTTTTTTCAACCTCCAACAGGATCGGGGCGTAAGCTCCGGGACCCGAAGGATCCAAAATCAGCCCTTCGTCTCCGGCAAGCGGTTTCAGGGCGTCCTTCAGCGCGGCGGCGCCGGGGCCGGTAAGAAAAATCCGCTGGTTTTTGCCGGTAAAGGGCTTCAACGCCGCCTGAAAATCCTCCGCTTCAACGTGAGTGTCCATGGGGCCGGCAAGGCGCCTTCCGTCCTGATACAGGGCGGTAAAAAAACGGCTTTTTCCGGCATATATCACCGGCATAACCGGGCCGGGCCGGCGGGAGAAGGGGAAGGCCATGACATCCAGGCTGGGAAACGCGGACATGCGGCAGCCCAAAGCCAAAGCGATCCCCTTTGCGGCGGCATAGGCTATCCTGAGCCCGGTAAAGGATCCGGGGCCCTTCATGACAAGGACGGCCTCAATGTCCGAAGGCCTGATCCCCGCTTTTTCCGTTAAAAACCCAGCGTACTCAAGGAGCGCCTCGGAATGACGGGGGGATGAGGGCTGTCCAATACCGCCCTCGGCGGCCCGCTCCTCAAAATGGTATACCCTGTCCCCGGCCCTGAGCGCGACGGAAACACAGCCGGCGGCAGTATCAATGGCGAGTATATTTACCATGACGGGCCTTCACCTGCCTCCGCCTCTTCCCGGCTTCCCCGGAAGGATTGCGGTAAAGCTTCAAATTCCCCTCCGGAAACTGAAATCCGCCGTTTACCGCCCTCCATAATCTCTATTTTCACAGTGATAGTCCCGGAGGGCAGGGATCGGGAGATCCTTTCGCTCCATTCGATGAGCGCCAGGCCGTCTCCCCCGGAAAGAATCTCCGCGCCCCCGATTGAAAAAAAATCTTCATCTCCTTCAAGGCGGTATGCGTCTATGTGAAAAAGAGGGATCTTTCCTTCATATTCGCTGATAATGGAATATGTCGGACTGGTAATCTCATCTTCTATGCCCAGGGCGCGGGCAATACCCTTAACCAGCGTGGTTTTTCCGGCTCCGAGGCCTCCGTTCAGGGCAACGATACTGCCGGCCCGTAAAACCCCGGCAAGTTTTTCTCCCAGCGCGATGGTTTCTTCCGCCGAAGAACTGATAACGTTAACCAGGGAGGGCTCCCGAAGCGTCCAGATTATCTATGTATTTTTTTAATTCGTTTATAAGGGGCACAAGAGGATAATCCACCTTTTCATTCAGGGTAACGATTATTTCCTTGCTCCCTGTCGGTTTATCTTCAATGGAAAAATTAAGGGGTAAATCTATTGGTTTGTTTACCAGTTCCAAAACCGCTGTTCCGGAAAAGAGACGCCGGTAATAAATAGGTACATCCTTGCGGACGATATTCTTGAATTCCAGTATTTTCATCTTTTTCTACTATAAGCCTCCTTTTTTTTGCCGTCAATCGTTGCTATAGTCAAAAACTATGGCATTGACGGCGTTCATCGATCTCCGGGGAATCCGGAGGAATTTGATATGCATGACGATGCTCACCCCGCTCCGGTTGGTGCGGAGCACCTGTCCCAGCACGGCCACGGACATGAAACCGGTATAATCAAAGACGATCTTTAGAAGGGTTCCGGAAGGAATCGCGGCATTGGTTTTTATGGAACAACCGCCCAGGGAGATGTCCATGATCGTTCCCTTGATCTGACGCTTGTCTACGATCATTCTTTGATGTTTTTTTCTTCCCGTGTCTTCAACTTTGACAAGGAAGAAGCCGCAGGAAATAACTTCCTGTCTCCTGCGGAAGCGCCGCTGGGAAAGCTGCTTACGCTGGGATGAATGTATCAGCTGCAATACCGGCCTGTCTCCGGAGTCCGAGGTACCCACAATCCTTGTTTCGAAAGCAAAACCCTTGCTGGAACGGGTAAAGAAGGCGAGCGTCGCCTTGCTCCCCCTGGGAAGCCTTACCGGGGAACCCAGGGCGTTATGGGGATTTTCCACTATCAGGTTTTCGCCCTTGGAGGAGAGTACCTTGACCGGATAGCTGTCGTTTCCCGTCGTAAGCACGGCGGCGGTATTTTCCGGTACCTGACGGGTGGAAGCGGCTCCTCCCCCGGCGCCGCCTGAGTTTTCCAGTATATTACGGGTCGCAAAGAGGATCGCCAGCCGGTTCTGCGCCTCTTCTTCCGTATTGGCGTTCCGTTCAATTAAACGGTATGCCCTTTTGAAGTGGCGATCCAGAAGGTTGGGGTTGTTAAGCGAACGTTCGATATCCGCCACTCCGTCGTTTTTAAGAACAAATTCCAGCATCTTTGTCTGGTCTTTATCCAGACCGATATTCGCGGCGATACGGTGCAGGGCAAAGCCGGAAAAGCGTTTGGGGCCGGAAACGCCGCTTCCGGATCCCGAATTCGCGGCGGGGGAACGCCTTTTAACGATATTGGCAATAATAAAAACAAGGATGAGTACGGTAATTCCGGCAACGAATACTATGGCGTCCTGGGGCCGTGTCTCTTTATAAAATTGAGGCAACTGCAGAGGGTATAGAAAAAGAGGCGCGCCCATGCGTTTCAGTCTCCTTTTATGCCCGCGAAAAACCTGGCCAGCCGGGGAGCCAGTTCATATTCGGCA
>JAIRSC010000207.1 GCA_031255645.1 Treponema sp. | reverse complement strand
TTTTACGCCGGTACGGGGCTGGGGAACGCCATTGCCTATAACGGGGAGCTTGTTACCGGCAGCCATGGCGTGGCCGCCGAACTTGGGCATATCCCCGTTTTGGGCAGAAACGATCCCTGCGGCTGCGGGAACCGCGGTTGTATTGAGCTTTACGCTTCGGGAAAATGCCTGGCCGGTATCAGGGACAACAAGTATCCCGGCCTGAGTATTGGGGAAATGTTACGTTCCCACTCGGACGATCCGGAACTGGAGGAATTCGTCGATAACCTTGGCGTGGCCGCCGCCACGGAAATCAATATTCTGGATCCGAAAAACGTTATTTTGGGCGGCGGAGTGATTCTGCAGGAAGGGTTTCCCAGAAAGGCGCTCGAACAGGCGATCCTCAAACATACCCGCAAGCCGTACCCGGAAAAGGACATCACATTCATTTATTCACGGGAATCCCAGGAAAATGGCGTCGTCGGTGCGGTCATCTTCGCCCGTAAAAAGCTTCAATGACCTCCCCCAAAGAAGTCACGCCAAGGATAAACCATGGAAAAATTATATTTAGGCATTGAAATAGGCGCTACCAAGCAACAGATAGCGGTTGGCACAGGCGACGGCGTTTTGTTGAAAGTAATTCAGGAAAAAATACCCCTTCACCGGGGCGCTCAGGACATCCTTGACTGGCTTACGGTAAAGATACCGGTTCTTTTGGAAGCGGATGAATTTAGGGGGCGCGTTAAAGCCCTGTCCGCCGGTTTTGGCGGCCCGCTGGAAACCGCCACAGGACGCATTATTTCGTCGATTCAGGTTCCCGGCTGGGAAAATTTTGAGCTGAAAAACTGGCTGACAAAAAACTTTTCCCTTCCCGCCGTTGTTACCAACGATACGGTAACGGGGGGTTACGCCGAACTGTATCTTGGCTGCGGCAAAGACGAGCGGAATATGTTTTATACCAATATCGGAAGCGGTATTGGGGGAGTGCTTTTCATTAACCGCCGCTATTACGATGGCAGCGGCTGCGGAGCGGCTTATTTGGGCTGCAGTTACATACCCGACTGGACGGCGGATGTTCCCGGCATGGAGTGCAGAGTCGAAAAAATCTGCTGCGGTTTTGGCATAAGCGCCAGGCTGCAACAACCCGGCTATGTTTCATCCGATTCCGTTATTATGCGCATGTGCGGCGGCGACAGTTTGCGTATCACTCCCAAAATGCTTGAAGACGCGGGAAACGAAGGAGATGCTTTCGCTCTTGCGGAAATAGATCGTATTGCCCGCAGTTTTAGCGTTGGATTATGCAATGTATTGACGCTGACGGCGCCGGAGCTGATTGTGATTGGCGGCGGTCTTGCTAAAATGGGGGATTTATTGCTTAATCCCATACGCCGGCATACCGAACAGCTCGCGTTTGTGGCGAACCGGGGCAGGTTTCGAATAGAAAAAAGCCGGCTGTTGGACGACGCGGTTATCTGCGGGGCGATTATATGTGCCGCCAAAAGCGGGATACGTTCCGCGGGAGCCTAAACACAGAGGGCTTCCAAAACTTCGGTTCTGGAAGCCCCGTATCCTTACTGGAACAAAACCTGTCTTTTTTTTACACTTTCCAAATGGCAAGAAAAATTTCCCTGACGGGCATTAAACCTACCGGTAACCTCCACATCGGCAACTATTTTGGGGCAATCAAACCGGCGCTGGAGCTTTCAAAAGACTACGACGCCCGGTATTTTATCGCCGATTATCACGCCCTGAACACGATGAAAGATCCGAAAGAACTTTCCGCGCTGATACGCGAAGTAGCCGCGGGCTGGCTTGCCGCGGGGCTGGACCCGGAAAAGGTTGTGTTTTACCGCCAGTCCTCCGTTCCCGAGGTGTTCGAACTTACCGCGATGCTTATGGCCTTTACCGCCAAAGGACTTATGAACCGGGCGCACGCGTACAAGGCGGCGGTCCAGGAAAACAGCGAAAAAGGCGACGATCCCGACGCCGGGATAAACATGGGCCTTTTTACCTATCCGGTTCTTATGGCCGCCGATATTGTCCTTTTTGACTCCGACGTCGTACCGGTCGGAAAGGATCAGGTTCAGCATATTGAAATGGCCCAGGATATAGCCCAGTCGGTAAACGCCAACTATAAACAGCGGATTCTCAAAATACCGCAGGCCCTTGTGTCCGAAAGCGTGGCGGTGGTTCCGGGCCTTGACGGCCGGAAGATGAGCAAAAGCTACGGCAATACGATACCCCTTTTTATACCGGAAAACCATCTCCGTAAACTTATTATGCGGATTGTAACCAATTCCCAGGCCGTGGAAGAGCCGAAAGATCCCGATTCAAGCCAGATATTCCTGCTTTACAAACTCTTCGCCCGGCCCGAGGAACAGGATTCCCTGGCCGCCCGCTACCGCGCCGGCGGAATGGGCTGGGGCGAAGCAAAGGAAGAACTGTTCCGGGTGGTGAACCGGGAACTTGCCCCGGTACGGGAACGGTATAACGCGATTATCGCCGATTCCGCCGCCCTTGACCGGGTCCTCGCCGCCGGGGCCGAAAAGGCCCGGCCCATTGCCGCCGCCGTCGTTGCCCGGTTCCGTAAAGCCGCCGGCATCGACTAAAACCGGTAAACATAAAGCCTGTCCAAAACTAACTGACTGTACGCTGCGCGTACGGTTTTGGGACAGGTTCTTGTACTTTTTCCGGGACCGTCACCCGGTATTCCTGTACGCCGGCTCATTTCTACTGAACGGAAACAGGGCTCATTTCTACTGAACGGCGACATTCGCGCCGCGGGCAATTGACAGACAACTACAGTAGTGCCACAATATCATGATCGGAATCCTCGTTGTTCAAGAGGGTATCAACCAAAAGAAAGGACAAGCAGTATGAAGAAATTCGCAGGTATTTTGTTTTTGTGT
>JAIRSC010000183.1 GCA_031255645.1 Treponema sp. | reverse complement strand
ACCAAAATTGAACCGGACTTATTCCGAAAGGTAACCGGGCTTAACGTGAAAGACTTTGATTTACTGGTAAGCCTTGGACTATTCAACTCGGCCCACATGAACGGGGCGGTTTACAATTTCAAACGCTATGAAGACTCCAGCCTTGCCTACACGGGAATTGACAAACACGAAGGAGAAAGAATCGGCGGCTGGGACACCGTGGTGTCAAGAAAAGAATACAAGCAAATTTTCGAGAACAGACCGGCATGGTAACCGGGAGAGTAGATGACCTTTTTTATCGTATAGTTGACCGGCTCTATCGTGTTGGTCGTATACACCCTTTCGGCCCTTGCAGGGAACGAACCGCACCGGGTTGCGGACCATCTGAACGATGTACAGTTGGACTTCGTTCCGGGGGAAAACCGCCGCGCGGCCTGGCGCGAGACCCGCGAGCGCAGCCTCAAGCCCCGTCTGCCCGGTGGTTTGCCGCGCTTTCGCGCATAAAAACCGTGAATTTCAAGGCCGCTTTCCCAAAAACCGGGGTTTTGGGAAAGCCTCAACCGTTTTCATTTGACTTTTTGGCCCCTATAGAGTAATCTGCCATAGACAGGAGTTTACGTGACGAAACGGGATTTCCCCAAAATACACTTTTACGACCAGGATTTTGTCGATATTTACGATAAAACCTGGGCCTGGATTCAGGATTGCTGGAATCAGGGAGATGATAAAGGCGTTGTCGAGGGAA
The DNA here is from genome assembly GCA_031255645.1 of Treponema sp. Taxonomy (GTDB): domain Bacteria; phylum Spirochaetota; class Spirochaetia; order Treponematales; family Breznakiellaceae; genus JAIROH01. The sequence goes on along the minus strand of JAIRSC010000183.1, from coordinate 14,345 downwards.
AGTTCTTTTCAGACCCGGAAAGTCCGGCGCTCAGGCAGTTTGAGGCGACCCTTTCATCCTTTTTTCTGGTGTATTCAAACCGTATCTTTCAGGCCTCCCCTACCCTGGACGTGTTCTACAGCCGCCAGGAGCCTTCGGGGGCGATTCGTTCGGCCTACAATACCAAAACCGGGCTGCCGGAGGCGGACGCGGACAATCCCGAAAGCCTGAGCCTGCCGCTTTTTGCCTGGGCCGAATTCAACCTGTACCATAAATCGGCCAACAAAAAGCGCGTAAAAGACGTGCTGCCCATACTCACCCGTTATACCGAGTGGATAGACACGGTCTGCAAGATGCCCAACGGCCTTTACAGCGCGCCGCTTGCCGCGACGGAAACGGGAAACGCCCCAAGGGAAGGAACTGTCTATCCGGTGGATTATAACGCCTGTATGGCGATCAACGCCCTGTATATATCCGCCCTGGCCGACATACTCAACGACAAGGAATCGAGTTTCCAGTACAAGCGGCGCTATTTTTCCCTGAAGACCCGGATCAATTCCCTTATGTGGGACAACGAGGACGGCTTTTACTACGACATAGACAAAGACGAACAGCGGCTCAAGGTCAAAACCCTCGCGGGTTATTGGCCCCTGCTCGCGGAAATTCCCAACGACGAAAAGGCCGAACGGATTATCGGCAAGCTCCAGGATCCGAAGTTTTTCGGAGCGCCCCACCCTTTCCCCTCCGTGGCGCTAAATGAGGCGGCCTTTGAGGAAAGCGGCCGCGGTTTCAGGGGTTCGGTGTTCCCCCACTTTACGTTTATGGTGATAAAGGGCCTGGAACGCTACCAGCGCTGGGATCTTGCCCGGGACTGCGCGATACGGCATCTGTACTTTGTCCTTGACTCGATGAACCCCGACGGGAATCATCACAAGGGGAAGCTCTGGGAAGCGTACCTTCCCTTAAAAGAAGGCCCCGCCCGGTGGCCGGAACGCCCGGACTTTCCCCGGCCCCAGTACCTCGCCTACGACGCCCTTTCTACCATCTGCCTTACGATAGAAAACATCGTGGGGCTTTTTATCTCCCTGCCCCGGAAAACCGTGGACTGGATTATCCCGAACCTCGAAATTATGGGGATAGAAAACCTGTCCCTCAAAAAAAACATGATTACGATTCTGTCGAACAAAAGCGGCCGGGGCTGGGAAATCCACATGGAAAGCGAAAAGCTCTATTACTTTACCATCAACATTCTGGGAAAAAAGAAAAAAACCCTCCCGATCCCTTCGGGGAAGTGTTCCATGCTCATCGACAAGCTCTAGTGTTCTGAAGACACCGCGTATTTTCCCCATTCGGGGAGCAGCGATTCCGGGCCGGCTTCGAAAGCGCGCAGCAGGGCCGCCGCCGCGGCGTCAAGGGCGGCGTCCAGGGCGGGCTGCTCGGCGGCGCTGAACGCGGAAAGCACCCAGTCCGCTATGTCGCCCGGCCCGCCGTCCCGCGCGCTCTTTACCGGGCGGCCCCCTTCGCCGGGTTTTCTGCCCGCCGGCCTTCCGACGCCGATGCGGAGCCGCCAGAAATCCGCCGTGCCAAAGCGTTGTTTTATCGAGCGCAGCCCGTTGTGCCCCCCAAGGCCGCCGCCGAATTTAAACGAAACGGTTCCCGGGGGAAGTTCCAGTTCGTCGTGGACAACGATAATTTCCTCCGGCCCGATCCGGTAAAACGCCGCCGCCGGAAAAACCGATTCCCCGGAAAGGTTCATGTAGGTTTCCGGCTGGAGCAGGTGAATCTTTCCCCGCCCTTCCGCGCCCGGCGGGAAAAAGCCGCCCCCCGTAATTTCCCTGGAAGCGTACAATCCCCTGAATTTTTTTGTCCAGGAAAGCTCCCCGTAGAACGGCAGTCTGCGCAAAAGAAGCCTGCCCGCGTTGTGGCGGTTCCGTTCATATTCGGCGCCGGGGTTGCCGAGAAACACTGCGAGGCGGATCATTTTAAATGGAAAGGTGATCTATATAACGCTGAAGGGTGTACTTGATAAAGCGGTGAACCACAAGCTTGTGGTCCGGATCCGTCTTCGCGTCGAAAAGCAGCACGCATACGTTATCCGCCCGCTTTCCCATAAAGGTCATGTTTACCAGCATAAGGGAACCGCGAAGCTTTAACTGCACCCCCTTAAGGATCTCGCTGGCGGCGTGCTCGTCTATCGTGTCAAACCGCGCCGCGATACCGGCGGCGCTGATGTCGAGAATCTTCCCGTAGTACATCCCCGCGCCGCTTTTTATGTTGACCGTGGCGTTCGGCTCGTCGGAACAATCGGCGCGGATAAATTTACGCCTGCCCCGCGCTTCGTTGACCTCCAGGGCGGAAAGCATAATCCGGGTGCTTTCCTTGATCCCCAGTTTAAGCTGTATGTAACCGCAGGGAACGGCAATGTCCATAAGGTACTTTTGCATAAGTTTCTGATCGGTGTTATAGGAAAGGATTCCCAGCTTGCTTTCTTTTGTTTTGGGACTTTCCTGGACGCCCCGTATATAGGCTTCCCATTCCTTTTCGGAAAGGCCCGCGTCAATGTTGATAAACATTATTGATTCGGGAAACCGTATCAAAAGTTTAAGCGCCCGTTTGTGGTCGTGAATAACGTAGGCCTCAAATCCCGCCATTATAAGAATGTCAAGCATTTCTTCCTGGATAACGCTGTGGGGATAGAGGATAAATATCTTTTTCCCCGAAAGGCCGGCCTGTTCCATAACGGTATTGTAACACAAATCCGGTTCCGGCGTCCACGGCCTGTGGCCAGGACAGAATGCCAATTAACAAAAACGAAAGAAATCCCTACAATAAGGTCATGATTCAAGCGATACACGACGAACTCCCGCGGAAAGCCGCCGCCGGGCCGGATTCGGCCTTTAACAGGCTTTGCGGAATTGTTGCCCGCCTTCGGGGGCCGGGCGGCTGTCCCTGGGACAGGGAACAGAGCCCGGCGACCCTCAGGGGAGACCTGATTGAGGAAACCTATGAATGTGTGGAGGCTATCGACGAAAAAGAGCCCTCCCATATAAAAGAAGAACTTGGGGATCTGTTCCTTCTGGTTACGATGATTTCCTACATGCACGAAGAAGCCGGAGCTTTTACCGTGACCGACGTCCTCAACGGCGTGTCGGAAAAGCTTGTGCGCCGCCACCCCCACGTGTTCGCCGCGGCCGGAAACGCGGCAAGGAACGCGGAGGACGGGGAACGGCGCCCGCCCGAAACCGGCGCTTCCGGGGAACCGCTCAGTTCCGCGGAAGTACTGCAAAACTGGGCCCGCATCAAGGCGGAACAGGAAGGACGCGGGCCGAAAGATTCCGTACTCGACGAGGTTTCCCGCGCCCTTCCGCCGCTGGACAGGGCCTTCAAACTTCAGAAAAAGGCGGCGAAAAAAGGCTTTGACTGGCCGGACATAGCCGGGGTTACCGGCAAGCTCAGGGAAGAGCTTGCCGAAACCGAGGAAGCGCTGGCCGCGGTTCCGGCGGGAACGGACGGGGCCGGCGGCGGAGCGGAGGCCGCGGCGGAAAAGCTTGAGGGGGAGCTTGGCGACCTGCTTTTTTCCGCGGTAAACCTGTGCCGTTATCTTAAAGTCGAGCCGTCGGTGGCCCTGCAGCGGACAAACGAAAAATTTACCCGCCGTTTCAAGCATGTGGAAAAACGCATGAAAGAAAACCGCGAAGAGATGAACCGCGAAAATCTTGCCCTTATGGACTCGTATTGGGAAGAAGCAAAGACTACAGCAGGCCGAAATTCATCAGCACCTGATGGAGTCTCTGTTCCAGGAGCCTGAACGAAAAAAACCGTTTCCCCAGTTCGTAGTTTTTGGCCGTCATCACCTCAATCGCCTCGGGGCTTTCAAGGATCGCGTTTACCGTTTCCACCGTTTCGGGGGTAATGTAGGTATCCATCACAACCACGTCAAAATCCAGCGGCTCTATATCCTGCTGGAAAATCGAATAGCGGTTAACGAGTATCGGCTTTTTGAACCACAGGGCCTCCAGAAAGGCGTTCCCAAAGCCTTCGTAGGTCGACGGATACGTTACAAAATCCGCGTTAAGGTAACAGTCCCACAGGCTGTACTTTTTCTCCCCGTTTTCGGTAAGACCCCGTTCGGCGCCGATAATGTCCGGGCGGATAATAACGTCAACCCCCAAAATCTGGGCGTAATCCATGGTTCTCTGGAAATACTCTGATCCTTCGTCCCGTTCCTGATGGCTGATAAGAAGCTTGGCCCCCCTGCCCTTGAGCCGGTTTGCCAGTTCTATCGCGTGTTCTATCCCCTTCCGGGCGACCATCCGGGTCGGCTGGAGAAGCAGCGTTTCGTCCGGGGCAATTCCAAGGTCCCCGCGCATGCCGCGGGCATAGTCGTCTATTTCAGGAGGCTCGGTATCAAAGTCGAATACGTTGGGAATGATGATGGAAGAAAGCCCGCAGCGGTAGGAAAGATTCTGCCGGGCTTCGGAATTGATCACTACGTGATTGATCGTATGAAGCCGGGGCGGAAAAGACATGGAAAGAAAGTCTTCCACGCAGCTTACCGAAAAACGCTGGCGTTCCCAGGCAAAGTCATGGTGATGGGCAATGGCGGGAATCCCCGTTTCGGCGATAAATTCGGTTAAGGCAAGGCCAAGCGGTATGTGCATGGGGATGGTCAGGGCATTTTCCACGATAAGAAGATCTATTCCGAAATGTTCCACAAATTCGTACAGCGCCCGCTTAAGCCGGAACCTAATCGCCTGGATTTCCCCGGTCAGGCTTTCCGTCCGAACCCTGCTCCCGAAACATCTGTCCTGAATTTCCAGAACCGCCGGATGTCCGAAAAACGCCTCTTCCAGCACCATCGACCGGGTACTTTCCCAGTCCGAAAGGCCGGAAAAAAAATAACAGTCGTAACCCATTTTGTCCAGAACCTGGCGCCATTTGGTCGTCTCAAGAGAAACGCCGTCGGTTCCCTGAAAGCGCGTGGAAACAAACCCAATTCTGCGTATTACCGAAGATCGTGTAAGATACATTATATCAGTATAAACGCAATCGAAGGATAGCGCAATGAGCCGGAAGCTGCTGCTTCCAAGTCAAAAGCGCCGCTTCCAAAGGGCCTTGTCTTGAAAAAAACCGGTTTTCCGGGCTATGCTTGTTTCCTGATGAAGACCATTTCCGGCATTTCGGTTTTTCCGGGCGTTGTAATCGGTACGGCCCTGCTGTTTTTGGAGGATAATCCCGAAATCCCCCGTTATTCGATTGCCGAAGCCGGGGTGGAGCGGGAACTGGCGCGTTTTGTGGAGGCCGCACGGGACGCCGCCGGCGAACTGCGGCGGCTCAAGGAGAGCGCCCACGGCATCAGCCGGGAACAGGAGGATATTTTCGGCGCGCATCTCCTGATGATCGAGGATCCCGATTTTCATTACCAGATCAAAGCCAGACTCGAGTCAAAATATGAAAACATCGAATGGATAGTGCGGGAGGTTTCGCGGGAACTTTCCCAAAAGCTCGTCATGTCCCCCAACGCCTATCTGAGGGAGCGGGCGGCCGACGTGTCGGACGTGTCGCGGAGGATCATAAACCGTCTTTTGGGACAAAAGGAATTCTCTCTGGCGGAACTTTCGCAGGACGTAATCCTGGTGGCGCACAGCCTTCTTCCCTCGGACGTTCTGGCGATGGACAGATCGCGGGTAAAGGCCCTGGCGATGGACACGGGAAGCGGGACAAGCCATACGGCCATTCTGCTGCGATCCTTCGGCATTCCCGCCGTGGTCGGGCTTTCAAACGCCACGCGGGAAATTTCGGGCGGCGGCGTTCTTGTCGTGGACAGCGAGGAAGGAAAGCTGATAATCGATCCGGATACGGAAACCATACAGAATTACCGGGACGCGGTGGAGCGGAACAGGAAACTGCCCGGCAAGCTTCGTTCCCTGAAAAACCTGCCCGCCGAAACCCCGGACGGGCGGCGGGTCGTTCTTAACGCGAACCTCGATATGCCCGAAGAAGCCGGCGGAACCTCTTTTTACGGCGCTGAGGGAATCGGCCTGTTCCGTTCCGAATTTCTGTTTATGACGCCGGGCCGGTCGGCGGAAGAAAACCAGCTCCAGGCCTACGGCAGTGTGTTGAAAGCCATGGGGGGAAAACCCGTTACCATACGAACCGTGGACATAGGCGGCGACAAGGCGGTTCCGGGTTTTCAGGACCGCGGCGAGGCGAACCCGCTTTTGGGATGGCGGGCGATACGTCTTTCCCTTTCGCTGCCGGAAATGTTCAAGACCCAGCTTAGGGCGATACTCCGTTCCAGCCCGGAAGGAACCGTCAAGATACTGTTCCCGTTTATTTCCTGTGTCGAGGAACTCGAGGACGCGCTGCGGCTTCTCGAAGAAGCGAAAACCGAGTGCCGGAAAAAGGGGCAGGGGTTTTCGGATCACATAGAAGCCGGCGCGATGATCGAGATTCCCTCGGCGGTGATGACCGCCGACATACTGGCGGAAAAATCGGATTTCTTTTCGATAGGCACGAACGATCTCATCCAGTATGCGCTGGCGGTGGATCGGGGAAACGAAAAAGTCAATTACCTGGCCCGGCCCACCCATCCGGCGGTGCTGCGTTTTCTCAAGCAAAGCATAGACGCCGCCCACAACAGGGGGATAAAGGCGGCGATGTGCGGCGAGCTTGCCGGCGATCCCTCCGTTACGCCGCTTCTGCTCGGCCTGGGCCTTGACGAGTTCAGTATGGCCGCCGCTTCCATTCCCTCCGTAAAACACATCGTCCGCCGGGTGCGTTTTTCCGACTGCCAGGCCCTTGCCGAAGAAGCCCTGGCCTGTACGACGTACCGGCAGACGGACGGGCTGCTGCGGGAATGGGCGAAAGCCCATATCAACGAACGATGAGCCGGAAAAAAATTCCCCTGGTCGTTCTCGCCGGACGGCCCAATGTAGGAAAATCGACCCTGTTTAACCGCCTTCTCCACAGCCGGCGGGCGATCACCGACCCCACTCCGGGCGTAACGCGGGACCCCATAGAGGCCGCGGCCCTCATAGCCGGCCGGCCGGTACGGCTTGTCGATACCGGCGGCTTCAAGCTCGACAGGGAAGCGGGGGACGAGCTTGACAGGCAGGTCGTGCGGCGGACCGTGGAATGTACCGAAGAAGCGGACCTTATCGTGCTTATGTTCGCGGCGGGAGAGCTGACCCCCGAAGACGAGGAGTTTGTCGCGCTGCTCCGTCCGATGCGGGAAAAGATCCTCGCCGTGGTAAACAAAACCGAAGGCGGCAGGCGGGAAGGAGAATCCTGGAACCTTCTTTCGCTGGGTTTCGACACCCTCATCATGATCTCCGCCGAGCATGGGGATCGTATCGCGGAACTTGAGGCGGCAATCGCGGAGCGTCTTGAATTCGATAAAACGGACGGCGAAGCTCCCCCCCCCGAAGACCGGGACACGGGTTCCTTCGCGGGGCGAAACGGCGAAGGCGGATTGTTCCCGCCGGCCGGGGAACGGCCAATCGCCCTGGCGCTGCTGGGAAAACCCAATACCGGAAAATCCACGCTGTCCAACCGGCTTACTGCTTCGGCCGCGTCCATTGTCAGTTCCGCGCCGGGCACGACCCGCGATGTGGTCGAGGGCAGTTTTGTTTTCAGGAACAGGACCTTCCGGGTTCTCGACACCGCCGGCATCAGGCGCAAATCCAGAATAAACGAAAACATCGAATACTATTCCGTAAACAGGGCGATTAAGGCCGTCGGCGAGGCCGACATTGTCTTCCTTCTGATTGACGCCCGTGAGGGGTTAAGCGATCAGGACAAAAAAATCGCCTCGCTTGCCTGCGAAAAGGGCCGGGGTGTTGTCCTTGTTCTGAACAAATGGGATCTTATGCCCGCCATAAAAAACGCCGGGAACGCGGTCAAAGATCGTATCCGTTATTTTTTCGGGCAGATGGAGTACGCGCCGATTGTGACCTTAAGCGCCAAAGACGGAAACGGCGTCGAGGATTTGTTGAAAATCGCCGTCCGCATGGAAGTCGAGCTGCGCCGCCATACCGACACCGCCGTCCTGAACCAGGCGCTTGCCCGCTGGCTTGCCGAACATCCGCCTCCCCAGGGGCCGCGCACGCGCTTTTCCGTCAAGTACGCCGTTCAGGTTTCGGAAAATCCGGTAAAGTTCGTGTTCTTCGTATCCCGGCCCGCCGCCGTAACCGAAGCCTACCTGTCCTATCTGCGCAACAAAATCCGCAAAGACCTGGGTTACGGCATGATCCCGGTGGCGCTTGAGATACGGCCTTCACGGAAAGACAGAAGCAATGTTCTACACAAGCGCTGAGGCCGAGCGCCTTCTCGGCGTCAAAAACCACGTGCTCCGCTACTGGACGGGCGAAATGCCGCTGATACAGCCGAACAAGGACAGAACGGGCAGGGTGCTTTACTCGGGCAGGGACTTGAGGCTTCTGCTCCGGCTCAAGCACCTTCTTTACCGGCGCCGTCTTTCCGTCGGGGACGCCCGGGCGCAGCTTGAAAAAGAACTTTCCGGCGGCCGGCAGGATCTGCGGGCGGAACTTGACGCGCTCCGTTCCCTGCTTGTGGATATGTTTTTTTTGGCGGAACATTAGGCCTGCTGTGTGGGGGCTCGTTCGCGCCGGGCTGCCGCGCCGCTTTGTTTCCTATGCCGCCGAATCCAGAACCGCTTTTAGGATCGCCAGGCCCTGTTCGATTTCCCTGTCGTTTATGACAAACGGCGGCAGAAGGCGCAGCGTCTTCTGCCCGGCGCCAAGGACGAGGAGGCCCGCGGCAAGGCAGGCTTCGACTACGGGCCAGGCGTTCTTTTCAATGTCGATGCCGATCATAAGGCCCCTGCCCCGGACTTCCCGTATCATTGGATGATTCCAGCCGCCGGCCGCCGCCGTTATTGTTTTGCCTTTCCGGGCAATCTCCGCGAGGAAAGCCGGATCGTTTACCGTGTCGAGCACGACGATGCCCGCCGCCGCCGCCAGCGGGCCGCCGCCGAATGTCGAACCGTGGTCGCCGGTTTCAAAAACGGCGGCGGCCCTGTCCCCGGCAAGGACCGCGCCGGCGGGAATGCCCCCGGCAATGCCCTTCGCCAGCGTAACGACATCGGCCTGTACGCCGTAGGCTTCGCAGGCAAGGAAACTTCCCGTCCTGCCCAGGCCGCACTGTATTTCGTCAAACATAAGCAGGATGTCCCGTTCGGCGCAGAGCGCGGCGGCGGCGGCGATAAATTCCTCGCTTTGGGGAACGATGCCGCTTTCTCCCTGGACGGCTTCGATCAAAAGACCGGCGGTCGTTTTTTTGTCCAGGGCCCTGTCCAGAACCGCGATATCGCCGCCGGGAACGTGGCTGAAGCCTTCGGTAAACGGCCCGAAATCCCGGTGGAATTTTTCCTGACCCGTGGCGGACAGCGTCGTAATGGTTCTTCCGTGGAAACTTCCGTTGAGGGTAAGAATCCTGTGCCGGCCTTCCCCGTATTTCTTCAGCGAATATTTTCTGGCGATCTTGCAGGCGCCCTCGTTTGCTTCCGCGCCGGAGTTGCAGAGAAACACCTTTTTCATTCCCGCGCCGGAACAGGCCTTTACCAGCTTTTCGGCAAAGACAAGGCTTACGTCGCTCTGGTAGTAGTTGCAGGTATGAATAAGCTTTGCCGCCTGTTCGGAAATTGCCCTGACCAGCGCGGGATGATTATGCCCAAGGCAGTTTACCGCTATGCCGGAAGCGAAATCGAGATAGCTTTTTCCGTTCGTATCGTAAAGCCGCGCGCCCCGGCCTTCCGTAAATGTTACCGGCAGCCTGTGGTAGGCGTTCATAAAATAATCGGACATTTTCCGTTCCCCCTGTTACTCTATCATTGTCTGTTACTTTATCATTGTCTGTTACTCTATCATTGTGCCGATCCCTTCATCGGTAAAAAGCTCGATTAAAAGGGCGTGGACAAGCCGGCCGTCGATGATGTGGGCTTTTTTCACTCCCGCGTCCATCGCGAACAGGCAGCAGTCGACCTTGGGTATCATCCCTTTGCTGATAACCCCGCTTTGTTTAAGCGCTTCCAGGGCCGCCCTGTCCGCGGCCCTGACCAGGGAATTTTCGTCGCGTGGATCTTTGAGTATGCCCCGGACATCGGTCATAAGGATAAGTTTTTCCGCGCGCAGGGCGGCGGCTATTTTCGCGGCGGCGGTGTCGGCGTTGACGTTAAAAACCTTCCCTTCGTCTTCGTCCGTTCCGATGGCGACGGAGGACACAACCGGAATGCTGCCCGCGTCAAGAATGTTTTCCAGTACCGAGGTATCCACCGAGGTGATTTCTCCGACAAGGCCGAGTTCGCCGCCGGAAAGTTTCCGCGCCTTGAGCATCGCTCCGTCGATTCCGCAGAGGCCCAGGGCCCTGCCCCCGGAATTTTCGATAAGGGCGGTAATGTCCTTGTTGACCTTGCCGCAGAGAACCATCTGAACAACTTCCATGGTTTCTTCATCGGTATAACGCAGCCCGTTAACAAAACGGCTTTCCTTTCCCAGCGCGCTGAGCATGTGTTCGATTTCCGGGCCGCCGCCGTGAACCAGAACCGTCCGTATCCCCACGCAGTTCATAAGGATGAGGTCTTCGATGACGGCGGCCTTGAGCGCGGCGTTGAGCATCGCGTTTCCGCCGTATTTTATGACCATGGTTCTTCCGCGAAACCTTTGAATGTAGGGCAGGGCGTGTACAAGGACTTCCGCCCTGTCGGGATTGCTGATCTCTTTCATGTGCGGTAATCTCCGTTGATCTTTACATAGTCGTAGGAAAGGTCGCAGCCCCAGGCCGCCGCCGTTCCGGGGCCCCGCCCCGTTTCCACGACAATTTCTATTTCCTTTTCAAGCAAAATCCTCTTCGCGTCTTCTTCCGAAAAAACGACCGCTTCCCCGTTCCGGCAGACTTTGACGGTCCCGGCTTTTGACGAAAAAGCGATGTTCGTCGTTTCCGGGTTAAAGGCCCTTCCCGCGTAACCCAGGGCGCAGAGCACCCTGCCCCAGTTCGCGTCGGCCCCGAAACAGGCGGCCTTGACAAGGTTCGAGCCGGCCACGGACTTTGCCAGCTCCGCGGCGTCTTCTTCGGTTTCGGCCCCGGAAACGGTGACTGTCAGCAGTTTTGTGGCCCCTTCGCCGTCCGCGGCCATCTGCCGGGCGAGGTTTACGCATACGCTTTCAAGGGCGGCGGCGAAAGCCCGGTAATCCGGCCCTTCATCTTCCAGGGCGGGATTACCCGCCGCGCCGTTTGCCATAACAAGGGCCATGTCGTTGGTGGAGGTGTCCCCGTCTACGCTAAGCCGGTTAAACGAACGATCCGCCGCCCGGCGCAGCGCCCTGTCCAGCATTGCCGGGGATACCTCGGCGTCAGTCGTAATAACGGCGATCATCGTCGCCATATTCGGATGAATCATCCCCGAACCTTTTGCCATGGCCCCGATGCGTATAATGTGTCCCGACGGCAGCGCGAGGCGGATCGCCCGCCGTTTTTTCCGTGTGTCCGTCGTCATGATTGCTTCAAGCGCGGCGTCCCCCCCGTCCGCGCTGAGGCCCGCCGCAAGCTCGTCCATCGCCGCCTCGATGCGTTCAACAGGCAGAGGCACGCCTATTACCCCGGTCGAGGCGACGGCGCACTCTTCCCGGCCAACGCCAAGTTTCGCGGCGGCGGCCTCCGCCATGCGCCGGGCCGCGGCAAGCCCCGCTTCGCCGGTACAGGCGTTGGCGTTTCCCGAATTGGCGACAAGCGCCCGGAGCCGGCCGCCGCTTTTCGCGAGATGCTCTTCCGTAACGATAATATTCGCCGCCCTGACAAGATTGCGGGTAAAGACCGCCGCCGCCGTACAGGGCCTTTCCGAATAGATCAGGGCAAGATCCCGTTTTTTCGCGCCGGCTTTGATCCCGGCCCGCAGGCCGGAAGCCATGAATCCCTTCGGGGCGCAAATTCCGCCTTCAAGTTCTTCCGTTTCGATATCCATGTTTTTCCCGTTTATGTGAAAACGCTTTCCCGTCAAGGCTCGCGGTATCCGCCGCACGTCTCGTCCGCGCCCCGGGCGCGGCGGACAATGAACGCTTTACACCGTAAAAAATAGCATACAAAACGGAACAAGACCAGACCCCCGCGAAACCGCGCGGCAGAGCTTTGCCCGGCAATTTTTTTTCTTGACAAAAGGGAGAGCCCGGGATACTTTATGTACATATGACTTGTTGTTCCCGCTTTTGTTCGTGAGGGTCTGTGTTGAAATTATAAGGAGGAGCCCCTTGCATGAAATCACTACACTTCTTTTTCGGCGCCGTTTTGTTTTGTACCTTGTCCTTGCTTTTGCCACAGGGGCTGTACTCTCAGGACTTTTCTTCGCTCGACGAAGATCTGTCACAATTGGAGAGCTTGATACGGGATACGCTCGCGAACTCCGAAGCGCAGCAGAAACAATTGGACGACTTGCGGCAGACCTTGATCGAGAGCGGGGAATTAATCGGGAACTACGAGAGTATAATAGCAGAGCGGGAGAGCTTGTTGAAGGACTTACAGACACAGCTGGACGCAATGTCCGAAATGTACAGGAAGCAGTCGGCCTTGTCGGCGAAATACGAAAAAAGCTCGCGGTTCTGGCGGACTTTTACGCTGATAGCCGTACCAACAGCGGCGCTCCTTAGCGGGGGCCTGGTCCTGTCTCTAGCGTTTTGACAAAATGAGCCTCCCGGAAGCAGGAAACGGTTGCACAACAGCCGGGAATCGGGTTACCGTTGCTTGTAACGTTGGCCGCGCTGGGGGCATCGGTTGTTGCGGGCGTGGTGGTATTCCTGTTAAGGAGGAAAAAGTAACAGTGAATAATCCGGGATTTGCGCCATATACCAATAACAGCAAATATGACGGTTATTGTGCCCCAACTGGGCTTTTTACGCAAGATTATACACATATATATGGAAAGCCATATAACCACGAAGGCGTTGATTTTGGAGCGTCCAAGAATACGCCAATTCATTCATTTATTGACGCAATGGTCATTGCAATCGGCAACAGGGCCAAAGATTATGGAAATTATATTGTTTTACAGTCCATACGAAATGAGAAGTATTTTTTTCTGCTGGGACACTTGGATAGAGTTGCGGAAAACATAGGAAAGAATGTTTTGGTAAGCCCCAAGGACGTGGTGGGCTATGTCGGCCTTACAGGGAATGTCAGGGGAGCGCACCTGCATGTGTCGTTTATCGTGGCAGAGAGTGTTGAATATGTTTGCAATATAAGTTCTGGTGAATTAGTAAGTGGATTAAATGATCGAATGAAAAATCCTTTTAACTACGAGAAATCGTATTGGTGGAGGGAAAAATGAAGAAAGTGGTATGCTTTATCATAGTGTTTTGCGTAATTTTCTCGTTAATATATGGTGAGGAAATTGTCTATGAAGTAACACGAGAAACCCCATTAATTAACTACTGGGGCAAAAATGTGATGCGCACTCTAATAAAAGGAGAAGAATTGTATTACGGAGAAAATGAAGAGTATCAGGGTTTCCAACAATATGCAATTCGTATTACTACAAAAACGGGTGAGACAGGTATGGTAAATCCTAATGATATTCTGTCAGTGGGAAGCCAAACATTTCCGGAACGTATTATCTCAAAACAGTGGATATATAGTTTTTATCAGAATATTTTATCTGAACAGGATAGAGAAGCCCTGTTCAAATATGAAACCTTCTGGCGAGATGAATATGAAAAAGCTCTCCAGCGGGAACTACCCACGTCTTGGAATACGTACTGGTGGGAACATTTTCATCCTACGTATTTTGGTATAGTTAATAATATGGTTCACATCGGTGAATTATTTTGGGATGACTTGATTTATTTTGTCTTAACACAGCAATATCAAAACGAAAACACCACGGTATTAAAAGCTGTTTGTTCAGCCAAAAAAGGTGATTACCCTGAAAACCCCATTAATAAGCTTTTCAATGAAGGCGATGAATATACACTTATTTTCAAACGTGACGGCGATTACATGGACTTCTACGTTGGTGATGAAAACAACAAAATCTGTACGTTAATAGGAGTTGATAATCAATTCATTGAAACGCTTGTAGGCGTAGTTCGGGGCGAACAAGTAGATTTGTCACGCATTACTTGGCCCCGGCGTGCAGATGGCAGCATGGACTATCCACCTCCGCAACCACCACAAGCCGTTCCCGACCAGCCGGAACCTGTTACCGCAGACACGCCGGCGACCGAACACGAAGACACTGCCACAGTTACCCCGGAACAGGAAACGGTTGCACAACAGCCGGGAATCGGGTTACCCTTGATAGTAGCGTTAGCCGCGCTGGGGGCAGTGGCTGTTGCGGGCGCGGCGGTTTTTCTGATACG
>JAIRSC010000163.1 GCA_031255645.1 Treponema sp. | reverse complement strand
TTTTACCTTGACGATTTTGTCCGCGATTTGATCGGGCGGGAGCACCGGTTCGGCGAGCTAATCGCCGAAGAGGCGGCGCGGTTTCCGGTAAAAATTTTCCTAGCCGCCGAAAGTTTTATGGATTACGACATGGGCCGCATGGGTGAGGCGGAACTGGCCGTCTTTCGTAAATATTGCGAGCTGATACGGCCGGAAGATGCGGAAGAGGTTCTGCTCTTACTTAAATTCTGGCATCGTTTCATTATCTGCCAGGATATTTCGATGATTAAGTTCAACCTTTTAAGGGATTTCCCGCTTCTTGACGCTTTCGTTTCGCCTTATATTAAGGACGATCTATTCTGGAAAGAACTGTTTGCGATACCAGGGGAACCGTGTAATATTCTTGTTTGCCATGAATTTCTTGCCCATTACCTTGCCCTTGGGGAAAATACGGATCTTTCCGAAACGAAACTTGCGCTGCTCCGTTCAATCGTTCAATCAAAAGAAGCGGGTCATAACAATGAGGCAATTCAGTATCTAGGGGAGTTATTTGTTTCGGCAAACCCTGACATCAACGAGGCGGAGTCGCTGTACGAAAGGGCGTATACTGAAACGCGAAATCTGCGTTTTTGCCTTCGCCTGAAAACATTATGCCACCGAAAGACATACGGGGAAACCGGCGATGCCTTCTTCCTTGCCTTGCCTCTCGACCTTCTGTTTTGCGCGGTTGAGGAAGATGAATTTCCCGCTAAAAAACTTGGCCCCGCCATAGCCCGGCGGCTTACCGGGGATTGCGCGGACAGACAGGTTATCTTCCGGGAATTGGATCGTAATATGCCCCGGCTTTCCCCGGAAAAACAGTCGGATTTCTTGGGCTTTTTCTACCGGCAGATGGAAAACGAGGCCGAAGATACGGATAAGCTTGGTACTTTTCTTGAACTCTATTCGTGGTTTCCCGAAGCGGTCGTAAATTTTGTCTCCTCTTCACCCGGAAGGGAGGAACGGATCCTTGAGCGGTGCGGCGAATTGCTGGGAAAATTCCGTGGCGATCCGGATAATCCCGAACTGTTCGGCATGGCCGTTTCCGCCCTTTGGCTTCTAAGCTGTTTCCGGCCCTACTGGAAGGGGCTTAACCCTTTTCTGATTGCCTTCAGGAATTCCCGGGCCCTTCTTCTTGAAGGCAATCTGGCCCCAAAAAACAACACCCTGGCCCAGGAAGTGGTCCATTTTTTTTACAAAGACAACAAAGAAGAACTGCGGCGGCTCAGGCAGGATATGGCGGATGGTTTTGCCGACCGGCTGAAACCGGCAAAGCGGCCGCGAGACAGGGAAGCTTATACCGGTTTTGAGCAAAAACAGGAGGGCTTTGATCTTTCTCTTGTTGAACCAAACCCCTTCTGGCGTTGCGCCTATATCAAGGCCCTGTCCGACCTGGGCGTTGGCGCCGATGGGAAAGGCCACTCCTTCAAGAAAATCCTCCGGACCGTCGCCGAAAAGGACCCCTCCCCACGGGTGCGGGACGCGGCGGAAAAGGCGGTGAAAAAACTGAATCTGCTCCGGGAAGGGCTTGTCGGAGGGAATCACCGGAAGCGCCTCTGCCAGGCATTCTGGTGGCTCCGTCAGGCTTCCCTGCTCAGCTTGGGGCGGGAAATTGATGAAAAAGGAGCGCGGGACTTGCGGATAAAGGAGGGCCGTCGGGACTTTAGGTGTTGGGACTACCACGTTTATTGGACTTAACAGCGGAGCCGCCGCTTGGGCAGCTCTCTGTTTGCAGGTCCCGAAGCCGCTGGTTCAGGATCTTTTCAAAATCCGCTAGAATTTCCCGGTGAAGTTTTTTGAGCGAATCCGCCGGCAGGCCTTCTACGGAGAACAGTTCCGGGGCGTCGATCTCCAGGGCCGCGGCGATTTTTTCCAGCATGTCAACCGATGGGAACTTTTTTTCCAGTTCTATCATGGCTATGTAGGTGGGAGCGGTGTTGATCTTTTCCGCTAGACGGGCTTGTGAAAGATCGAGGGCATGTCTTTTTTGCTTCATGTTGAGAGCCAAAATATGCCTTAAACTCGTCATTTCACCAGCCTGTCCCGCGGAATCTATGATATTTACCCTCCTGAACTTGACAATAGTCCACAAGATAAATTATTTTATATTTACACCTTTAAGGTTATGGAGGAACTTATGAATAAAGCGGTTTTCCAAGGACAAAATTTACTTTTATTGACGCTGCTCTGCAGCCTGTTCCTTTCCTGTGAAACGGTCCGGTCCGGTCTGGAATCAGTATCCAATTCGATATCAGGAGCGGCAGGTAATCTTTCCGTAAGTTCAACCAAAGGCGGCGCGGGCAATTCAACAGGCGCTTCAAAAGGTGCTTCAAATGGGGATAATTCAGAGAGACGTGGCGACCCGGACAGCGCAAACTGGGACATTGAGAAACTTGATACCGCAAGAGATGCCGACTATCTTAAGGGCATTGAAAAAGACGTTATTCTGGAAATGAACAAAGTAAGAACCGATCCCAAAAAATACGCCGAATTGTATATCCAGCCAAGGCTAAAATACTATGACGGTAAAAATTACTCCCAGCCGGGCGAAATTACCATAGTTACACAGGAAGGGAAAAAGGCCGTTGAAATTTGCGCCGCCGCTCTATTGAAGGCAAAGGCCGTAGGGATTTTGAACCCCGAATTGGGCCTGGCCTTGGCTACAAGGGATCACGCGGCGGATCAGGGCAAAACGGGACAAACCGGCCACAATGGAAGCGACAAAAGCACACCGGCAGGCAGATGCGCCAGATATGGCAAAGGAAACTATATCGGCGAAAACATCGCCTACGGAGATAAGAGCGGCCGGGATATTGTTACAAGCCTTTTGATTGATGACGGAGTTCCCTCGCGGGGTCATCGGTTAAATATTATGAAGGCTGATTATACACAGACCGGCGCGGCCTTCGGTATCCACCCTGAATACAGAACTATGTGCGTAATTGTCTATGCAAAAGGGTATACAAGTTCAGAACCCCAAAATTCCCGGCCTTCAGGTGACGTGGCGCCGGCTAAAACCACGGGAACCGCGACAGCGGGGGGCAAAACGGACAGCGGCCTGATAAATGACGCGATAAACCACGGCAACTGCGCGGCCCTTTACGCCTATCTGGAACGGGGGAAAGAAAATATCGACGCAAAGCTTGCCGCCACTGTGACAAGCGCGTTAAAACGGTATACAACAGCGGACACAGGGGTAACAAAATACCGGACAGGCAGAATGGAGGCGAAAATCAGAAGGGTTCCCAAAGAACTCGCGGAGAAGGTATTTGACGATCCCGACGCCGCTCTCCCCGGCCTTGTTTCCTTCCTCGTTAATGGTGTTTCCGACCAATTTTTGAAGACAAAAATCCTTCATGACTGGATCTGCGACAATATCGCCTATGATACGGAAATGTATTTTTCCGGAAGGACCACGGCGCAGGACTATGCTTCGGTCCTTAAAAAGAAAAAGGCCGTGTGCGCCGGTTATACAGACGTCTTTAACCGGATGTGCGGGCTTGCCGGCATCACAAGTATCGGTATAGAAGGATACTCAAAAAGCTTCGGATATACCGGAAGCATCGACAAAGAGCCCGACCACGCATGGAACGCGGTAAAGCTGGGAAACAAGTGGTATCTTGTAGACGTAACCTGGGATGCGGGCCAGGTAGACAAAAGAACCTTCATTAAGGAGTATTCTACCGGGTGGCTTTTTCTCGACTCGCGGTCATTTCTCTATTCCCATCTGCCGGAGGAAGATAGGTATCAATTTTATGCCCCGGTCTTAAGTTCCGGAGATTTCACGCGGGAAGCCTATATTACGGGAGAATTCTTCCAGTACGGGCTCGCGTTAAAACCGGATGGTCCGGGGTACAACAATCTTATTGAGGGCGCGTTTGATTTTGACATTGTCCTCCGTAACGCAAATGTGTTATTGTTAAGCAAACTAAGGACGCCGGAGCAAGATGATATAAACGGCGCTTCATGGCAGAGACGAAAAGGCGCAACGGTTACGTTTAGCTTTGATATACCCGATACCCGGGAATACAAAGCTCATGTTTTCGCCGGGAGGCAAAACGAGGCGCGTCTGCAATCCAAGGTTGACATTGGAATCTTTGAGAATGAGTGGCTTCCCGGCGCGGAACGGCTTTTTGAAGAAAAAAAGATAACGGCGAAAGAACTGGAACTTTTCACGAGATCGTATTTTAAGGTAGCGGAGAACAACAGCTACTATTTCATCGAAGACCAGTTTAATATCACCAGAAACAACGCGGTGTTAAAGATAAGCCGTCTCCTTGATCTTTCGACAAATTGGTATAAAAGCGTTCTTACTTTTAATATCAAGGCCGCCCCGGGGTATCAGGGCTTTGGCGTCAATGCGGTAAAGTTCCCTTACGCATTCACGGCTTATAACGATGCCTCAAATACGGAACTGTTATCCCCGGTAAGCGGTATTTTGAAGACCGGAATTTCAGAATCCTTCTCTGTTTCTTCAACGAATTACAAAAACATCGCGTTCATTATCGATGGCGAAGTTATTCAGTTTTCAAAAAACAGCCGCGGAGCCAAGTTTGAATTGACTTACCAATTGCCTTCAGGGTTAACCGAATTGATTCTATACGGTTCCAGGGACGGGAGAAATTACTCCGGCCTCATCAGATACGGTATTGAGGAGTAAAAAGGGTTCCGTGCCCGGATCCGATCTATTCCTTGCCCCGGAATTCGTGGTATCCTCAGTCCGTATAGAACAAACTCTTGGAAAAACGCTTAAACCGGACTAAGGTCCGGCCCGTTTTTTCGCCAAATTCAGGGAAGTTGCCATGGTAAAGATTGCTTTTTTGGGCGCGGGTAGCACTATTTTCGCCCGCAACGTGCTGGGCGACGCGATGTGTACGCCGGTTTTGCGGGACGCGGAGATCAGCCTCTACGACATAGACGGAGAGCGGCTGAGGCAGAGCGAGGCGATTCTGGGGGCCATCAATAAGGGAAAGGGCGGCAAGGCGGGGATCTCTTCCTACCTTGGGCCTGAAAACCGGAAGGCGGCGCTGAAAGGCGCGGACTT